>NZ_DASTBH010000546.1:0-10473 GCF_035712165.1 Actinophytocola sp. | reverse complement strand
CGGAGCCGAAGGCGATCCTGGCCAACCCGGCGGCGCGCGCGGCGGTCGGCGCCGACGGCCTGCGCGAGATCTTCGCCATCGTCAAGACACCGGAGCACGCGGTGTTCGACGGCATGTACGAGGTGCGGCCCGGCCATCTGGTCCGGGTCAACCGCGCCGGGCTGACCAAGCACCGGTACTGGGCGATCGAGGCCTACCGGCACACCGACGATCTGGACACCACCATCGGCACGGTCCGCGAACTGCTGCTGGACATCGTCGACCGCCAGTTGTACGCCGACGTGCCGGTCGGCACCCTGCTCTCCGGCGGGCTCGACTCCAGCGCGCTGACCGCGCTCGCCGCGCTGGCCCGGCGCAGGCACAGCACCGAGCCGCTGCCGGCGTACTCGGTCGACTTCACCGGCCATGCCGAGCGGTTCGCCGCGAACGTGCAGTGGGAGGACCCGGACACGCCGTTCGCCGTCGAGGTGGCGCGCCACGTCGGCGCCGAGCACGTGATCGTCATGCTGGACAACCGGGACATCCTGGATTCCGCCGTGCGCCGGGACACGCTGCGGGCGCAGGACCTGCCGGTGTCCACCGGAGACATGGAGTACTCGCTGCTGCTGCTGTGCCGGGCGCTGCGCGAGCGGGTGACCGTTGCCCTGTCCGGTGAGGCGGCCGACGAGCTGTTCGGCGGCTACACCTGGTTCCACGACCCGGAGTCGGTCAACGCGGACACGTTCCCGTGGCACGTCCCGTTCGAACGGGGCGGCGGGATCGGGGCGCTCAAGGAGCTGGGCCTCTGGGACTCGCTGGGACTGACCGACTACATCAAGCAGCGCTACAGCGAGGCCATCGCCGAGGTGCCCACGGTCGACGGTGAGACCGGCCTGCAGGCCCGGATGCGCGAGGTGTCCTATCTCAACCTGACCCGGTGGGAGAACTTCCTGCTGGACCGCAAGGACCGGATCAGCATGGCTGCGAGCCTCGAGGTGCGCGTGCCGTTCTGTGACCACCGGCTGGTCGAGTACGTCTACAACGCCCCGTGGGCGATGAAGACCTTCGACGGCCGGGAGAAGAGCCTGTTGCGGGCCGCCATGCGTGGCGTGCTCCCGGACTCCGTGCTGGATCGCAAGAAGAACCCTTATCCGTCCACCCAGGACCTGAGCTACGTGCGAGCCCTGCGGGAGCGGGTCGAGGCACTGCTGCACGCCGACGGCCCGGTGCTCTCCCTGGTGCCCGCCGACCGGATCCGGGCGCTGCTCGAGTCGCCGGACGCCCGGTACGCCATGGGCGGCCCGTGGAGCGCGCGGGCGGTGCTGGAGCGGCTCATCGAGTTCGACACCTGGGTCACCGAGTACCAGGTGCGGGTGGACGCCGGCTGAAAGGAACCTCATGACTACCGAATCTCTGGTCAACCCCGAACCGGGAACCGTCACGGTGTGGTCGGACATCGGCTGCCCGTGGGCCACCCTCGCGCTGCACACCCTGCGCGCCGCGATCGCCAGGCGGGGCGCCGACGTGCTCATCGACCACCGCGCGTTTCCGTTGGAGCTGTTCAACTCCGAGCCCACCCCGAAGTTCATCGTGGACTCCGAGATCGTCGTGATCGGCGCCAAGGTCCCGGAGCTCGGATACCGGCTGTGGTCCGGCGCCGAGTCGACCTACCCGGTCACCATGCTGCCCCCGATGGAAGCCGTTCAGGCGGCCAAGCTTCCCGAGGTCGGCGGCCTGCGCGCCAGCGACGAACTGGATGCCGGGCTGCGCCGGGCGTTCTACACCGAGCGGCGCTGCGTCAGCATCCCGGCGGTCATCCTGGACGTCGCCGGCCAGTGCCAGCACGTCGACGTCGCCGCCCTGGACGCGGCCATCCGCCGCGGCGAGGGTCGCTCGGCGGTCTACGACCAGTGGGAGGCCGCCAAGGGCGACGCCGTCCAGGGCAGCCCGCATCTGTTCGCCGCGGGCGGGTTCGACGGGCACAACCCGGGCGTCACCTACCAGTGGACCGGTTCGCCCTATGAGGGGGGCTTCGTCGATCTCAGCGCGCACGACCCGGGCTGGGCCGACGACCTGCTCGATTCCCTCTAAATACCCGCACTCCGGGAGATGTCGGCCCGCTGCCGGCGGTGCCACGATTCTCATTGGTCCGGTCTGCCTACCACGAGTTGGAGAACGTCCGATGGAGAAACGCTGCCCGGTCCTGGATCCGACCGGCCGAGACATTCACGCCCAGGCCGACGAGCTGCGAGCGCAGGGTTCCGCCGTCCAGGTCGAGCTACCCGGCGGCGTCGTCGTCTGGTCGGTCAACCACCACGACGTGATCAAGCGGATGCTGGTCG
The DNA here is from genome assembly GCF_035712165.1 of Actinophytocola sp. Lineage (GTDB taxonomy): Bacteria > Actinomycetota > Actinomycetes > Mycobacteriales > Pseudonocardiaceae > DASYTH01. The sequence goes on along the minus strand of NZ_DASTBH010000546.1, from coordinate 8,152 downwards.
ACCCGAAGGTCAGCAAGAGCGCCCGGAACCACTGGCCGGCGTTCCAGAACGGTGAGATCCCGCCGAACTGGGAGCTGATCAGCTGGGTGGCGATGGACAACGTGTCCACTGTGTACGGTCCGGACCACCGCCGGCTGCGCCGGCTGATCGGCAAGGCGTTCACCCCGCGGCGCACCGAGGAGATCCGGCCGCGGGTCGTCGAGATCACCAACCTGCTGCTGGACAACCTGGCCGCCGTTCCGCCCGGCGAGGTCGTCGACCTCAAGGCGGCCTTCGCCTACCCGCTGCCCGGCATGCTGGTCGCCGACCTGATCGGAATGTCCGAAGAGGCCCGGGTGGCGGCCGCGAAGGTGCTCGACGTCATGCTGGACACCACCATCACGCCCGAGCAGGCCCAGCAGGTCCTGGTCGGCTGGCGGAGCGCGATCGCCGACCTGGTCGCCTCGAAGCGGGCCAACCCCGGCCCGGACATCACCAGCGACCTGATCGCCGCCCGGGACGAGGACGGCTCGCGGCTGACCGAACAGGAGCTCGCCGACACCATCTTCGCCATCCTCGGCGCCGGATCCGAGACCACGATCAACTTCCTGGACAAGTCGATCACCCTGCTGCTGTCCCACCCCGAGCAGCTGGAACTGGTCCGGTCCGGCCAGATCTCCTGGAGCGAGGTCATCGACGAGGTGCTCCGGCTGGAGTCCCCGATCGCCAACCTGCTGATGCGCTACGCCGTCGAGGACATCGACCTCGGCGACGTGGTGATTCCCAAGGGCGACCCGATCCTGCTCAACTACGCCGCGATCGGCCGCGACCCCGCCGTGCACGGCGAGTCCCGCTGCGAGTTCGACATCACCCGCGAGGACAAGTACCACCTGTCCTTCGGCCACGGCCCGCACTACTGCCTCGGCGCCAGCATCGCCGTCATGGTGTCCACCGTCGGCCTGTCCACGCTGTTCGAGCGGTTCCCCGACCTGTCCCTGGCGGTGCCCGCCGACGAACTGCAGCCGCTGCCCACCTTCATCATGAACGGCCACCGGTCCCTGCCGGTCCGCCTCACCGCGGCCGGCGCCAAGGCCGCCGACGCCGCCTGATCACACACACCGGAGGCCGGTGCCCGCGGGCGCCGGCCTCCGGTGTGTGTGCTCCGGAACTGCCGGCAACAAAGACCACAAAGCCCGGCCGGGGGCCGGGCTTTGTGGTGTGGTGACCCGAATCAGCCGTTCGTGCCGGGGTCGGGCAGGCCGACCTTGGCCGTGCTGTTCTGGTAGGCGGCCAGCCGCCACCGCCCGTCGACCCGCTGGACCAGCCAGGACGCCCGGATCGCCTGCACGTCGGACACCTCGGTCTCGCCGGCCGCGAGGACGCCGCCGTAGGAGAGCAGCAGCGCGACGTCCGAGCCGAGGAACCGCATGCTGATCGGCTTGCCGACCACCTGGGTGCTGCGGTACTTGGTGTCGAACGCTTCCTTGAAGTACTTCCGGATCTCCTCACGGCCCTGCCGGAACACGCCCGGCAGGATCAGCGTGCCGTCCTCGACGAACAGGTCGGCGATGCCGTCGGCGTCGGCGTAGGCCCAGGAGGCGAGCAGCTGCTGCGGCAGCGTCGCGACGGCTGCCTGCTCGGCGGCCGAGATCTCGGTCGTGGTCATGGTTTTCCTTTCGGCGGAGCGAATCTCGTCGCGGCCATGCTCAGATGTAGAGCGTGTCGGGCTCCAGGCCGCACAGCACCCGGCCGTAGAGCTCCTGGTTGGTGTTGGGGTTCATCAGCGCGTGCAGGTTGATCGCCTGCACGTCGCGGGCGATGCGCTGGATCGGCACGTCCAGGTAGACCGACGAACCGCCGCTCGCGCCGGCCAGGATGTCCACCGCCTCCTTGGCCAGCCGCACCACGGTGCCGATGTCCGCGCGGACCCGGGCCCGCTCCTCCAGCTTCCAGGCCGAACCCTCGACACCCTTGGTGTCCACCAGGTTGGCCAGCCGCAGGGCGTGGAACTCGAGCTGGTCGATCTTCTGCGCGGCGTCGGCCACCTGCAGGTGCGTGATCGGCGCTTCGCGCTGGCTCTCGTAGCCGGTGTAGGTGATCTTCCGGTTGCCCAGCCGGTTGAGGAAGGTCTCCTTGGCCCCCCGGGCCAGGCCCAGCGCGGTGCCCACCGAGGAGGCCGCGGCGACCGGCAGCAGCGGGACCCGGTAGATCGGCGACTCGGCGTTGGCCTTGGACGCGGACTGGCCCTGCAGCACGGCAGGCAGCGGCAGCACCCGCTCCTGCGGGATGAACAGGTCCCGGGCGACCGTGCTGACGCTGCCGGTGCCCTTCAGCCCGGTGGTGTGCCAGTCGTCGATGACCAGCAGGTCGGAGATCGGCACCAGGGCCATGATCGGGTACGGCTCGCCCTCCGGCGGCACCAGGATGGCGATGACCTCCTGCCACTGCGCGTGCAGCGCGCCGCTGATGAACTGCCACCGGCCGTTGACCACCACGCCGCCGTCCGCGGGCGCGGCCATCGCGGTCGGGCTCAGCGTGCCGCACACCCGGGTGTCCGGGGTGGCGAACACCTCGTCCTGCACCTCGTCCGGGAACAGGCAGGCCATCCAGCCGGGAATCCAGTACACCGAGGCAACCCAGGACGCCGAGCCGTCGCCCCGGCCCAGCTCCGCGGCCACCTCGACCAGCGTGCGGGTGTCCACCTCGTAGCCGCCGTAGCGCTTGGGCCGGCGCAGCTTGAAGATTCCCGCGTCGCTCAGGCCCGCCACCACCTCGTCGTGCAGCCGGCGGTTGTCCTCCGCCCAGCGCGCGTGCTTCTGCAGCAGCGGAACGAGTTCGGCCGCGCGGGCGACGAGCTGCTCCCGGGTGGGAATGACGGAACTGGACACCATGTCCTCCTCGAGACACCCATCGCGGGTACGTTTTCCTCATCGTGACAGCGGTTGCCGGGGCTGGCTTCTCCCCGGATGCGAATCTGGTTACAACGGCACGTTGCCGTGCTTGCGCCGGGGCGCGGGCCGGCGCTTGTTGCGCAGCGCCGCCAACCCCCGGGCCACCGCGGCCCTGGTCGTGACCGGGTCGATCACGTCGTCCACCAGGCCCCGTTCGGCGGCGTAGTGCGGATGGATCAGCTTCCGTGTGTATTCCGCGACCAGCTCGGCCCGCCGCCGGTCCGGGTCCGGCGCGGCGGCCAACTCCTTGCGGTACAGCACGTTCACCGCGGCCTCGGCGCCCATCACGGCGATCTCGTTGGTGGGCCAGGCAAGCGAGAGGTCGGTGCCGACCGACCGGGAGTCCATCACGATGTAGGCGCCGCCGTACGCCTTGCGCACGATCACCTGGATCCGCGGCACGGTCGCCTCGCAGTAGGCGTAGAGCAGCTTCGCTCCGTGCCGGATCGCGCCCGCGTACTCCTGCTCGGTGCCCGGCAGGAAGCCGGGCACGTCCACCAGGGTCACCAGGGGAATGCTGAAGGCGTCGCAGAACCGCACGAACCGGGCCGCCTTCTGCGCGGCGACGATGTCCAGCACGCCGGCGTAGACCAGCGGCTGGTTGCCGACCACGCCGACCACCTCGCCGTCGATCCGGCCGAGCGCGCAGATGATGTTGGGCGCCCAGTGCTCGTGCACCTCGATGAAGTCCTCGTCGTCGAGCAGTTCGCCGACCACGGCACGCATGTCGTAGGGCTGGTTCGGCTCGACCGGCACGATCTCGGCCAGCCGCGGCCGCTCGTCGGTGACCGCGCCCCGCGCCGCGGTGCGCGGCGCCGGCTCGAGATTGTTGGCCGGCAGCAACGAGACCAGGTACCGCACGTCGGCCAGGCAGCTCTCCTCGTCGTCGTGCACGAAGCCGGCGACGCCGGACCGCAGGCTGTGCACCTGTGCGCCGCCGAGCTCGTGGTGGCTGACCCGCTCGCCGGTCACCGCCGCCACCACGTCCGGACCGGTCAGGTACATCTGCGCGGTGTCCTTGAGCATGAACACGAAGTCGGTCAGCGCCGGCGCGTAGGCCGCGGCTCCGGCACACGGCCCGAGCACCACACTGATCTGCGGGATGATCCCGGACGCCTCGACCTGGCGGCGGAAGATGCCGCCGCAGCCGTCCAGCGCCAGCACCCCCTCCTGGATCCGCGCGCCGCCGCCGTCGTAGAGCCCGATCAGCGGGGCCCCGTTGTCCAGCGCCAGATCCATCACCTTGTGGATCTTCGCGGCGTGCGCCAGGCCCAGCGAACCGCCGAAGATGGTGAAGTCCTGGGCGAAGACGAACACCTGGCGGCCCTCGACGGTGCCGGTGCCGGCGATCACGCCATCGGTGTGCGGGCGCTGCTCGCCGGGTCGCAGGCCGTGGTCCTGGCGCCGGCGGTACATGTCGACCTCGGTGAACGATCCGGGGTCCAGCAGCAGGTCCAGCCGTTCCCGCGCGGTGTGCTTGCCGAGCGCGCGCTGCCGCTCCACCGCCTCCCGGCGGCCGGTGGCGATGGTGTCCCGCAGTTCGTCGCGCTCCTTGCGCAGCCGCCGCATGGACCGGGGCTCCTGCTCCCGGGGCGCCTCGGACGGCACGGGGGTCAGGTGCCGGTGCCGTACCCGGCTCTCCCCGGCCGCGTCCGGCACGAACTCCGCGCCCGCCGAGGTCATGACGCCACCGCGGCCAGGCCCGCCTGCCGGGCGGACACATGTCCCGCCGCGTGCAGCCACGACACGGTCTCCCGCAGGGTGTCGGCCACCGGCCGCGCGGGGATGCCCAGCGTCGGGGCGTCCGGCGCGACCCGGGTGGCGCACGCGCACAGGTAGATCGCCCCGTGCTCGGCGGGAATCGGCCGGGGCCACACCTTGCGGGCCAGATCCGCCAGCCGCCCCACCGGAAGCATGGCTCTGGCCGGCAGGAACACCGCCGGCAGCCGGCGGCCGGTGACCGCGCGCAGCGTGCCGACGAACCGCCGGGTGGACACGTAGTGCGCCGGGCCGAACGCGCCGGGGCCGCCCGCGCCCGTCACCAGCCGGGCGTGCACCGCGGCGGTGTCCCGGACGTCGCCGACCGGCAGGCCGCCGAGCGGCCAGATCGGGGTCAGCCCGCGCAGCACGTTGCGCACCCGGGCCGCCTGGTCACCGAGGTGCGGGTCGTGCGGACCCAGCAGCGCGGGCGGGTAGCTGATCACCACCGGCGCGCCGTCCGCCTGGTGCGCCCTGGCCACCCGTTCGGCGGCGGCCTTGCTGGCCAGGTAGGGCTGCCGGGACCGGCCGACCGGCGTGTCCGGTCCGAGCACCCGGCCGCGGGCCGGAAGCAGCGCACCGACGCTGGACACGTGCACCACCCGGCCGGCGCCGGCCCGCACCGCGGCCCCCAGCACCACCTCGGTGCCGCGCTCGTTGACCCGCCGCATGGCCGCGTGCCGCCGGCTGTCGAAGGAGTACACCCCCGCCGCGTGCAGCACCGCGTCCGCGCCGCGCACCGCGGCCGCCACCCTGCCCTCGTCCAAAACGTTCCCTACCACCACATCGACCGCGCTCGCGTCGACCCCCAGCGGACTCAGCGCCTTGTCCACAGTGGACTCGTCGCGAACCAGCAGCCGGACCCGGTGGCCCGCCCGCAGCAGCTCAGCCACCGAATGGGCGCCCACGAAACCCGTGCCCCCGGTAACGCTGACCAGCATCGGACCGCTCCCCGGCATCGCCACGAACGAACATCACGAACTCAGCGTGCATCAGCGGTCCGACCGATGTCTTCTCCGACGGTGCCGGGCAGCCCGACACAACGCCGAACTCGCCGCCCGGCTCAGCGAAGCCGGGTGACGGTTCCGGCACGGGTCCAGCGGGCGTGCAGCGCCGGGGGTTTACGGAAGATCAGACCGTACGGGGCGGGTGCGTCGGGCAGGCGCAGGGCGGGCAGGGCGAGCAGGGCCCGGATCGCGGCGCCGGTCTCGGTCCGAGCGAGTTGGGCGCCGGGACAGAAGTGCGGGCCGGTGGCGAAGGCGAGGTGGGCCCGGGCGTTGCGGCGGCCGAGGTGGAACCGGTCCGGGTCGCCGAAGACCGCCGGGTCGCGGTTGGCGGCGGCGAGAGAGACGGTGACCAGGTCGCCGCGCCGGACCGGCGTGCCGGCCAGCGTGGTGTCCCGGGTGGCGTAGCGGTCCACCACCGCGGCGGCCGGTTCGAGACGCAGCGACTCCTCCACGGCGTCGGACAGCAGCGCCGGGTCGGCGGTCACCGCGGCGTGCGCTTCGGGATGGGTGAGCAGGTGCAGCAGCGCGTTGGTGATCATGCCTTCGGTGGTGTCGATGCCGCCGAAGAGCAGCACGGCCGCGTTGGACACGATCTCGGCCGGGCGCAGCCGGTCGGCGGCTTCGGCGAGCAGGGACGGGCCGGGCGCGGCCAGGGCGCGCACCACCGCGCCGCCCAGCGCGTCGACGGCGGCGCGGGCCGGCGCCCCGACGGGGTTTCCCGCGGTCACCTCCGACACCGCCGCGACGATCGCGGCATACCATGAGCGCACGACCGCAGAGTCCACATCGGACAGTCCGAGGGCCCGCGCCATCACGGCGGCGGCGAGGGGGCCGGCCACCGCACCCCGCAGGTCGGCGGCGCCGGCCGGGCGGATCGCCCCGACCAGACGGTCCACCTCCGACTCGATGAACGCGGTGAACCGGGCCCGCACGGCCGGCCGGCGAAACGGCGCGCCGAACGGGTCCCGGTGCCGGGCGTGCTCGGCGCCGTCGAGCGAGAGCATGCTGGGCCCGACGACCCGGGCGGTGGAGAACCGGGGGTCGTCGACGGTGAACGTCTCCGGATCACGCAGCACCCGCACGGCGAGGTCGTACCCGGTGACCAGCCAGGCATTCAGCGCCGGGACCCAGCACACCGGCGCACCGGCCCGCAACCGGGCCAGCAGCGGATGCGGATCCGCCGCCAGCCCGGCCAGCGTCACCTCCATGCCTCACACGGGGTCGAGCGTTCGGCGCAGCAGGCAGAACTCGTTGCCCTCCGGGTCGAGGAGAACGTGCCAGTTGTCCTCGTCGGACTGACCGATGTCCGCCGGACGGGCGCCGAGCGCGAGCAGTCGCTCCAACTCGGCTTCCTGGTCCCGGTCGGTGGGGTTGACGTCGAAGTGCAGCCGCAGCTTGCCGTGCCTGGGGTCGGCGGTCGGGCTGAGGATGATGGTCGGCTGGGGTCCGCCGAAGCCCGCCTCGGCCGGCCCGATCTCGAGCGCGTCGTCCTCCCAGCCCAGTTCCACGTACCCGAGCACCTCGCACCAGAACGTGGCGAGCCGTTGCGGATCGACGCAGTCGATGACGAGTTCGGAGATGCGACAGGCCATGGGCCCCACGTTAGCCGGGCCCGCCGCGCGGCGCCGGTCGGTTTTGCCCGAAGGGCCGCCCGATCGGATGCCCGATCGAGGCCGCCGGGGGGTGGGCGATCCGCCTACCGTCTCTCCACAAGAGTGCGTGGACGACGGGGAGAAAGTCATGTCTTTACCTGAGTTGGACCGGGACAGCTACCAGCACAACCCATCCGAGTGGGTGGCCCATGCCGGGAATGCCTTGCGGGAAGCCGGATACCTGCACAGCGAACCGACAGGAGTCTACGACGAGGAGTTCACCCTCGCGCTGACGGCGTTCCAGGATGCCCACGGCATCAACGAGGAGAACATGGTCGGCCCCTACACCTGGGCGGCGCTGGGGGTTTCGGAGTCCGAGCCGGACCGGTCCCAGCAGGACACCGTGGCCCAGGAGGGTCAGGTCGGCCAGCTGTCCGATGACGGTCAGTGGCAGTGGGACGGCGCGGCGTGGCAGCCCGCGGAAGTCGCAGCGGTCACCTCGGACGCGGTCACCGCCTTCGCCGGCGCGGCCGGCACCACCGCGGACGCGTCGCACTCCGAGGACACCGAGCTCGCCGGCGGCATCATCGACTACGAGCTCGAGATCCTGGTCCAGTGGAAGGCCGCCCTGGACTCGTTCAACGAGGTCATGGAGAGCGACACCACCCAGTCCGCCAAGCCCGACTTCAACAAGGCGCTGTTCAAGTTGTTCAGCGAGAAGGTGCTCGGCGACTTCGCCAAGGACGCCAAGGCCACCCTCGTGATCGACGTGCTGAAGGGTCTGGTCGGTGAGGCCGAGCGGGCCCAGAAGGCCCAGCTGTCCGTGGCGTTCCGCGACTTCTACACCACGCACCAGACCGAGATC
>NZ_DASTBH010000545.1:0-14319 GCF_035712165.1 Actinophytocola sp. | reverse complement strand
CGGCCCGGGGGGTGTGGGCCGGCGCGGCTCGCGCACCCCGGCGGTGCCCGGGTCGTCGTCGCCGCCGTAGTCGTCGCCGTCGTAGGCGTCGCCGTCGGCCGGCACCGCGGGCCGGCGCGGGCCCAGCGCGTCCCGGCCGGGTCCGTAGCGCAGCGGTCTGCTTACGTTGAGTTGCCGTCTCCCCATACGACCGAGTGTGCCACGGATCACACGAACGTGGCGTGCCAGTCGACCGCCTGGGCATCGGTGAGACCCGCGACCTGGTCGATCACCACGCGCAGCCGCGCGGCGTCGTCGGCCGCGGCCTGCCAGGCCGGGCGAAACGCCGGCTCCAGCGCTTCCGGGGCCTGGGCCGTCAGTGCCTCGACCAGTTCGGCCAGCAGCTCGCGCTGGGCCGTCTGCACGGCCTGGCGGCCCGGGTCGCTCATCACGAAGCGCAACGCGACCGCCTTGAGCAGCGCCACCTCAGCCGCCACCCGGGGCGGCACCACGAGGTCGGCGGCGTAGCGGGTCAGCACCCCGGCGCCGTAGCGCTGCCGGGTCCCGGTGACCGCCGCCGAGGCGAACCGCCCGACCAACTCGCTGGTCAGCCGCTTGAGCGCCACCTGGGCACCCAGCGAACCGTCGTAGTGGGCACCGGCCAGCTCAGCCACCCCGGGCAGCCGCAGCAGCCCGCAGCCCGCCTCCTCCAGCGCCGACGCCGGCTCCGTGGAGAAGTGCTTGGCCGCGAGCCCGGCCAGCGCCGCCCGCTCGGCCGGGTCGGCGAGCGTCGCCAGCGAGATCCGGCCGGCGCGTACCCCGTCCTCCACGTCGTGCACGGAGTAGGCCACGTCGTCGGCCCAGTCCATCACCTGGGCCTCCAGACAGCGTCGCTCGCCCGGGGCGCCCTGCCGGATCCAGTCGAACACGGCCCGGTCGTCGTCGTAGACCCCGAACTTGGCCAGCCCCGGCTTGCGCGCCCACGGGTACTTCGTGGCCGCGTCCAGGCAGGCGCGGGTGAGGTTGAGCCCGTGCTCGCTGCCGTCCTCGCCGAGCACCTTCGGTTCCAGCCTGGTCAGGATCCGCAGTGTCTGGGCGTTGCCCTCGAACCCGCCGCAGGCCGCGGCGGCGGCGTCCAGCGCGGTCTCGCCGTTGTGCCCGAACGGCGGATGGCCGATGTCGTGGGCGAGCCCCGCGGTGTCCACCACGTCCGGGTCGGCCCCCAGCTCCTCGGCGATGCCCCGGCCGATCTGGGCCACCTCGAGCGAATGCGTCAACCGGGTCCGCGGGATGCCGCTCACCTCGGAGCCCTCGTGCGGCCCGACCACCTGGGTCTTGCCGGCCAGCCGGCGCAGCGCCGCCGAGTGCAGCACCCGGGCCCGGTCCCGGTCGAACGGGGTGCGCCGGGACGGCCAGGCGCCGGGCAGCGTGGCCGACTTCGGCGGCTCGGGACGCGCCCGTTCGGTGTCGTGGCCGGTGTAGCCCGGAAGCGGACCCGTCACTTCGCCCCCGTCACTTGTCCGCCGTGACGTCCTCGTTGATGCCGATGCCCTCGGCGGTCGCCCGGGTGAGGCGGTAGTAGAGCAGGGCCGCGGTCTCCCGGGCGATGTACCGCAGCTGGGTTCCCCTGGTCTGCACGATCGGCCCGCTGTGCGTGGGCGAGGTCCAGGCGTCCAGCCCGACGTCGGCCGCCATGGTGCGGGCCCGCTGCGAGTGCCACGGGTCGCTCACGATCACCGCGGTGCGCCAGCCCCGAGCCTTCACCGCGTCGGCGACCGCGCGCAGCGTCCCCAGCGTGTCGGTGCCCTCGTCCACCTCGATCACCCGGTCCCGGGGCACGCCCTGGGCGGTGAGCCAGCGGCCGCCGGCGTCGGCCTCGGTGTAGTTGTCCCCCGCCTGCCGGCCGCCCGCGGTGACGATGTGCCCGGCGACGCCGTCCTGGTAGAGCGTCATCGCGTGGCGCAGCCGGGCTTCCAGGATCTTCGAGGGCTTGCCGTCGTACTGCGCGGCGCCGAGCACCACCACGACGTCGGCCGGGCTGCGGTCGTCCACCCGGGCCACCTGCCAGACCCGCACCCCGGTGCCGGCGACGACCAGCGCGCCGATCAGAAGTACGCCCAACACCAGCCGCCGAACGAACCGCATGGTCGCCATCCTCGCAGACCGGGAGCGGATCAGGAGACGCCGATGAGCTGGCCGGCCAGGTAGGACTCCAGCGCGTCCAGCGACACCCGCTCCTGGGACATCGTGTCGCGCTCCCGAACGGTCACGGCCTGGTCGCTCAACGTGTCGAAGTCGACGGTCACGCAGAACGGCGTGCCGATCTCGTCCTGGCGGCGGTAGCGCCGGCCGATCGCGCCGGCGTCGTCGAAGTCCACGTTCCAGTGCCGGCGCAGCGCGGTCGCGACGTCCTTGGCCTTCGGGGACAGGTCAGCGTTGCGGGACAACGGAAGCACCGCCACCTTGACCGGCGCGAGCCGCCGGTCCAGCCGCAGCACCACCCGCTTGTCCACGCCGCCCTTGGCGTTGGGCGCCTCGTCCTCGGCGTAGGCGTCGAGCAGGAAGGCCATCAGCGGACGTCCGACCCCGGCCGCCGGTTCGATCACGAACGGCCGGTACCGCGAGTTGGTGGCCTGGTCGAAGTAGGACAGGTCCACACCGGAATGGTTGGAGTGCGTGGTGAGGTCGAAGTCGGTCCGGTTCGCGATGCCTTCCAGCTCGCCCCATTCCAGGCCGCCGAACTGGAACCGGTACTCGATGTCCACGGTGCGCTTGGAGTAGTGCGACAGCTTCTCCGCCGGGTGCTCGTAGACGCGCAGGTTGTCCTTGACGATGCCGAGATCGGTGTACCAGCGCATCCGCTCGTCGATCCAGTACTGGTGCCACTCCTCGTCGGTGCCCGGCTCGACGAAGAACTCCATCTCCATCTGCTCGAACTCGCGGGTGCGGAAGATGAAGTTGCCCGGCGTGATCTCGTTGCGGAACGACTTGCCGATCTGCCCGATGCCGAACGGCGGCTTGCGCCGCGAGGTGGTCAGCACGTTGAGGAAGTTGACGAAGATGCCCTGCGCGGTCTCCGGCCGCAGGTAGTGCAGGCCCTCCTCGGACTCCACCGGCCCGAGGTGGGTCTTGAGCATCATGTTGAACTCGCGCGGCTCGGTGTACTGGCCGCGGTTGCCGCAGTGCGGGCAGGGCACTTCGGACAGGTCGTGCTCGGCGACCGCCTTTCCGGTGCGCTGGGCGTACTCCTCGACCAGTTGGTCCTCGCGGAACCGGCGGTGGCAGGAGGTGCACTCGACCAGCGGGTCGTGGAACGCGGCCACGTGTCCGGAGGCCAGCCACACCTGGCGCGGCAGGATCACCGAGGAGTCCAGGCCGACCACGTCCTCGCGGCCCTGCACCATGGCCTTCCACCAGGCGCGCTTGATGTTCTCCTTGAGCTCCACGCCGAGCGGGCCGTAGTCCCATGCCGACCGGGTTCCGCCGTAGATCTCGCCGCACGGGTAGACGAACCCGCGACGCTTGCACAGGCTGACAACGGTCTCGATGCGATCGGCAGGCACGGGCACTCCATGGCTTGGATACCAGCGGCGGGGGAAGACTCCTCAGCGTACCCGCGGGCCGGCCGCCCCGAACGGGGGATACAGGGGTTGTAGCAAGATGAACATCATGGCCCGTGACCGACGTTCAAGCCGGCAACAAATGCTCGCCGGCTCCGGCCCGTTGGCCAAGGTGCCGCCGGTGGTGGCGTTCCTGGTGGTCATCGCGGTGTTCGCGGTGGCCATCGTGGTTCGCGGCCCGCTCGGCGCGGTGCTGCTCGGGGCGCTCGCGATCGGCGTCGGGGTGCTGCTGTCGGCCACCTGGGGCGTGCTCGGCCCGGCGGCGCGGGCCGGCCGGGTGGTGATCCTGTGCGTGCTGGCGGCCGCGGCGCTGTCCATGCTGCTGGTGCGGTAGTCCCTGGGCGCACGCCCTTGTCCGGCCGGATCCAACTACACTGTTGAACACGGTAACCACTGCGAACTGGAGTGACCGTGACCTCGGAAGCCGCACCGGACACGCTGCCGGCCGCCGAGCACTCTCCGGACCGCCCGGCGATCGCCCCGGTCACCCGCCGGCCGGCGGGCACGCTGGCCGCGGCCGGCGATCTGCTCCGGGCGCTCGCGGCGCCGGTGCGCATCGCGATCGTGCTCGAACTGCGTGCTGCGGACCGGTGTGTGCACGAACTGGTCGACGCGCTCGGGGTGGCCCAACCACTGATCAGCCAGCACCTGCGGGTGCTCAAGGCGGCCGGCGTGGTGCACGGCGAGCGGCACGGTCGCGAGGTGGTCTACCGCCTCGTCGACGAGCACCTGTCGCACATCGTCGTCGACGCGGTGGCGCACGCGGAGGAAGGCAGCCGGTGACCGACCGCAGCTTCCCGCTGGTGCCCGGCCGGCGCTCGACGAAACAGCGGGCCGCGGTCGCCGAACTGCTCGAGCAGACCACCGACTTCCGCTCCGCCCAGGACCTGCACGAGGAGTTGCGCAAGCGCGGCCAGGGCATCGGGCTGACCACCGTCTACCGCACGCTGCAGTCGCTGGCCGACGCCGGCGAGATCGACGTGCTGCGCACCGACACCGGCGAGGCCGTCTACCGGCGTTGCTCCGAGCACCACCACCACCATCTGGTGTGCCGCGGCTGCGGACGCACGGTGGAGGTCGAGGGGCCGGCCGTGGAGCGGTGGGCCGAACGGGTCGCGGCGGAGAACGGCTTCTCCGCGGTGAGCCACACGGTCGAGGTGTTCGGCACCTGCGCGGCCTGCGTGGGCTGAGCCCGGCGCCGCCGTTGGAAAGCAACGTGGCATTGCTTTCCAACGGGGGCCGTGCGCTCAGAAACCGTTGTCGGAGATCACCTTGGCGTACCACCGGGCACTCTGCTTCGGGGTGCGGACCTGGGTGGTGTAGTCGACGTGCACGATGCCGAACCGCTTCGCGTAGCCCTCGGCCCACTCGAAGTTGTCCAGCAGCGACCAGTAGAAGTAGCCGCGCAGGTCGACTCCCCGCTCGATCGCGGCGTGCGCGGCGCGCAGGTGCGCGTCCAGGAACTCGATCCGGTCCACGTCCCGGATCGTGCCGTCGTCGGCGAACACGTCCCGGTAGGCGGCGCCGTTCTCGGTGATGTGCAACGGAATCGCCGGGTAGTCCTGGTGCACCCGGATCAGCGTGTCGAGCAGGCCGGGTGGCTGCACCTCCCAGCCGCTGTCGGTCAGCGGCATCCCGGTGGACAGGAACCGGACGTGCTCGGCCCCGATCCAGTCCGACGGGCCCTGCGGCGCGTTGTCCGGCGCCCCGGAAACCATGTGCCCCCGGTAGTAGTTGACGCCGAGCAGGTCCAGCGGCGCGGAGATCAGTTCCAGGTCGCCATCCTGGATGTGCTCGGTGAGGCCGTACGGGGCCAGGTGTTCGACCATGTCGGCCGGATAGGCCCCGCGCAGCACCGGGTCGAGGAAGATCCGGTTCTGCAGGCCGTCGACGATCCGCGCGGCCTCCCGGTCGGCCGGCGAGTCCGGGTCGGCCGCCTCCACCGGGAACAGGTTGAGGGTGACGCCGGCGTCGGCGGCCGGGGCCTGCGCGCGGACCGCGGCGATCCCGAGGCCGTGCGCCAGCAGCAGGTGGTGCACGGCGGCGACCGCGGCCCGCGGCTCGGTGCGACCCGGCGCGTGGATTCCGCTGGCATAGCCGAGAAAGGCCGAACACCACGGCTCGTTGAGCGTGGTCCAGACCGGCACCCGGTCACCCAGCCGGCCCAGCACCGCGTCGACGTACTCGGCGAAGCGGTATGCGGTGTCCCGGTTGGTCCAGCCACCGCGCTCCTCGAGGGCCTGCGGGAGATCCCAGTGGTAGAAGGTCGCCCACGGAGCGATGCCGTTGTCCAGCAACAGGTCGACCAGCCGCTCGTAGAAGTCCAGCCCGCGCGGGTTGACCTCGCCGCCGTCCGGGCGCACCCGGGGCCAGGCGATGGAGAACCGGTACGCGCCCAGCCCGAGTTCGGCCATCAGCGCGACATCGCGTTCGTAGCGACGGTAGTGGTCCACGGCGGGGTCGCCGGTGTCACCGTCGCACACCGCGCCCGGCCGGCGGCAGAATTCGTCCCAGATGGAGTCCGTTCGGCCGTCCACAGTGGTCGATCCCTCGATCTGGAAGGCCGCGGTGGCGGCGCCCCAGACGAAGCCGGGCGGGAACCTGTGGGTTACTACTCCCTCCGAGTCCGATGTGGATCTGACCTCTTCAGGGATTACAGACACTTCTCACCCCTTAACGGCGCCATGCATGATCCCGGCCACGATCTGGCGGCCGAGCAGGATCAGAATGATCAAGATCGGGATGGTGGCCAGCGTCGTGCCGGCGAGCACCAACGAGTAGTCGACGTAGTAGCCGGCCTGCAGCTTCTCCAACGCGACCTGCACCGTCGGGTTATCGGCGTTGAGCACGATCAGGGGCCACATGAAGTCGTTCCACGAGGTCATGAACGTGAACATGGCCAGGAACGCGGCTGCCGGCCGAACCGCGGGCAGGCACACGTGCCAGTACACGCGGATCATGCTGCAACCGTCCACCCTGGCCGCTTCGATCAGTTCGTAGGGCACCACCTGTGCGGTGTACTGCCGCATCCAGAACACACCGATCGCCGTGACCAGGTTGGGCACCATGGCCGCCCACAGGGTCCCGGTCCAGCCGAGATCGGACATCGCGATGTAGAGGGGAATGATGCCGAGCTGGGTCGGCACGGCGAGCGTGGCGACCACGAACAGGAACAGGCCGTCCCGGCCGCGGAACCGCAGTTTGGCGAACGCGAAACCGGCCAGGGTGGAGAAGAACACCGTGGTGAGCGTGACCACCCCGCCGACGATCACGCTGTTGCCGAGTGCCTTCCAGAACGGGACCGTGTCGAACACCCGTGCCGCGTTGGCGAAGAAGTTGCCGCCGGGCAGCAGTGGCGGAACGTGCTCGGTGAGGATCGACGTGTCCCGGCTGGCCACCAGAAACGACCAGTACAGCGGGAACGCCGAGCCGAGCAGGAACGCGATCAGCAGGCCGTAGACCCAGAACCGCGCCCGCCGGTCGCCGAAGGTCAGGCCCCGGCGCCCCCTGGACGCCGGGGTTCGCCTGCCGAGCAACGTCACGGCGGTCATCGGTCTGCCTCACCACTGGATGCGATTCGTCTGGTCAACAGGAAATTGATCAGCGCGAACACGATGATCACGAGGAACAGTGCCCAGGCGATCGCCGAGGCGTAGCCGAGGTCCTGGTACTGGAACCCGGACTGGTACATGTAGAGCGTCACGGTCTGGAACTGGTTCTCCGCCCCGCCGTTGCTCGAGCCCGGCAGTTCGGTGAACAGCCTCGGCTCGGTGAAGATCTGCAGGCCGCCGATCGTCGACGTGATGATCACGAAGATCAGCGTGGGTCTCAGCAGCGGCAGCACGATGCTGACGAACCTGCGCACGGCGTTCGCGCCGTCCACGACCGCCGCCTCGATCAGATCGCGCGGGATGGCCTGCATGGCCGCCAGCACGATCAGCGTGTTGTACCCGGTCCACCGCCAGTTCACCATGACCGCGATGGCGACGTGGCTGGCGAGCCGGTCGTTCTGCCAGTTGATCCGGTCCAGCCCGAACGTCTCCAGCACGCTGTTGACCAGGCCGTACTGGACGCCGAACAGGTTGCCGAAGATGATCCCCACCGCGACCAGGCTGGCCACGTAGGGAACCAGCACCCCGACCCGCCATCCGGTGGAGGCTCGCAGGTTGGTGTTGAGCAGCGCGGCGAGCAGCACCGCGATGATCACCTGCGGAACGCTGGAGAGCAGGAAGATGCTCACGGTGTTGACCAGCGCGTTCCAGAACTGGTCGTCGCCGAGCAGGGTCGCGTAGTTCTCCAGCCCGATGAACTTGCCGGTGTCGTCGAGCAGTTCCCAGTCGAACAGCGAGATGTAGGCGGTGAACAGCAGCGGGAACAGCCCGGTGATCGCGAACAGGATGAAGAACGGCGAGATGAACAGGTACGGCGAGTACCTGACGTCGGCGATGCTCAGCTTCTGCCGGAGGCTGAGCTTCTGTCTGTTCCGTGGTGCTGGATCCCGCGATGCCGGTGGCGATACCGGTTTGGTGATCGTTTCCGACATGGCGATTCCTTTCGGCGTGCGTGCGTGGCTTCGCGCCCGGTCCGGCGGGAACCGACCCAGCCGGACCGGGCGCGACGATCCACTACTTGGCGATGCGCTTGGCGGCGTCGACCGCCTGCTGCCATCCTTCCGCCGCCGACTTGCCCTGCTCAACGGCCTGCAGAGCCGGGCTCATCGCGTTCTCCTGGATCTGCCCGTCGCCGGGGCCCTTGTACTGGGCCGGACCGACCTTGCGGGCCATCTTCGCGAACAGCTCGCCGTCCTTGACGCCACCGAAGTACGGGTTGGTGGCGGACAGCAGCTCGCCCGCTTCCAGGGCCTTGACCTGGCTGGGGAAGGTGCCCTTCGCCTTGAACGCCTTGATCTGCTGCTCGGGCGCGGTCAGCCACGCGGCGAGCTCAGCGGCCTCCTTCGGGTGCTTGCTCTGCTTGGGGACGGTCAGGTACGAGCCGCCCCAGTTGCCGCCGCCGTCGGGGAAGGCGTCGGTGACGGCCCACTTGCCGGACAGCTCGGGACCGGACTGCTCCTTGATCACACCGAGCATCCAGCCCGGGCAGGTCTTGGTGGCGAACGCGCCGGTCTTGAAGCCGCTGTTCCACTCGTTGCTGAACGCGGCGAGCTTGGCGGTCTGGCCGCGCCCACCGGCCGCGGTCACCTTGTCGAAGTTCTTCTTGATGTCCGGGTTGGACTCGATGACCAGCTTGTCTTCCTTGTCGATGTAACCGACCTTGAGCTGGTTCTGCATGGCGTTGAAGATCTGCGAGTCGCTGTCGAACCAGGCCTTGCCGGTCTTGGCGACGTACTGGTCACCGGCGGCGAAGTAGGAGTCCCACGTGGCGAACAGCGGCTTGACCGCCTCCGGCTCGAACGGCATGCCGGCTGCCTGCAGCAGGTCCTTGCGGTAGCACATGGCCAGCGGACCGATGTCGGTGCCGTAGCCGATCAGCGTGCCGTCCTTGGCCTTGGCCGCGTCGTACTTCCAGTCCAGCCAGCGCTCCTTGTTGACGTCCTTGGGGCCGATCTGCTCCAGGTTGTTGAACAGCTGCGGCTTGCTCAACACGTCGGAGAGGTGGCCCTCCTCAAGGGCGGACACGTCCGCCGCCCCCGATCCGCCGGCCAGCTTGGTGAGCAGCGCCTCGTGGTACGGGCCGCCCTGACCGACCTTGTCGTGCTTGATCGTGATGTTGGAGTGCTGGGCCATGTACTCCTTGATCAAGTCCTCATAGCCGAACTCGCCGAACGTCGAAAGGGTGAGCTCAACTGGCCCGGACGAAGTGGTGCCGCCGGAACCTCCGGCGCCTTCGTCGCCACCGCAGCCCGACAGTGAGCACGCGGTGACCAGGGCGATCGCGCCGAAGAACGCCCTCTGTAGCTGTTGTCGCACGTCAAACCCCTTGCTGACGAGTGGGGACTCTGGGAGCGCTCCCAGAATTGGTGGGGCTGAGTCTGGCTCTGACCCCCGGGTATGTCAAGGCACTGTGCCTGTTGTGTTACGGGTTCGTTTGAGAGCGCTCCCAGATGCAGTACGCTGCACTGCGTGGCAGCCGGACCCAGCCAGGACGAACGTCCCACGCTCGAAGACGTCGCAGCATACGCTGGCGTCTCGCGATCGACCGCGTCCCGGGCGCTCAATGACGACGCCTACGTCAGCAGTCGGTCGCGCGAGGTGGTCCTCGCGGCGGCCGCGGCGCTCGGATACTCACCCAACCAGGCCGCCCGGTCCCTGGTCACGAAGCGGACCGGCGCGGTGGCCCTGGTGCTGTCCGAGCCCGAGTCAAAGGTACTGGACGACCCCTATTTCGCGGCCATCATGCACGGCGCGTTTCGCGAGCTCACCGCGGCCGGGATGCAGATGCTGCTGATGTTCGTCGACACCCGGGACGACGTGCCGAGGACCATCCGCTTCCTGGAGGGCGGCCACGTCGACGGCGCGCTGGTCATCGCCCCGCACAAGGGCGACCCGCTGCCCACGGCGCTGCGGCTGCTCCGGCTGCCGGTGGTGTTCGGTGGCCGGCCCGGCACGATCAGCCGGGGCATCCACACCGTCGACTTCGACAACCAGGGCGGCGCCCGGATGGCCGTCGAACACCTGCTCGGCATCGGCCGCACCCGGATCGCCACCGTGACCGGCCCGCTCGACCACCCCGCCGCCCGGGACCGGCTCACCGGCTGGGAGGACGCCCTGATCGGGGAGAACCTGCCGATCGAGGGCATGTGCGAGTCCGGCGACTTCACCCTGGAGGGTGGCGAGCGGGCGATGCGCAGTCTGCTGCGCCGCTGCCCGGACCTCGACGCCGTGTTCGCCGCCAGCGACCCCATGGCGGCCGGGGCGATGCGCACCCTCATCGCGCAGGGCCGGCGCATCCCCGAGGACGTCGCCGTGGTCGGCTTCGACGATCACCCGACCCTGGCGCCGGCCATGAACCCGCCGCTGACCTCGGTGCACCAGGACCCGCGCGAGCAGATCGGCGCCATGGTCCGCACCCTGATCGCGCTGCTCGCCGGCGACCCGGTGCGGCCGGGAACGAAGATCCTGCCGGTGTCCATCGCGCGCCGGGGCTCGGCCTAGCCGGCTCTCGGAATTTTGTGCGGTTGTTACGTTCCGGTGAAGGGTGCTACCGCTAGCCCTGCCGCGCGCCGGTGTGCAGCAGTTCGGCGCGCAGCTGGGAGGCGGTGGACACCACCAGCATCAGCAGCGTGCCCAGGGCCGGCGGGGCCAGGCCGTCGGCCGGGAACGCGTAGCGCAGCGTGACATCCATGCCCCGGTCGGTGTGCACAACGCCGAGCGTGCCGAACAGGCCCTGACCGGCCCGCTCGGCCGCGGACACGGCCAGCGCCGGGTCGTCCGGCAGGTCCCAGGCCACCACGCAGGTCAGGCTCAGCACGACCAGGCCCTCGGACAGCTCCATCGCGTGCACCGCGCACGGCACCTCGCCGTGCCGGAACGTCAGGGTGCCGTCCACATCGCTGTTGACGTCGTGGAACTGCTCCAGCGCGGTTCGCGTCCGCTCGATCAGGTCGCTCGTCAAACCTCTTCCCTTTCCGGCTCGGCCGCGCTGTCGATGGCGCCCCCGAAGCGCCGGTCGCGGCTGGCGAACTCCTCGCAGGCCCGCCACAGGTCCCGCCGGTCGAAGTCCGGCCACAGGATGTCCTGGAACACCAGCTCGGCGTAGGCGGACTGCCACAGCATGAAGTTGGACGTGCGGCGCTCCCCCGACGGGCGGATGAACAGGTCCACGTCCGGCATGTCCGGCTCGTGGAGGTACCGGGCGACGGTCCGCTCGTCCACCTTGTCCGGGTTGATCCGCCCGGCCGCGGCCAGCCGGGCGATCTCCCGCGCCGCGTCGCCGATCTCGGCCCGGCCGCCGTAGTTCACGCACATCGCCAGGTGCAGCACGTCGTTGTCGCGGGTGCGCTGCTCGGCCGACTCCAGCTCGCGGATCACGCTGCGCCACAGCCGGGGCCGCCGGCCGACCCAGTGCACCCGCACCCCCATCGCGTCCAGCGCGTCGGTGCGGCGGTGGATCACGTCCCGGGAGAAGCCCATCAGGAAGCGGACCTCCTCGGGGCTGCGCCGCCAGTTCTCCGTGGAGAACGCGTACAGCGACAGCCAGCGCACCCCCAGCTCGATGCAGCCGGCGGCCACGTCCACCACCACCGCCTCGCCGCGCTTGTGCCCCTCGATCCTGGTCAGCCCGCGCTGGTTGGCCCAGCGCCCGTTGCCGTCCATGACGATCGCCACGTGCCGGGGCACCAGCTCGGCGGGGATGGCCGGCGGCCGGGCTCCGGACGGGTGCGGCTGCGGCGGCTGCACCGGCCCGGCCGGGTCCGGCGCGCCCTTCCGTCGTCGCAGCATGTCCCGACCGTACTTCAGAGGGACTTCCGCTCCACCAGCGGCAGCGAGCGGAGCTGGCGTTCCAGGTGCCACTGCAGCAGCGCGGCCACCAGACCGCTGCCCTCCCGCCTGGCCCCGGCCGGCGCGGCGTCCACCCGGCCCCACTGCCCGTGCATCAGGGCGTCCAGCAGGTCCAGCGTCTCCGGCGCCGGGGTGGCCGAGCCGGGCGGGCGGCAGCGCGGGCAGACCGAGCCGCCGGCCGCCACGCTGAACGAGCGGTGCGGGCCCGGCTCGTTGCACCGGGCGCACTCGAGCACCGCAGGCGACCAGCCGGCGAAGGCCATCGCCCGGAGCAGGAAGGCGTCCAGCACCAGCGTGGCGTCCCGCTGCCCGTCGGCCAGCGCCCGCAACGCCCCGGCCACCAGCAGGTAGAGCCGCAGCACCGGCTCCCCCTCCTCGGCGGAGAGCCGGTCGGCGGTCTCCAGCACGGCGCAGGCGGCGGTGTAACGCGGGTAGTCACCGACCAGGCCGGCGCCGAACGCGTCGAGGGTCTGCACCTGAGTGATGATGTCCAGCGTGCGCCCGGTGTAGAACTGCACGTCGACGTGGGCGAACGGCTCCACCCGCGCGCCGAACCGGGAGGTCGTGCGGCGCACCCCCTTGGCCACCGCGCGGACCTTGCCGTGCCGCTGGGTGAGCAGCGTGATGATCCGGTCCGCCTCGCCGAGCTTCTGCACGCGCAGCACCACACCGGTGTCGCGGTACAGGGTCACGTGCTACATCGTCGCATAGCGCAGGTAGACCACCCCGGAACCGAAGGTCCGCGTCTCCAGGTGACGCAGGCCGATCCGGTCGGCCAACTTCGGGAAGAACGGGGTGCCGGCGCCGAGCACCACCGGAGCGATCACGACGTGGAACTCGTCGATCAGGCGGTGCGGCATCAGGCTGGCCGCCAGGCCCGCGCCGCCGACCTGGATCTCCTTGCCGGGCGCCCGTTTGAGCTCACGAACCAGCTCGATCGGGTCCCCGCCGGCCAGCCGGGCATGCCCCTCGACCTCGGTCAGGGTGGTGGAGAACACGATCTTGGGAGTGGCCCGCCAGAGCCGGGCGTAGTCGACCACGTACGCCGGTGCGTCCGGGTCCTGGTCGGCGGTCGGCCAGTACCGCTGCATCAGCTGGTACAGCCGGCGGCCGTAGAGGTAAAGGTCGCTCTCCCGGGCCTGGTCGTTGTAAAACTCGTGTAACTCCTGGTCGGGCGCGCTCCAGTCGATCTCGTCGTCCGGCCCGGCGATGAAACCGTCCAGGGACACGGTGAACCCGTAGCTGATCCGGCGCATGGTCTAGAACCCTAGGCGGCGCAGCTGTTTGGGGTCGCGCTGCCAGTCCTTGGCCACCTTGACGTGCAGGTCGAGGTAGATCTTGCTGCCCAGCAGCGCCTCGATCTGCCGGCGGGCGGTCGTGCCGACCTCGCGCAGCCGCTCGCCCTTGTGCCCCAGGATGATCCCTTTCTGGCTGGGGCGTTCGACGTAGAGCAGGGCGTGCACGTCGATCATGTCGTCCCGGCCCTCGTGCGGCACCATCTCCTCGACGGTGACGGCGATCGAGTGCGGCAGTTCGTCGCGCACGCCCTCCAGGGCGGCCTCCCGGATCAGCTCCGCGACCAGGGTGGCCTCCGGCTCGTCGGTCAGCTCACCGCCCGGATACAGCGGCGGTCCCTCCGGCAGCCGCGTCACCAGGAGGTCGGCCAGGGCGCCGACCTGGAAGCCGTCCACCGCCGACACCGGGATCAGCTCGGCGAACTCCAGCACGTCCTGCAGCTCCAGCAACTGCTCCGCCACCTGCTCCGGCCGCACCAGGTCGGTCTTGGTCACCACCCCGATCACCGGCGTGCGCCGCGCGACCTTGGCCAGCTCCTTGGCGATGAACCGGTCCCCCGGCCCGACCCGCTCGTCTGCCGGCACACAGAACCCCACGACGTCCACTTCGGACCAGGTCTCCCGCACCACGTCGTTGAGCCGCTGACCCAACAGGGTCCGCGGCCGGTGCAGCCCCGGAGTGTCCACGATGACCAGCTGCGCGTCCTGTCGGTGCACGATCCCCCGGATGGCGTGCCGGGTCGTCTGCGGCTTGCTCGACGTGATCGCCACCTTGGTCCCCACCAAGGCGTTGGTCAGCGTCGACTTCCCGGCGTTGGGCCGGCCGACCAGGCAGGCGAAGCCGCAGCGGTGCGTCACGTCTCCGTGCTCTCCCGCACGGAGCCGTCGACGGCGCAGCCCACCACCGGCACCCCCGGGCCGCCCAGGTCACGCACCACGTCCACGTCGGAGGCGTGCAGGGGCTGC
>NZ_DASTBH010000544.1:0-15063 GCF_035712165.1 Actinophytocola sp. | reverse complement strand
CGCTGTCTTCCACGGTTACCTGCTTGAAGGTGGTCCATGACCTTCGTAACGGCGTGTACCACCGGGAGTGCCGCGGCAAACCGGGTTGCGGGGTCAAGAAAACTTGACATGGGGGGTGGGTGGGCCTACGTTCGGCCGTGTCAAGTTTGTTTTACATAAGGGGTGGCCGTGGCGGTCGAGGAGATCCGGGCGTGGATCATGCTCGTGGTGTCGGTGCTCGGCTACCTGGCCTACGTGGTGATCGTGCTGGCCAAGGCCGGGGACGGTCCGTTGGTCGAGGTGTCCTACGCGTGGACGTTGCTGTGGATCGTGGCCGCGGCGATCGTGGTGTCGATCGTGCTGCACATCCTGTTCGGTGCGCTGGCAACGGGTGCGGACCGGCGCAAGGACCAACGGGATCGGGAGATCGGGCGGCTCGGTGACTACATCGGACAGTCCTTTGTGATCATCGGCGCGGTGGCGGCGATGCTCATGGCGATGGTCGAGTTGGCCCACTTCTGGATCGCCAACGTGATCTATCTGGCGTTCGTGCTGTCCGCGGTGGTCGGGTCGGTGGCGAAGATCTTCGCCTACCGCAAGGGTTTCCAGTCATGGTGAAGCCGACCAGGGTCACCAACCGGATTCGGGCGCTGCGTTTCGAGCACGGGCAGATGACCCAGGCGGACCTGGCCAACCACCTGGGGGTGACTCGGCAGACCGTGATCGCGATCGAGCAGGGGCGGTACTCGCCGTCGCTGGAGGTGGCTTTCCAGATCGCCCGGGTTTTCCGGGTGCCGCTGGACGACGTTTTCCAGTACCCGGATCAGCCGGAAACGTTGCCGTAGCAGGATGTTCGGCATTTCGAATGCTGTACGCAACTCCGAACGACGGGTAAGCTCGGTCACTTACCGGGATCCTGCGGATGCTAGGGGTGATTGGCATGCGGTCATGGCTGGCGCGGGTAGCGATGGCGGTGGCGGCGGTGCTGGCCGCGAGCATGCTGTCGGTGGGCTCGGCGAGCGCGGCGGGCACCTTCGCCAACCCGCTGGCCCAACGCGGGCCGGACCCGTGGCTGCAGTACTACAACGGCAACTACTACCTGGCGGCCACGACCTGGAACAACACCATCACGATGCGCCGGGCGCGCACGCTGGCCGGGTTGGCGACCGCGCCGGAGACCGTGGTGTTCCGGCTGACCCGGCCCACCGCGGCGGGCACCATGTGGGCGCCGGAGTTCCATCTGCTCAACGGTCCCAACGGGCAGCGCTGGTACCTCTACTACACCGCCGGCCGGGAACCGTTCAACCTCAACACCCAACGCATCCACGTCGCCGAGAGCGCCGGCCTCGATCCCATGGGGCCCTACACGTTCAAGGCCGACATGCTCGACCCGGTTGCCAACAACACCTGGGAGCTGGACGGGAGCATCCTGCAGTTGGGTGGCCGGCTCTACCTGCTGGGCACGTTCTTCAACGGCGCGCAGCCCGCCTTCATCCGCCCGCTGTCCAACCCGTGGACGGCCAGCGGCACCCGGCGAATCCTGTCCAGCGCGACGCTGAGCTGGGAGCGGGTCGGCGGCGCGGTCAACGAGGGCCCGGAGGTCATCCAGCGCAACGGCCGGACGTTCATCGCGTTCTCCGCCAGCCACTGCTCGACCCCGGACTACAAGATCGGGCTGCTCACCTACAACGGCGGCGATCCGCTCAACCAGTCCTCCTGGGTGAAGTCCCCCCAGCCGGTCTTCCAGCGCAACGACGCCAACCGGGTGTTCGGCCCTGGCCACAACGGTTTCTTCAAGTCACCGGACGGCACCGAGGACTGGATCGTCTACCACGCGACGAGCACGCCGGGCGGCTGCGACATGAACCGGAGCACCCGGGCACAGAAGATCACCTGGAACGCCAACGGGACGCCCAACTTCGGCACCCCGGTCCGGTTGGGCGCCCAGGTACCCGCGCCGTCCGGCGAGCCGGCCCAGTAATGGCGCGGGAGGTCGGGCGCCGGGCGGTCCTGGCCGCCGCCGGCGCCGCGGCGGCCGGCACGGTGCTGGCCGGGACGGCACGCGCGGACCAGACCGTGCTCGTCGACCCGGTCGCCGACTTCGGCCGCTGGGAGGGGTGGGGTACCTCGCTTGCCTGGTGGGCCAACGTGTTCGGCGACCGGGACGACCTCGCCGACCTGTGGTTCACCACGAGAACGGTGACCTACCAAGGCATCCCGCTGCCCGGTCTGGGCATGAACATCGCCCGGTACAACCTGGGCGCGTGCGGCTTCAACACCGTGCTCGGCGAGCGGATGGTCGCCTCCCCGAACATCCCGCCGTTCAAACAGATCGAGGGCTACTGGCAGGACTGGACCAACGAGGACCCGAACTCCGCGGCCTGGAACTGGTCGGTCGACGCCAGGCAGCGGGCGGCGCTGGTCAAGGCCGTGGCTCGGGGGGCGATCGCCGAGCTGTTCGCGAACTCACCGATGTGGTGGATGTGCCTCAACCACAACCCGTCGGGTGCGGCGAACGCCGGGAACAACCTGCAGTCCTGGAACTACCGCCAGCACGCCGCGCACCTGGCCGCGGTGGCGCAGCGCGCCCGGACCAGCTGGGGCGTCACGTTCCGCACCGTGGAGGCGTTCAACGAGGCCACCTCCAACTTCTGGCGGGCCGACGGCTCCCAGGAGGGCTGCCACATCGACGCCGCCATCCAGCGCACGATTCTGGGTCACCTGCGCAGCGAGCTGAACCTGCGTGGGCTGTCCGGCACGATGATCGCGGCCTCCGACGAGACCAACTACGACGTCGCCCGGGCCACCTGGGCCAGCTACGATCCGGCCACCCGGGCGCTGGTCAACCAGGTCAACGTGCACGGCTACCAGGGTTCCGGCGGGCGGCGCGACCTCCTGTACAACGACGTGCGGGCGGCCGGCAAGATCCTGTGGAACTCCGAGACCGGCGACAACGACGGCACCGGCCTGTCCATGGCGCGCAACATCCTGCTGGACCTGCGCTGGCTGCACCCGACCGCGTGGGTGTTCTGGCAGGTCATGGATCCCAGCCCGAACTGGGCGCTGATCCACTACGACCCGAACACCCTGCGGTCCGGCGCCGTGCAGACCAAGCTCTACGTGCTGGCCCAGTTCACCCGGCACATCCGGCCGGGGATGCGGATCATCGGCACTGCGGTCGACAACGCCGCCGCGGCCTACGATCCCGCGGCACGGCGGCTGGTTCTGGTGGGCGCCAACCCCGGCGCGGCGCAGACGATCACCTTCGACCTGTCCCGGTTCGCCACCGTGCCGGCCACCCCGGTCGCCCGGTGGACCACGGTGCCGGCCGGCGCCGACCGGTACGTCCAGCGGACCGACCTGCGTCCGAACGGGCGGCTGCTGGCGGTGCCGTTCCCGGCCGGTTCGGTGCAGACCGTGCAGATCGACGGGGTCGCCTGACCTAGTGCCGGCCCGAGACGATGGGCGGCAACTCGGCAAGCGTGGTGATCACTCGCACGGACGCGACGGGCCGGCCAGCACGGATCAGCGCGACCCCGGAATAGCCGAGTTGGACCGCGGCCGAGACGAGCCGCGGATCGTCATCGACGAACAGGCACTCTTCGGGCTGGAGACCGAGAAGGTCGCTACCGGCCGCGTACATCCGCGGATCCGGTTTGCGGCAACCGACGACCGCGGAGATGGCGAAACCCGCGAAGTAGTGCTCGATGCCCACACTGCGGTAGGTGACCTCCAGTCCGGCCCAGTTGTCCGACACCACCGCCATGCCGACACCCCAGGCGCGCAACTGGTCGAGGACGGGCTCGACATCCGGAAAGACCTCGACGGCCGGCCGTGCCGGCGGCGCCTCCAACTCGTGCAGGAGCGCCGCGGACGGGTTGTGGATGCCCAGAACCCGCAACATGGCTCGGTGGTAGTCGGTGCGACCCGCCGAGGTGCCCACCGCGTCGATGAACCGCTCCCCGGCATCGAACGCCTCCGGAAACAGCTCGGCCGGGGTGTTCGGGTGGGCAGCGACGACGATTGCCTCGAAGTCGTACCGCGGGTTCCAGCGCCCACCCTTCGGGCGGATCAGGACGCCACCCGAGTCGAACAACACCCCACGCACCCGCCGGTCTGTACCCGTTCCCATCTCAGGACTTGGGTTCTTTGGCCCGTTCGCGGCGGGCGGAGGCGGCGAGGTTGATCGACTCGACGAAGACCGAGAAGGCGATCGGGCCGTAGACGTAGCCCTTGGGGACGTGGAAGTCGAGACCCTCGGCGATCAGGCTGCCGCCGATCAGCAGCAGGAACGCGAGCGCGAGGACCTTGATCGACGGGTGCTTGTTGACGAAGGTGCTGATCGGGCCGGACAGCAGCAGCATCACGGCCATCGCCACGACGACCGCGCTGATCATGATGGACAGTTGCTCGACCATCCCGACCGCGGTGATCACCGAGTCCAGCGAGAAGACGATGTCGATGGCCACGATCTGGCCCACCACCGCGCCGAACGTCGCCGCGCGCCGGCCGCCGGACTGCTGCTCGTGGCTTTCCAGATGGTGGTGCAGCTCGACGGTGGCCTTGCCGAGCAGGAACAGGCCGCCGAGCAGCAGGATGAAGTCGCGGCCGGACAGCTCGTGGCCCCACAGGGTGACCCAGGGCTCGGTCAGGCCGATCACCCAGGACAGCGACGCGAGCAGCAGCAGGCGGGTGATCAGCGCCAGGGACAGCCCGATGGTGCGGGCCCGGGCCTGCTGGTTGGCGGGCAACCGGCCGGCCAGGATCGAGATGAACACGATGTTGTCGATGCCGAGCACGATCTCCAACAGCAACAACGTGACGAAGGCCAGCCAGAGCTCCGGACTGGTCACCCATCCCAACGAAACGCCACCTCACTCGGCTGATTCGGACATATCGCTCACGAACCACTGTGCCATGAGAAGGGCGATCCGTCTCGTCGGGTCACCGGCCGTAGATCCGTAGCTCGTCCGCGGTGAGGGACCGGGAGATCCGGTCCTCGGCCAGCGCGCGCACCTCGTCGAGCGAGCCGCAGACCTCGCAGCGCTGCACCCGCACCGTGCCGTCCTCGTGCGTGGTGAGCAGGGTCCGGCTGTCCGGGGCGAACGCCACGCTCTCCACGGTCGACAGGAATCCTTGGAAGACCACGGGTTCGCCGTCGCCGGAGGACCGCCAGACGCGCATGGCGCCGTCGTTGCCGGAGGTGGCGAGGTACCGGCCGTCCGGGCTGAACGCCATGCCCCACACCAGACCCTGGTGGCCGTGCCGGACCACCGGCTCGCCGCCGCCTGCCGGCCAGATCCGCACGGTGCCGTCGTGCCCGCCGCTGACGATCCGGCCGTCCGGCGCGAATGCCACGCTGAACACCGGTCCCTGGTGCCCGCGCAGGACCATCGGCGGACCGGTGCCGTCGATGGACCAGACCCGTACGGCGCCGTCGCCGCCGGTCCCGGCCACCCGGCGGCCGTCCGGACTGACCGCGACACCGCGGACCGCACCCCCGTCCCCGCGCAGCACCACCGGATCACCGCCGCCGGCCGGCCAGATCCGCACGGTGCCCTCGTCTCCGCCGACCACGATCCGCCCGCTGTCCGGGGTGAACGCGACCGTCCACACCTTTCCCTTGTCCGGCTTGAACACCGGCCCGGTCCCGGAGTCGAGGTCCCAGACCCGGGCCGTGCCGTCCAGCGAGGTGCTGGCGACCAGCCGGCCGTTCGGGCTGACCGCCACGTCCAGCAGCTCGTCGTCGTGCCCGCGCAGCACTTTCCGCTCGGTCCCGGTCGCGGTCCAGATCCGGATCGTGTGGTCCGCCCCGCCGCTGACGATCCGCGTGCCGTCCGGGGTGAACCGGGCGCTCCAGGTGGCTCCGTCGTGCCCGCGCAGCAGCATCGGGTCGCCCGGCGGCGTCACCGACCACAGCCGCAGCATGCCGTCGGTGCCGACGCTGGCCAGCCGCCGCGAGTCCGGGCTGTAGGACACGCTCCACACCTCGCCGCGATGGCCGCGCAGCACGATCGGGTTGGTGTCCGAACCCGCGGCGAGCACCCGGATCGTGCCGTCCTGCCCGCCGCTGGCCAGGGTGCGCCCGTCCGGGGCGTACGCCACCGCCAGCACCTGGCCCTGATGTCCGCGCAGCGCGACCGGCGCGGTGGCGCCGGTCGGGTCCCAGACCCGGACGCTGCCGTCCAAACTGGAGCTGATCAGGTGGCGGCCGTCCGGCGCGTAGGCGAGCTCGCCCTGGCTGCCCGGTTCGGCGCGCTGCACGACGGGTGCGCCGCCGCCGGTGCGGTCCCGGATCAGCAGCACACCGTCGCGGTGGCCGGTGGTGGCCAGGTACCGGCCGTCGGGGGAGAACGCGACGCTGTTGTACCGCTTGTCGTCGTGCCCGGTCAGCAGCACGGGTTCGGCGTCCGGTGCGGCGAGGTCCCAGACCCGCACGCCCTCGTCGGCGGCGCTGGCCACGTACCGGCCGTCCGGCGCCATCGCCACGTCACCGACCCAGCCCTTGTGGCCGCGCAGCACGATGGGCGGTTCGGCGCGGTCCAGCGCCCACACCCGCAGGGTTCCGTCATAGCTGCCGGAGACCAGCCGGCGCCCGTCCGGGGTGAACACCAGCGACCGCACCTGATCGGTGTGCCCGGTCAGCACCACCGGATCCGCCCACGTCGAGCCGGAGTCCGGCGGCTGCCACACCTTCACCGTGCCGTCGTCGCCACCGGTGGCCAGCCGGCGGCCGTCCGGGCTGAACTTCGCCACCAGCGCCCGGCCCTGCCCGGTCGGCACCGAGGCCCGGACCCGGGACTCGGCGACGGCCTGCCGCAGCACCGCGTCGGCCTCCATCGTCGGCCGGATCCGCGCCGCCTCGCGGGCCAGCAGCAGCGCCAGTTCCGGGTCGAACTGCAACTGGCTGCGGGCGTTGGCGGCCAGTTGCCGGGAGTAGGCGATCTCCCGGTCCTCGGCGGCCCGGGCGGCCTGGATCAGCGCCAGCACGGCGAGCAGGCTCACCACCACGACGATCACGCCGAGCGCGACCAGGGTCAGCCGCAGCCGGCGCCGCCTGCCGGACAGCTCCCGGTCCTCGCGGGCGATGCTCTCCGCCAGGAACGCCCGCTCCACGTCGTTGAGCGCGTCCTGCTCGCGGTCGCGCCACAGGGCGAGCAGCGCGCCGCGGTAGAGATAGGCCTCGTCCCGGCCGCCGCGGTCCCACTCGCCTGCGGTGTCGGTGAGCCGGCGCTGCGCGCGCAACGCTTCCCGGTCCGCCGCAAGCCATTCCCGCAACAGCGGCCAGCCGCCGATCAACGCCTCGTGGGCGATCTCCACGGTCTGCTCGTCGACCGTGATCAGCCGGGCCGCGGTGAGCCGGTCCAGCACCTCGGCGGTGGCCGGGTCGTCGCCCAGTTCCGCCGCGGCGACGCGGCGCCGGGTGTCCTCGGTGCCCTCGCCCAGGGCGGTCAACCGCAGCATGATGTCCCGCGCCCGGCGTTGCTGGGGCGGGGTCAGCGCCCCGTAGACCAGTTCGGCGGACTGGGCGATCGCCCCGCCCAGGCCGCCCACCGACCGGTAGTCGGCCAGCCGCAGCCCGACGCCCTTGCGCCGCCGCCAGGTCTCCCACAGCGCGTGGGACACCAGCGGCAGCGCCCCCGGCCGGTCCGCCGCCTCGTCCAGGATCGTTGTCACCAGGCTCTTCTCCACCATGAGCCCGGCGCGGGCGGCCGGTTCGGTGATGGCCGCCCGCAGCTCGTCGGGAGCCATGGGGCCGACCAGGATGTGCGCGTCCTGCAACGCCTCCACCAGCCGGGGATGGCGGGCGCAGTGGGTGAAGAAGTCCGCCCGCAGCCCGAGCACCACGCGGGTGCGGCTGCCCTCGCGGGTGCTCGCGCACAGCAGCGCCGCGATGAACGCCTCCCGCTCGGCGTTGTCCCGGCAGAGCGTGAACACCTCCTCGAACTGGTCGACGACCAGCAGCAACTCGCCGTCGGAGGACCGGGTGGCCAGCAGCGACCGGGCGGACAGGGCGAGGTTGTGCGGCTGCGCGGCCAGTTCGGCGTGCAGCTGGGCGGGTGGGAGGCGCAGTTCGGCGGCGAACCGGGCCGCGCACTCCTCCAGCGGGTGCGGACCCGGGGTGAGCAGCAGCGTCGTGGTGCCGCCGGAGCGCATCGCCGGCAGCAGACCGGCCCGCAGCAGCGAGGACTTGCCCGACCCGGACGCGCCCACCACCGCCACGAACCGCTGCCGGGTCAGCCGTTCGGTCAACCGGGCCACCACAGCCTCCCGGCCGAAGAACCGGTCGGCGTCGTCGATCCCGTAGGCGGTCAGGCCCACGTAGGGGGCGGGACCGGCCGGGGCGTCCGCGCCGCAGCCGGCCGGGCCCGGTTCGAGCGCGGTGGCCGCGACCCGCCAGCGGGCCTCCCAGTCGGCCGGGTCGCCGCCGCAGGCCCGCACGTAGGCCAGCGTCACGGCGAGGGTGGGCAGGGTGTCGCCGCGCGCGGCCTGCGCGAGGGTGGTGGGGGAGTAGTGCGCCAGCCGGGCCAACTCCCGGTATCCCGGGCTGCCGGCGCGTTGCCGCAGCTCCCGTAGCTCGACGGCGAAGCGTGCGACGACGCCTCCGTCCGGATCGACCGGACGCTCTGGACGCGGCATTCTTCCTGACCCCCAAGGGACGGATCGGGCTGGATGCGGTCCCGGTGGGTGAGCCGGGAGGCCAACCGCGTGGGCTGCTTCCGGCCGATCCCATCAGGCTGCGGCGGCGAACCATAACGGAGCGCCCGGGGGCCTGTCGATGCCGTGTTCGTTGTGTGGCGGTTGTTTGTGCGGCTCGAATTCCGGAAACCGCACAACCCTGAATCGACTAGACCTGCGGTTGCGCGGTAGCGGGTCCGGCCGCACCCCGGATGTGAAAGTTGGGGGTATTCGTGCGTGTTCGGCCGCGGCGCCGTGGACCGGGGGTCCGCCTCCCCTGCCCGATACCGGTTCGGGCGGGGGAGGCGGCTTTCATCCCGAGGCGCGCGCGACCGGCGCTGCCCGCGCGGTCAGTTCGATCGTGGTGCGCGCGGTGCTGCCGTTGACCGTGACGGCCAGGGTGATGGTGGCCGGGCGCAGCGCCGTGAGCGTGCCGGTGTCCGGGTCGAACCGTGCCGTGTGCCAGGGCCGTAACCCGTGCGGACCACCGATGTGCACGTTCGGCGAGGCGGTCCAGTCGGCGCTGACCGGATAGCGCACGGGCACGGTGCGAGGGCCTTGGACCAGGCTGGCCGAGACGGGGCCGGACGACCCGGCCGGCAGCGTGGCCGGGGCGGTGACGGCGAGGGTGTCCACGTGCGGGCGGACCTCGGCGGACAGCCAGCCCGCCGGGCAGCGGCCGACGCCCCACAGCGACCAGCCGGTGAAGCCGCCGTCGTCCGGGGTGGTGGCCGGGTTCTTGCCGGAGTTGCCGTTGACGAAGTACGGCACACCGTCCACACGGGACGCGTGGAAGGTGCCGACGTGCCCGCCGATGAACGCCGCGCCCTTGCCGGTGCGGGTCTGGAAGTCGCCGAGCCAGTCCTCGATGGTCGCCGCCTCCTTGCGGTCGGACAGTTCGCTGGCCCGGGCCGGGGTCGGGTCGCGCGGCGGCACGTGCGCCACCAGCACCACGGAGTCGACCGTGCGGTCCGTGCCGGCCCGGTCCAGCTCCCGACGCAGGGTGCGCAGCTGGGTCCAGTCGCTGCCGCGCACCGAGATGGCCGAGGTGTCGAACGTGATGAACCGGGTCCGTTCGTGGTCGAAGATCCGCTGTGCGTCGCCGAACACGGCACGGAAGTTGGCCACCGTCCCGTCCGCGCGCTCGTGGTTGCCCGGCACGTAGTAGTACGGCAGCGCGCCGGCCAGTTCCTCGTCCAGGATCCGGCGGGCCAGCGCGAAGTCCGCCGGGGTCGCCTCGTCGACCAGGTCGCCGTTGATGATCAGGAAGTCCGGCCGGGCGGCCCGGACCTCGCGCAGCGTCCGGCGGGCGTTGCGGACGATGTCGCTGTCCGGGTCCCTGGCCACGAACTGCGCGTCGGACATGACCGCGAACCGCCAGCCGGACACCGTGCCGTCCCGCACGATCAGCGGGTCGGCGGTCACCGGCCGGGGCGGCGCCTGGACCGGCGGCGCCACCAGCGCGGTGAGCCCGTCGATGGTGATGTCGCCCCGGTAGGCAGCGTCCGCCCGGGTCTCGGCGGCGTAGAACCGGCGCAGCGTCAAGGGATAGACCGTGCCGGCCGGCACCGCGAACTCGAGTTGCCGCCAGCCGGTGTAGGTGAGGAACCCGGCCCGGAACGCCGGGAGCAGCGTCCCGTTGCCGTCCCAGGCCTGCAGGCTGGCCCATTCGCCGTTGCCGGTGGAGTGCACCCACAGCCGCAGTGCCTTGGGCTGGCCCGGAATCCGCAGCCCGGCCGGGGCGAGGGCGCCCCCGGTGCGGGTCATCGTGGACTGGGTGAAGTCGTAGGTCAGGCGCAGCCCGCCGCCCTGCTGCCCCTCGGCGGGTGCGGCCGTTCCGGTGGCACGTTCGCCGAAGTACCGCCAGTCCGCCGGGTCGTCGAAGTCGGCGACGCTCACCTCGGTCAGCCCGACGGTCACCGGCACGACGGTGCGTGCCCCGGCCGCCTCGACCGTGACCAGGGCGGAACCGGTGGCGCCGCGGCCGGTCACGGTGAACTGCCCGTCGGCGCCCGGGGCGATGTCGAGCAGGTCGCGGTCGTAGCTCAGCCGGACGTCCACCGGCTCGACCGGCGCGCCGAACCCGTTGCGGTCGTAGCCCAGGACGCCGAACGTGCTCGACTCGCCGGGGCCGGTCAGCGCCACCTGCTCCCGGGTGGTCTCCAGGCGGGCCACCGGGTCCAGCACGGTGAGCTGGATCCGGCCGGACACCGGGCCGCGGTGGGCGGTGACCGTGGCGGTGCCGGGCGAAGCGGCGCGGAACACGCCGGTGCGGTCGACGGAACCGTTGCTGCCGCGCCAGTTCGGGGTGGCGGCGGCCGGCCCGTAGGTCTCGTCGTGACCGGCCGCGGTCAGCGTGCGGGCCAGGCCGGGGAACACCCGGTCCGGGCGGCCGCCGGCCACGGTGGACGATCCGGAGGCGCGGGCCGGGTCCAGCGCGGTGCGCACCCAGAACCCGGTCAGCCGCCCGCTGCCGCGCGGTGCGAACAGCGCCAACCCGTTGGGCACCGGCCGTTCCGTGCCGTCGGACGGCCGGTTCTCCAGCTTCGGCGCGGCCGCGCCCGGCTCCCGGGCGACGATCGTGGTGGAGCCGCCGCCGTCGAGGTTGACCGCGTGGTAGGCGCCGAGCTCGACCATCATGGTGGCCAGTTCGTCCAGGCCGAGCCCGTCGGCGAAGGCCGGTTGCCGGCCGTCCGCGGTGAGCAGGAACATCCGCCGCCCGTCCTGGGAGAACCCGACGGCGGTGCGCGGTGCGGCCGGAACGTTGTTGCCCTGGCTGGCTGTCTGCGGCACGCCGCCGACCACGAGCAGCTGCCGGCCGTTGACCGCGGCCTGGATCCGTTGGCCCTGCTCGGTTCGGGCCTGGTACTCGATGGTCAGCGGATCACCCACGGCGAGCCCGGCCAGCGTCGCCGCGCCCTGTTCGCGGCCGACGAGCACCAGTGCGCCGGGCGCGATCGGGCCCTCGCCGGCAGCCGAACGCACGGCGGTGACCCGGTTGCCGACCACCTCGACCTCGCTGACCGCGCCGGCGTTCTGCGTGGCCCGGCACCGGCAGTAGGTGCCCCACTGCGGGGTGAACGCCTCGATCCCGTCCACGGCGAGCGTGGGTTTGTTGACCCCGGACAGGGGGACGGTCCGGCCGGGCAGCGTGATCGTGCCCTCGAAGAACACCTCGCCGACCGAGCCGACGCCGTCCGGGGTCAGGATCGCCGCCGATCGCCGCCAGGTCGGGTCGGCGTCCGGCGACTGGATCAGCTCGCCGGACCGGACCCCGACGCCCAGCGGCGCGGTGGAGTTGTTGATGTCGAAGAAGTCTCCGTTCACGGCGGCCACCGCGCCGGCCCGGGCGGCCTGCGCGGACAGCGGCTCGCCCGTGGCGACCTGGCCGGGGAAAAGGTAGTCGACGGTGGTGCCCCGGGTGAGGTCGACGGTCAGGCTGTCGGCCTGCAGCCAGCCGGGCGATCCGGTGTGGCCGTCCGGCCCGTACCGGTCGAAGGAGCGCAGCGTCACGCCGGGCGCGACCGGCCGTTGCCGGCTGCTGGTCTCGATCCTCGGTTCCGGGGCGGCCAGCGTGCCTGGCACGTCGAGGAAGTCGTCGCCGGGAAAGGCCGCGCTGTCGCTGGTGGCGGTGTCCACCGGCGGTTGCGCGTGCGCGGGAGCGACCGTGCACATGGACGCGGCGAACAGGGGAACGACGAGCAGGCGGAGCCCGATCCTGGTCACCCGCCGAGTAAACCGCCTCCGTGGGGAATTTGCCAGACCTCTAGATGTCTAGAAAATGAATGTCAGGGTGGACGGCTCGCCCGCGGTGCGGGCGGCGACGTGCTCGGCGAGGTTGAAGCCGTCGCTGAGGGTCGCGCCCGCGTCCAGCCGCTCGATCAGCCGGTGCTCGGTGGCCTTGATCGCGGCGGCGGCGTCGAGCAGGGCGTCCACCCGGGCCGGATCCACCACGATCACGCCCTCGTCGTCGGCCATGATCAGGTCACCGGGGTGCACCGGCACGCCGCCGCAGGTGATCGGCACCCCGAGCTCGCCGGGTTCGGTCGCGGGCGCGGCCATCGGGGTGACCGAGCGGCTGAACACCGGCAGCGGGCAGGTCGACACGTAGCCGATGTCCCGGTAGCCGCCGTCGACGACGATCCCGCCGAGACCGCGCACCAGGGCGCCGCGTGCGAACAGTTCGCCGCCGAACGCGATCTCCCGCCCGCCGCCGTCCACGACGATCACGTCACCGGGCGCGGCCGCCTCGATCGCCCGCAGCACCGGCAGGATGTCGCCGCCGCAGCGCACCGTGAACGCCGGGCCGCACAGCCGCCGGGTCGCCGACCGGGGCCGGATCGCCTCGGCCAGCACCCGGGTGGTCTTGTCCGCATCGCACATCGCGGTGGTGTCCACCGCCGCAAACCGGTCAGCCAGCATGGGCCAACCGTAGAGCCCGCTCAGCGCTGGGTGATGCTGACCGCGCCGGACCCGCCCGCCGAGCCGCTGTAGCCGGGGTTGCCGGACGAGCCGAAGTAGCCGCCGTAACCCGGCTGGCCGTTGGGACCGTACGGGTAGCCGAACCCGCCGAACCCGCCCCAGCCGCCGGAGCCGGGCAGTCCGGCGTGCCCGCCGCTGCCGCCGTTGCCGCCGGCGCCGCCGCTGCTGTCGTAGGAGATCCAACCGGGGTTGTAGCCGGCCGGGTAGGTCACCTGGATGGCGCCTGCGCTGCCGCCGGACCCGCCGTTGCCCCCGGCGCCGCCGGTCCCGCCGCTGGCGCCGGTGCCCCCGTTGCCGCCCGCGGCGCCCGGCCACTGGCCGGTGTAGCAGTAGAAGTACTGGTCGCCGCCGTTTCCGCCGCTGCCGCCGCTGCCGCCGCTGCCGCCCTCGCCGCCACTGCCGCCGTCGCCGCCGCGCCCGCCGCGACTGATCAGCTGGTAGGACTCGGTGGAACCGTCCGGGATGTCCAGGGTGAGGTCGCCGCCGGAGTTGGCCTGCTCGCCGGGGGAGCCGGTGCCGCCAGGCCCGCCGCTGTCCCCGCTGCCGCCCTGGCCGCCCTCGGTCCCGGCGCAGAAGAACGGGTCCCAGCCGTCCTGGCCGCGCGAACCGGGGTAGCCCGAGTAGCCGTACTGGCCGGGGAATCCGGGGGCGCCGGAGGGCGCGTCGTGCGCGCTGGTGTCGATGACGGTCACGCCTTGCGTGCCGGCCCCCGCGCGGCGGGTCGCGGTCACCGGGTAGAGCGCCAGCGCATGACCGTTGGCCTCGACCCGCAGCCCGGCGCCGGTGAAGACCAGCTCCCGGGCCACGATCGTGGTGTCACCGCGCAACGTGATCGTGGCGGGCAGGGTGACCGTGCCGCCGAGCACCTGCCCGCTGAGCTGGCCGGCCACGCTGACCTTGTTGTCCGGCAACGCCTTCAGCTCAACCGCGAGCACCTCGCGCCAGTTCGCCCCGGCCGAGGCGATCCGGTCGGCCACCGTCGCCGCCCCCGCCGGCACCGGCGCGATCACCACCAGGCCCAGCACCGCGACCCCAGCCAACCCGCGTAAACCCGCACGACCCATGACCGAACTCCAATGGTCGGAAACGATGATTCCTGCGCGGGCCAGTGAAGCACGGCGCGCGCCGGCCCGGGTATGGCAGATTGCGGTGTCATGCGGGTGGGTGTCGGGTTGGCGGCGTTGGGACGGCCGGCGTACATCAACCTCGGGCGGGACGGTGCGCTGCCGGCGGAGCGGACCGTGGCCGCGATGCGGGATGCCACCTGGCGGGTGCTGGACGCCGCGTATGCCGCGGGCGTGCGGTGGTTCGACGTGGCGCGGTCCTACGGCCGGGCCGAGGAGTTCCTGGCCGGCTGGCTGACCGCGCGCGAGCCGGCCGGGGTGACCGTGTCCAGCAAGTGGGGCTACGCCTACACCGCCGGCTGGCGCACCGACGTGGCCGTCCACGAGGTCAAGGAGCACTCGCTGGCCCGGTTCCGGGGCCAGTTGGCGGAAAGCCGGGCGTTGCTCGGCGCGCGGATCGGGCTGTACCAGGTGCACTCGCTGACCACGGACAGCCCGCTGTTCGGCAACGAGGCGCTGCTGGCGGCGCTGGCCGAGCTTGCCGGTTCGGGGGTGCGGGTCGGGTTCTCCACCTCCGGGCCGGACCAGGCCGCGGTGGTCGAACGCGGCCTTTCGCTGCGGGTGGCCGGACAGCCGGTGTTCACCGCCGTCCAGTCGACCTGGAACGTGCTGGAGCCCTCGGTGGGTCCGGCGCTGGCCGACGCGCACGCCGCCGGAACTCTGGTGCTGCTCAAGGAGACGCTGGCCAACGGCCGGCTGGCGGTCGCGCCGCCGGCCGGGCTGGCCGCGATCGCCCGGCGGCACGGCGTCGGGCCGGACGCGGTGGCGATCGCCGCCGCGCTGGCGCAGCCGTGGGCCG
>NZ_DASTBH010000543.1:0-2173 GCF_035712165.1 Actinophytocola sp. | reverse complement strand
GCGCGGCACGGTGGCGGGTGCGGGGCGCCGATGGTTCGGCTGGATTTGGCAACTCGCGTGCTGGAGCGGGGGACTCGCCGAACGTTGGCTGTGTTGCTTGGCGAGTCCCCCCTTCCAGCCCGGCGAGTTGCCATTTCCAGTCCGGCGAGTCGCCCCTCGCCCGGCACTCGGGTACCGCGACCGCCCACCCGGCCCGGCCTCGCAGCCGCCTGCCGCCGGGCCGCGCCGCGGGCGCGGCACGGTGGCGGGTGCGGGGCGCCGATGGTTCGGCTGGAGTTGGCAACTCGGGTGCTGGAAACGGGGACTCGCGGGTTGGGTGGCGGTTCGTTATCGGGGGTGGGGGAGCGGTGAGTGGGTCGTTGTCGTTGTCGCGGAACCGGAACTATCGGATTCTGTGGGGGTCGCAGGTTCTGTCCGAGGTGGGGTTCAACGCCTCGCTGATCGCGCTGCCGTTGCTGGTGTTGGCGGTGACCGGGTCGGCGGCGGCCTCGGGCCTGGTACTGGCGGCCGATGCGCTGGCGCAGCTGATCGCCGGGCTGCCGGCGGGTGCACTGGTGGACCGGTGGGACCGGCGCAAGGTGATGCTGGGGTGTGAGGCCATCCAGTCGCTGGCGCTGGCCAGCCTGGTGGGGGCGCTGTGGTGGGACGTGGCGTCGGTGTCGCACATGGTGGCCGTCGCCATCGTCATGGGGGTCTGCCGGGCGCTGTTCGAGCCGGCCGAGGACGCCTGCCTGCCCACGGTGGTGCCCGACGAGCAGTTGGCCACCGCGGTCGCGCTGAACACCGGGCGCTCGGCGGTCGGGCAGATGGCCGGGACCGCTGCCGGTGGGTTCCTGTTCGCGATCGGCCGGTGGGTGCCGTTCGCGCTGGACGTGCTCACCCATGCGGTCGCGTTCGTCGCATTACTGTTCCTGCGGGTGCCGCCGCGCACGGTGGCCGCCCGGCCGATCCGGCACCTGGGCCGGGAGATCGGCGCCGGCCTGCGCTGGGTCTGGTCCCGGCGCGAGGTCCGGGTGACCGCGCTGTGCGCCGTGGCCCTCAACCTGTTCTTCAACGCGTTCTACCTGGTGGTGATCGTGCTCGCGCAGAGCCGGGGCGTCCCGGCCGGCGAGATCGGCGTGATGGCGGCGATGCTCGGCGTCGGCGGGATTCTCGGTGCGCTGCTCGCCCCGTTCCTGATCAAGCGGCTCAGCCCGTACCTGTCGATCATCGGGGTGTTCTGGGCGCTGGCCGCGCTCACCCCGCTGGCCGCCGCGCTGGACAGCGGCTACCTGCTCGGCCTGCTGTTCGCCGGGATGGCCCTGCTGGCCCCGACCGCCAACACCACGATCCTGACCCATCAGCTCCTGCTGACCCCGGACGAGCTGCGTGGGCGGCTGTCCGGGGTGATGAGCGTCGTCGCCGGCACGGCGGCGGCGCTCGGTCCCGCGCTGGGCGGCGTGCTCGCCGGCCTGGTCTCGCCCACCCAGGCCGTGCTGGCGTGCGCCGCCGGCCTGACGTTCGTGGCGGTGCTCGTCACCGTCAACCCGACCCTGCGTCGGTATCCCCGTGAGATAACCCAGAGAGAGGAAGTATCCGCGCCATGAAGGACGACATCACCTATCAGGTCCTGGTCAACGACGAGGGTCAGTACTCGCTGTGGCCGGCGAGCCACGAGGTGCCGGCCGGCTGGCGCCCGGACGGTATGACCGGCACCAAGGACGAGTGCTCGGCCCACGTCGACGAGGTCTGGACGGACATGCGGCCGCGTAGCCTGCGGGAACAGATGTCCGGCCAGTGACCCCGGAAGGGGGGAGACGTGCCGACCACCTGTGACGTGGCGGTGGTGGGCGCAGGCATCGCCGGCGCCTCGGTCGCCTACGAGCTCGCCGCCGGCCTGCGGGTGGTGCTCGTCGAGGCGGAGAACACCCTGGCAGCCCACTCCACCGGACGGTCGGCGGCGGTGTACCTGCCGAGCTACGGGACCTCGGCGGTGCGGGCGCTCACCACGGCCAGCGCGCCGCGCTTCGCCGACCTGGCCGGCCGGTTCGCCCTGCCGCCGTTGCTGACTCCCCGGCCGATGCTGTGGGCCGGATTCGACCCGCCGGGCCCGGACGCGGTCCGGGCCATGGTGGACGAACGGGCCGGCGGGCCGGGAGCGCTGGTGGACCTCACGCCGGCCGAGGCGTTGCGG
>NZ_DASTBH010000542.1:0-8883 GCF_035712165.1 Actinophytocola sp. | reverse complement strand
CTGCCTCAGTGCACCTTCAACGGCTGACCGCCGGGGTGGAACCGCGCATCGATCACGGCGGCGCGTTGTGACTGCATTGGCTACCGACACGCCCACCATCGTGTGATATCCGCAGGTCAGCCGTGCCTGGATACAAAAATGTGGCCCCCGAAGGGGCCACCCTGCCGGCCATGACCGGCGTCGTATGTAGGCAGCGTACCTCCTGGCGATGGGGCG
This sequence comes from Actinophytocola sp., assembly GCF_035712165.1. Classification (GTDB taxonomy): domain Bacteria; phylum Actinomycetota; class Actinomycetes; order Mycobacteriales; family Pseudonocardiaceae; genus DASYTH01. The sequence goes on along the minus strand of NZ_DASTBH010000542.1, from coordinate 8,667 downwards.
CTCAACCAAGGAGCACGCAGTGGGTAACGCTGTCGTCTGCATCGACGGCATGAACTTGTACCACGGGCTCAGGGCCAAGTATGGGCGCAAATACCTGTGGCTGGACCTGTATGAGCTCGCCACACAGCTGCGCCGGCCCGACAAGATTGTCAGAGTCCGTTACTTCACCACGATCGTCGCCGGCGAGCCTGAGGCGGCGCGTCGTCAGGAGATCTACCTCGCTGCGCTGACGGCTCATCGGCCCCAGGTCGAGGTCGTGCGCGGACGGTTCAAGGTCAAGAAGTTCCGCTGTTTCGACTGCGGATGTCGGTACACCTGCGACTGCGATCCCGCGCACGAATACCGGACCTTTGAGGAGAAGCTGACTGACGTAGCCCTCGGGGTTGCAATGGTCAGGGACGCGGCCCAGGGATATGGCGATCTGTCCGTTCTGATCACCACTGACACCGATCTGACTCCGGCGATCAACGCCACGGCCGAGATCGCGCCGGACCGTCCGATCTACCTGGCGTGCCCGCCCGGGCGGCAGCCTCCCCAGGCACGTCATCCACCAAGTGTCACGTCGTTTCTCATCGGCCGCCGTCATGTCGCAGCATCCCTGTTGCCCGCCCGGGTGGTGGGCAGCCGAGGACAGATCTACGCGCGCCCAGACAAGTGGCGGTAACGCGGTCGTCCGTGAACCCGGGATGTCCTGGCAGCAGAACCCCTTCACCGGCCGCCGCACCTCAGCCATGGGGATGCCGTGCTCCTCGAGGCCAAGGAAGCGGCCAGGCTCTGACGGGTTTGCCCCGCCCGCCCACCCAGAAGTGAGGCCAGGGCCGGCGCTGCGCCGGCCCTGGCCTCACTCGGCTGAAGACCGGCCCTTGTGGCGCCCCTTGGGACCGCGGATAGGCGAAACTTTCCGCTGGGATCGCTACGTCCTGGGTGGCTACTGGGGGTGCTCCCATATGTGGGACGACTTCGACGCGAGATCAGGAGGCGCTCGTGGTCCGGGGCCGTGCCGATCAGTGACGCGGAAGCCGCCGAGAAGTCGGTGGGATGGCTCCGCCGGCATTTGAGCCGGCCCCCTCGACCTGGAAATCTGGAAGCGGGGGTGATCAGTGAATCCCGGATGTTCCGGAGCAGAACACCTTCACCGGCCGCCTCACCCGGCCATGCTGGGAGCCGTGCTGCGCTCGGCCAAAAAGCGCCGGCTGGCCGGAGGATTCACGATGTCAACATGAATCGCCAAGCGGCACTGGCCACCATGGGCGACGTCGTCGGCTTGTGGTACGTCGGGCAAAGCAGTGCCGCAGACGTGCCGATCCGCCACGCCGATGAGGAAGTCCCCGAACTGTTGGAATCGGCCCTCCGAGACCTGGACCTCGCCTACTACCGATGGGCAGTCCTGCGGCACAAGAAGCCGGCCGCAGAGCCATGGCCTCGCGAGTTGTGCTCGGCACCATGGAACCGCGCGAGCTGGCGGCCTGGGCCCACGCCACGTTCGGCCACGGCACCCTCGACCTGGCCGAGAGCTTGGTCGTGTTTGACGACAGCTACGACACACTCGACTACCTCGAACAAACGCGCGAAGAAGTGGACGCCGAGGTCCGCGCCGAAGCCCGCCGCATCCTCGGACCTGACCGCCTGCCGTGAACGCCGGTCGCGGCCGGATTCTGACGGGTTGTCCCCGCCCAGCCACCCAGACGGAATGAGGGGCCGGCCGGCCCTGCCGGCCGTGACCGAATCCCCACCTCCCTGCGCCGTACAAGATCGAGTTAGCGGTCTTGGCCGACCCGGATCGGAGGCTGACATCTGGTCTCAACAGGCAACTAATTTCTATTATGCCAATTGACACCATATCAATTGGGTGGCTACCGTTGGCCCTCGTGGAGGGCAAGAGTCGGGGGAGGCCCCGCAAGGACCCCGCGCGGCTGGCTCGCTGGACCCCACCCGACGGGTGGTCGCGGCTGGTGGCGTGGATCTCTCCTGAGGAGAAGAAGGCGTTGAAGCACGTCGCGGTCGAAGCCGACGTGTCGGTCGCTGATTTGGTCAGGGCGCTTGCGGCGGGGCTCGCGGGCGGCGTCATCACACATGGGGAACTCATCGGGCAGGTCAGGGAGGGCGCACGGGTTATGGAGAAGATTCCCACGCTGTTCGAGCGCGACGAGCGCTTCCGGGTGGTCGACCGGCCACGTGCCGAATGCCGGTGGGTTTTCGAGGGCGACGGTGTCGGAACCGAGAAGCTCGACGGGACCAACGTTCGGCTGACCGTGCGTTCGGGACAGCTCGTACGGGTGGAGAAGCGCCGTAACCCGAGCAAAGCGCAGAAGGAGTCGGGGATCATCGACGGCTGGTACGTCGACACCACCGACTCCGCCGACGACAAATGGATCCTTGCTGCCGCGCGGAACACAGACGTTTCCGACTGGCCGGACGGGGAGCATTCATGCGAGGCGCTCGGCCCTCGTGTCCAAGGCAACCCGCTGGGCTTGGACGAGCATCGGTGCGTCCCTTTCAACCGCATGGCACCTGTCTACGTCCAGGTTCCGCGCAGCTATGAGGGGTTGCAGACCTTCCTCGCCACGCTGGAAAGCAAGTTCGCCCCGGGCCACCTTGCCGAGGGGATCGTGTTCCATCATCCCGATGGGCGCCGGGCCAAGATCAAGCGCAAGGATTTCCCTCGCCAGGCCGCATCGGCATAGTCCGTGATTCTGGGACATTCCGGCAGCAGAACACCTTCACCGGCCGTCTCACCCCCGCCGTCCTGCTCCAAGCCAAGGTGGCGGCGGGACTCCGACGGGTTGTGCCCGCCACCCACTCAGACGGGATGAGGCGAGAGACCCGACAGCGCTGCTGCTGCTCGATGTCGATGGTCCGCTCAATCAGTGGGCCGCACCCGCGAACGACCGTCCGGCGGGTTATGTCGAGCACCGGGTTCGGCTGTCGCGATGGCGGCGCCGGGGAGCGCTGCGCGTGTGGATGAACCCTCGGCACGGGACCGAGCTCACGGAGTTGGCGTGGGCGACGACCTGGGGCCACGAGGCGAACAGGCTGTTCGGGCCGGTTCTCGGCCTCCCGCCGCTTCCCGTGATCGAGTTCGCCGGGCCACACTCGGACACCTTGCCCACATGGAAGTATCCGGCCGTCGCCCGGTTCGCCTCTGGTCGTCCACTGGCCTGGCTCGACGACGACTTCGCCCTCTGCCCGCGACGCGTTCCTCGCCAAGCGGGAAGCAAGCGGCATGCCCACGCTCCTCGCGCCCGTGGATTCCCATGTCGGATTGACCGGCTCGGATCTGGCTTCGGTTGAGACCTGGCTGTCCTCGCTGCGCGGTGGTTCTCCGTGAAGCGGCGCGACTCCAACGGGTTCGTCCCGCCCGCCCATCCGTCATTCCGCCGCCATGAGCGCCCAATATCGACGTGCTGGCAGGTCAGAGATGGCGCAGTATGGCACGGTGCCAGATGTAACCGGGGGTGAGCCGGGGCGGGGCTTCGTCCTGCGCAAGCGCGACGACCCACCTCAGTCCAACGACGAGTTGGTCGCGCGGCGGAAGGCCTGGTTCGACGGCTATATCAGCCAGAGAAACGTGTTCGCGGCAGATGATGGACCCTATACCTGCCCGTGCTGCGGACATCCAACTCTTGACGAGCGCGGCGGATACGAAATCTGCCACGAGTGCGGATGGGAGGACGACGGGCAGGACGACCATGACAGCGCCACTGTTCGCGGCGGTCCGAACGGGAGCCTCAGCCTCGACGCCGCGCGGGCCGCGTACATCGCCAGTGGTGGTGTCAGGGGGAACCATGTTCCCCCCGATCCACCCACGACTTCCGAGTGGATCCGGCGGCCTTGACTCGTCGGGTAAACCTTCGCCGGCCGTCACTTCGCTGCCAACTCGGTTGCCGGCCGGTCCTGCCGCGAGCACACTGCGCGCTGTGGCGGGGAGTCCGGGAAACATTGCCGAACTGGCCGGCCGGATGCGGCTGGGCGAGCGGATCAACGTTCGGGACCGCCGAGCATTTCATGATGTGGCGGAAAGCGATGTTGTTCGGCGACGAGGCCAGCGCCGCCGAGATCGTCCGGGCGTCGCATCCGGGCCGGGCGAAGGAGTTGGGGCGTGGGGTGCGCGGGTTCGATCAGCAACGGTGGGAGCAGTGCCGGTTCGAGATCGGGGTCGCCGGCAGCCTGGCGAAGTTCAGCCAACATCCGGATCTGCGTCGGTTCCTGCTCAACACCGGGGACAGGGTCCTCGTGGAGGCCAGTCCGGTGGACACCGTATGGGGTATCGGGTTGGCGGCGGATGACCCACGAGCTGGCGAGCCGGAGGAATGGCGGGGCCTGAACCTGTTGGGGTTCGCCCTGACTCAGGCGCGCACACTCCTGCTGGGACAAGGGGACTGAAGTATTGACCCGCGGGATGCGCGACTGATCCAGGAAGTGCGGCGTCAGCTCAACGTGCGGGGCCTGCTGCACCTGCGCGACCTACCCTGAAGGACGTGGAGTGAGCGTGGTGCCAGGATGGCTGTATGTCGACTCCGTCCGTGCCGGGATTCTGGGACTCCGCCGCGGAATCCTTCGACGAACAGCCGGATCACGGGTTGGCGGACTCGCGCGTGCGGGCGGCGTGGGTGGCTCGACTCGAAACGTGGTTGCCGTCGCCGCCGAGTGATGTTGCCGATCTCGGGTGTGGCACCGGGTCGCTTTCCCGGCTGCTGGCCCGGCACGGGCATCGGGTGGTCGGCGTCGACTTCTCCCGGTCCATGATCCACCAGGCCCGGGCGAAGATCACGGCCGCTGGCCTCGATGTGCGGCTGGTGATCGGGGACGTGGCCGCGCCGCCGCTGCGGCGGGCCCGGTTCGACGTGGTCCTGACCCGGCACGTCCTCTGGGCGCTGCCCGACCCGGCCGCGGCGCTCTCGTGGTGGGCCGGGCTGGTTCGACCGGGCGGGAGGCTCGTGCTCGTCGAAGGACGTTGGCAGAGTTCCGCCGCGGCGGAGGAGGCCCTGCCGTGGGCGGGTGGCGTCACCGCCGGCACCCTGGTTGAGACGCTCCGGCCGCTGGTCGCCGAGATCCGCGTCGAGCCGCTGACCGAGCCGGACCTATGGGGCCGGGCCATCACCGACGAGCGCTACGCGGTCATCGCCACCGTCTGAGCAGAATGGGGCCATGGCGCGGATCGAGTTGGTGCTGGGGGACATCACCGAGCAGCGGGTGGACGTCGTGGTGAACGCCGCGAACTCCTCGCTGCTGGGTGGGGGCGGGGTGGACGGGGCCATCCATCGCCGGGGTGGTCCGGACATCCTCGCCGAGTGCCGGGCGCTGCGCGCCGGGCAGTACGGGGGCGGGCTCGAGACGGGTGGCGCGGTGGCCACGACGGCGGGGCGGCTGCCGGCGAAGTGGGTCGTGCACACGGTCGGGCCGGTGTGGTCGCCGACCGAGGACCGCTCCGCGCTGCTGGCCGACTGTCACCGCAACGCGTTGCGGGCGACGGACGAGTTGGGCGCCCGCAGCGTCGCGTTCCCGGCGATCTCCACCGGGGCCTACCGGTGGCCGGTCGAGTCCGCGGCGCGCATCGCGGTCGACACGGTGCTCGACACGGCGAACGGGCTGCCGGCCATCGACCTGATCAGGTTCGTGCTCTTCGACCAGCGCGCGTACGACGCCTTCGCCGCCGGCCTGGACGCTGGTCCGTATCGACTGGGTAACTGAGCGGACGGGCGCGGACGGGTACGGCATGCTGCTGGGGATGAGGAGCCGGCTGCCGGCGCTGATCGTGATCGGGGCGCTGTTGGTGCTCGCCGCGGTGGTCGCGGCGGGAGCGTCGGCCGTGCCGGTGGGGCAGGGGCGGCCGCTGTTCGAGTTCCTCCACCTGCCGGTGATCACGGTCATCGACCCGCAGGTGCCGCCGCCCGAGGATGCGCGGGAGCGCACCTGGCCGGCGTGGACGCAGTGGCTGGGCTGGTTCCTGATGACACTGCCGATCACGCTGCTGGTCGCCGCGATCATCGCGGCCGTGCTGGTGGGTCTGCTCGCCCGCCGGATCCGGTTCTCCTCGCCGGGTCGGGTGGCCCCGGGCGGGCCCGGCGTGGCCGGCACCCCGGCGGCGGAACTGCTCGAGGCGGCGCGGGCGGCACAGGCGGAGTTGGCCCGGCACGAGGGCGGACCACCGGCCGACGCGGTCATCGCGGCCTGGGTTCGGCTGGAGGAGACCGCGGCCAGGGCGGGCAGCCCGCGGCTGGCGCACCAGACACCCACCGAGTTCACCGACACCCTGTCCGGTCGTCCCGCGATCGGCGCCGCCCTGGACGGGCTGCGCGGTCTCTACCAACGGGCCCGGTTCGCACCCGGGCACACCGTCGGGGCGGCCGATGCCGAGGCCGCGCGGGTGGCCCTGGCCGAGATCGTGCACGAACTGTCGGCGGCGAGGTCGGCCACATGACCCGGGCCGTGTTCCTCGCCCTGCTGGCCACCGCGCTGACCACGTTCGCGATCAACCAGTTGTTCGCGCTGCCGGTGCCATGGGCGGTGGTGCTGAGCCTGACCGTCGGGGGTGTGGTGCTGCTGGGCAGCCTGCTGTCCGGGGCGATGGAGGCCAACTGGGACCCGGCGCCCCCTTCCGACACCGCCCGGGCCGACCTGCACGCGAGCACCCTGGCCGTTCGGTTCGCCGAGGCCGCCGGGGATCAGCACCGGTTCACCAGCCGGGTGCAGCCGCGGTTGGGCCGGATGGCGCTGGCCATGCTGCGGGAGCGACCGGACACCGCGGATCTGGCCAGCCTGGACGACCCGCGGGCCCGCGCGGCCCTCGGCCCCGAACTGCACCAACTGCTCACCGACCCCGCAGCCCGGCTACCCGAACCGCGCCGCCTCGCGGCCCTGCTCGAGCACCTGGAGAGAACATGAGCCGCAAACCGTCCACTGTGGACGAGACCGTGCCGGTGGCCGAGATCGGCGCCGAAGCCGGCGCCGTGCTCTCCGCGCTGGGCACGGTGATCGTCGGCCGGCAGCGCACCACCCGGCTGGCGCTGGCCGCCCTGCTCGCCGGCGGCCACGTGCTGCTCGAGGACGTGCCGGGCCTGGGCAAGACGTTGATGGCGCGGGGTCTGGCCCAGGCGCTGGGCCTGGACTTCCGCCGCCTGCAGTGCACCCCGGACCTGCAGCCGGCCGACGTCACCGGCTCGTTCCTCTACGACCCGGACAAGCGGGAGTTCACCTTCCGGCCCGGCCCGGTGTTCACCGGGCTGCTGCTCGCCGACGAGATCAACCGGACGTCGCCGAAGACGCAGTCGGCGCTGCTGGAGGCCATGCAGGAGCGGCAGGTCACCGTGGAGGGCCGGACCTTCCCGCTGGCCCCGCCGTTCCACGTGCTGGCCACGGCGAACCCGATCGAGTACGAGGGCACCTTCCCGCTGCCGGAGGCCCAGCTGGACCGGTTCCTGCTCCGGCTGGACGTCGGCTACCCGCCGGTCGAGGAGGAGGTGGAGGTGCTGCGCCGCCGGTTGGCCCGCCGCACCGAGGAGGCCGAGCTGGACCCGGTGATCGACGCGGACCGGCTGCGCCGGCTGCAGCGCGGGGTCGAGCAGGTGGAGGTGGACCCGGACGTGGTGCGGTACTGCGTCGAACTGGCCGCGGCCACCCGGGTGCACCGGGCGGTGGAGGTCGGCGCCTCACCCCGCGGTTCGCAGGCGCTGCTGCTGGTCGCCCGGGCGCTGGCGGTGTTGTCCGGCCGGGACTTCGTGCTGCCGGAGGACGTCAAGGAGTGCGCGGTGGCCGCCCTGGCGCACCGGCTGACGCTCCGGGCGGAGACCTGGAGCAGCGGCACCACCGGTGTGGAGGTGGTCACCGAACTGCTCGCCGCCGTGCCCGGACCGGCGAGCACCCGATGATCACGCCGGTCCCCCCCGACCATCGGGTGGTGCGCTGGTTCCGGGCCTGGCGCGGGCAGGCCAGCGCCGGCTGGCGGCCCAGCGACGCGCTGTTCCGCGGCGCGGTCGGCGGGCTGGGTCTGGTCACCGCCGGGCTGGTGCTGCATCAGCCGGTGGTGCTGTTGATCGGGATCCCGCTGCTGGTCAGCGTGGTGCTCGGGATCGGGATGTCGGGCCACCCGGTGGTGTCCGTGCGGCGCCGGGCGCGGTCCACCGAGGAGGGCCGGGACGACCTGCTCGCCGTGGCGATCGAGTCGGGTCGCGGCGCCGAGCTGGTCGCGGTCCGGATGCCGGCGGCGGGCGCGGGCGCCGGACCGGTGCACCTGCTGGCCGCCGGCACGAAGGCGGTGCGGGTGCGGCTGCGGCACGACGTCTGGGGCGAAGCTGTCGAGCTGCGCCCCGACCATCTGGTGGCCGGGCCGGACGGGCTCCTGGTGTTCGGGCCGGTGACCGCCCCGGAGTCGCGGCGGATGGTGCTGCCGCCGGTCGGCTTGGTGCCGCCGGGTCCGCTGCCGCCCCGGGCGGCCGGCCTGGTCGGGGTGCACCGCTCGCCGCGCGCCGGAGGAGGCTCCGAGCACCGCGACATCCGGCAGTTCCAGCCCGGGGACCGGCTGCGCCGGATCGACTGGCGGGTGTCGTTGCGCAGCGCGGCAGCCGCCGGGGGCGCGCTGTCGCCCGCGACGCTGCACGTGCGGGAGCGGCACGCCGAGGCGGACGCGGACCTGGTGCTGGCCCTGGACACCCGGATCGACGTGGACAC
>NZ_DASTBH010000541.1:0-20233 GCF_035712165.1 Actinophytocola sp. | reverse complement strand
CTGGTGCCCTGGTGAATCGACGGGTCGCCGGTTTCCAGCAGTCGTCGCCGGGGGACGTCCGGCCGGCGCCCAGAACCGAGACTGTGGTCGCCTGAACGGGCGACTCGCCGGGCGGCAATGCGGAACTCACCGGGCTGGAGCTGGGAACTCGCCGGGCTGGGGGTGGGGACTCGCCGGGCTGGTGCGCGGGTGACCGGCGAGTTGCTATTTCGGGCAGTCGGGTTGCCGTTGGGGGCGCTTGCGGTGTTGGGCTGTTGGCGTGCGACCGGGGGTGAAGCGTCCGAGGGGGACCGGGGGTGGGTCAGGCGGCCTGGGGGAGGCTGTGGGTGCCGGCGGCGCTGCCCTTGCGGCGGAGGCGGTGCAGGAAGGCTAGGACGTGGGCTACGGGGGCGAAGAGGTCGGCGGGGATCTCTTGGCCGATTTCGCACGACTTGTAGAGGGCGCGGGCCAGGGGGACGTCTCGGACGATCGGGACGCGGTGTTCGGCGGCCAGCTCGCGGATCTTGGCGGCTACGGCACCTGCGCCCTTGGCGACTACGCGGGGGGCGCCCTTCTCGGGGTCGTAGCGCAACGCGACGGCGACGTGGGTGGGGTTGGCCATGATCACGTCGGCGTTCGGGACGTCGGACATCATGCGGTTGCGGCTCATGGCCATCTGCCGCGACCGGATGGCGCCCTTGAGCTGCGGGTCGCCCTCGGTGTTCTTGTGCTCGTCGCGCACTTCCTGCTTGGTCATCTTGAGCTCTTTGTTGGTGCGCTTGCGGTTCACGATGTAGTCCGCGCCGGCGAGCACCAGGCCGACGACCGCGGCGGCGCGGATCAGGGTGAGCGCCTTGCCGCCGGCCATCTCGAGCAGGGCTTGCAGGCCGAGCGAACCGGAGCCGGTCACGGCGGGGACGAGGTCCTTGACCACCATGTACAGCACGAGGCCGAGCACCAGGGTCTTGATCAGCGTCTTGGCGCCCTCCCACCAGGACTTCGGGCCGACCAGCCGCTTGAAACCCTGGATCGGGTTGAGCTTCTTGAACTGCGGCTTGAGCAGCTTCGGCGCCGGACGCAACCCGCCCTGCAGGCCGGCCGAGGCCAGGATGGCCAACACCATCGCACCGAGCAGCGGCGCCACCACCATCGCCCCGGCGCGCAACCCGCTGCCCAGAATGGTGAGCGCGGCCCCCGGCTCGGGCCGTTCGATGAAGGCGCCGATCTGGCGCAGCAGGTCCGCGCCGACGTCCAGCAGGCCGCTGAGCATCCCAGGCAGGATGAAGCTCGCCGCGAGGATCGCCACCCAGGCTCCGAGCTCCGGGGTGCGCGCGATGCGCCCTTCCTTCCGGGCATCCTTGAGCTTCTTGGGTGTCGGCTTCTCTGTCTTGTCCTTGCCACTCACGGAGCGATCACCTTCAGCACGGCGTTGGTGGCTTCCTCGGTGATGCTCTGCACCGCCTGCGGCAGCAGGGGAATCGCCAGGCCCACCATGAGCAGCGTGAGCGCGATCTTGGCCGGGAAACCGATGGAGAACGGGTTGAGCGCGGGCGCGATCCGGGTGAGCAGGCCGAGTCCGATGTCGGCGCAGAACAGCACGACGATCAGCGGCCCGGCGATCAGCACGGCGGACAGGAACATCTGGCCGAGCCCGACGGTCAGCATGTCGGCCAACCGGCCGAGGTTGAGCCCACCGTTCAACGGGATCGCGGTGTAGGACAGGGTGAACCCGCGGACCACCAGCTGGTGGGCGTCGGTGGCGAACATCAGCGTGGTGGCCAGCATCCCGTAGAAGCGGCCGAGCACGGCGTTGTTGCCGGAGAAGGACATCGGGTCGAAGGCGAAGGCCATCGAGAACCCGCCGAACAGGTCGAGCAGGTCACCGGCCGCCTGGATCCCGGCGAAGATCACCGCGGTGAGCAGGCCCAGCCCGGCGCCGATGACGACCTGCTCGATGGCGGCGGCGACCACCGCCCAGCTGTCCAGGGAGGGCACATCGGTGGACAGCCGCGGCACCATCGGCAGCACCATGGCGACGGCGAGCATTCCCTTGACGGTCATCGGAATCGCCCGGCCGTTGAACGGCGGGCAGACGATCAGCCAGGCCACCGCGCGGATCGAACCGAGCAGCAGCGCCAGCAGCGCCCCGGGAGCCAGTGTCGCCTGCACGCCGCTCCTATCCGTTGACCAGGCTGGGAATCTGACTGAACAGCGTGGTGGTGAAGGAGACGATCTCGTGCACCATCCAGCTTCCACACACCAGCAGCGCGACCGCGACCCCGACGGCCTTCGGCACGAAGGACAGGGTGACTTCCTGAATCTGGGTCACCGACTGGAACAGCGAGATCGCGAAGCCCACCGCGAGGGCGGTCAGCAGGATCGGCGCGGCGAGCTTGCCGGTGATCAACATGGCCTGAAGGCCCAACTGGATGACCGTTGTGTCGTTCATGACGTCCTCAGGTGTAGGTGCCGACGAGTGCCGTGACTATCAGTCCCCAACCGTTGGCCAGGACGAAAAGCAACAGCTTGAAGGGAAGTGCGACCGTCACCGGGGGCAGCATCATCATGCCCAGTGACATGAGTGAGGCCGAGACCACCATGTCGATCACGAGGAACGGGATGAACAGCACGAAGCCGATCAGCATCGCGGCCCGCAGCTCGGAGAGCACGAACGCCGGCACCAGAGTGGTCAGCGGGACCTCGTCGGCGTTGGCCGGCTTGTCCTGGTCCGCGACCTTGGTGAACAGCGCGATCTCTTCCGGCCGGGTCTGCTTGAGCATGAACTCCCGCAGCGGCTGCACGCCGTCGTTGAACGCCTGGGACTGGGACTTCTCCCCGTTCAGGAAGGGCTGGATGCCCTGCTCGTTCACCGCGGCCGCGGTCGGAGCCATGATGAACAGGCTCAGGAACAACGCGAGGCCGGCGAGCACCTGGTTCGGCGGCACCGAGGTGAGGCCGAGCGCGTTGCGGGTGATGCTCAGCACCACGAAGATCTTGGTGAAGCTGGTGCACAGCAGCAGCAGTGCCGGCGCCACCGAGAGCACGGTGAGCGCGATCAGAATGACCAGGGACTCGCTGGGCTTGTCCGGCGACCCCACGGTGACGGTGACCGCCCCTGGGCCGGCGGGCTCGGCCGGCCCGGCCGGCGCACTCGGCCCGGCGGGCTGGGCGGCGACGGCCGCCACGGTCTCGGCGCCGGCCGGCTGGGCCAGCAGGGAGATCCCGATCAATACACCGGCCAGCACGAGAATGCTGACCACGGCTCGCACGAGCCAGCGCTTACGCGCGGTTGCCACCCCGACGGCAGAAATCATGCGTCACGCACCGACCGTTCCCGTATGGCCACGACGGCCTGCTTCCAGGTCTTGACTGACAGAGCCGATCCGGAAAACTTCGCTCCCGGGGACTTCGACTTCGCCGGCACCATGTCCGGCAGCGCGGGGCTGGCACCGGCCCGCTTGGCCCGGACCGCATCCAGGTCGACCGCGGTGCGCTTGGTCGGCGCCTCGGTGGCGAAGACCTCGGCGCCGGTCTCGTGCAGCAGCCGGATGCCGTGGTCGGTGACCCCGAGCACCAGGGCGGTCTCATCGATCTTGACCACGGCGATGCTGGCGCCCTTGGACAGCTGCGTCCTGGCCACCACGTCGAGGCTGCCGGCCGCCCGGCCGCGAAGCGGCTTGCGGGCGACCTTCGCCAGTACCCACATCACGCCGACGACCAGAACCAGCGCGATGACGACCCGCAGGATCGCCTCCATCAGGCGGACTTCTGGTCGCGGTCGCCGTTGGGCAGGATCTCGGTGATCCGGATGCCGAAGTACTCGTCGATGACCACGATCTCGCCGCGGGCGATCAGCCTGCGGTTGACCAGCACGTCGGCCGGGCTGCCGGCGGTGCGGTCCAGCTCGATCACCGATCCGGTGCTCAGCGAGAGCAGCTCCCGGACGGTCATCGAGGTCCGGCCCAGCTCGACGGTGATCTCCATGTCCACGCCGTGCAGCAGGTCGAAGCCGGCGGCGGCGGGTCCCTTGGCGGGCGCGGGCTCGGCGACCGGCTCGGTGGCGGCCGGAACGACCGCGAGCGAGATCAGGACCGCGGCCTGCGTCGAGTCGCTCGCCAGGAGCGGGACGACGGTCAGGTCGCCTGCGGCGGCCATGGCGACGACCGCGGCGTCCGGCGCCATCTCCTGGCCGGCGGCGGCGTCGGTGCCGAGCACCCCGGCCACCGCGTCCAGCGCCGGTCCGACGGCGGTGGCCAGGTCGAGCTCGCCGAGCGGGCTGTTCCTCAGCGCCTCGACCAGCTCCTGGTTGACCGTGACACCGACGTGGCCGGTCACCGAGCCGGTGAGCGTCGCGACGATGGTGACGCCGCCCGGGATGGCTCCGGCCGACGGGTCGGAAACCGGGGTGCCCACGGTGAGGTTCGCCGCGATCGGCAGAACGCTCAACGCGGCCTCGGCGGCCGACACAGCCACGGCGGTGGGGTTGTTGATCGTTGCGGTCATGCTGGGTTCTCCTCCTGGACGATGTCGACGATGTGGCAGGCAAGCCGGGAACCGCGTTTGGTGGCCTCGGCGTGGCCGAAGACCTGGCCGTCCGCGGTGATCTCAAGGGGACGGTCGACCAGATGACCGAGCGGCACCACGTCGCCGGGGCGCAGCCCGAGCAGCGCGGTGGACTGCATCCGGATCGCGTCGAACCGCACGCTGAGGTCGATCGGCACTTCCTGCAGGCGGTTGCTGAGCAGCTGGTGCGCGGCCTGCCGGGCGGCACGCTCGCTGGCGCTGACCGCGGACTGGTCGTGGTAGCGCTGCAGCGCGGGCAGCAGGCCCTGCAGCGGCAGGCAGAGCGAGACGATGCTGCTCACCTCGCCGACGGTGAGCTCGAAGGAGGCCACCAGCATCGTGTCGGCCGGTCCGCCGCCGAACTGCACCAGCTGGGGGTCGTACTCCAGGGCGCCGAAGGAGGGGTAGATGTCCTCGACGACGGCGAAGGAGTCGCGCAGCTCGGCCAGGATGTCGGTGAGCAGGTCGCGGATCAGCGGCGTCTCGATCTCGGAGAGCTGGCGCTCCGGCTGGGGCAGACCGCCGCTGCCGCCCAGCAGGTGGTCGACGCAGACCATCGCGGTCTCCCGGGACAGCTCCAGCAGCGCGGTGCCGGGCAGCGGTTCCAGGGTCAGCGGCGCGATCACGATGGGCTCGTTGAGGACCGCGACGTGCTCCTCGGCGCTGCTGTGCCGCACCGAGAAGGGCGTCACGCGACACACGACCCGCAGGTTGTAGGTGAGCAGCACGGCGAGCCGGTGCGCGAAGGTCTCGAACACCATGTTCAGCGTGCGCAGGTGCTCACGGGGGAGTTTGGCCGGCCGGAGGAAGTCGTACGAGGACGGCAGCCTGCCGTCGGTGACGAGTCCGCCGGACTTGGGGCCCGGTGCACGACCGGGGCGAGGCGCAGTTGGTGGCACGACCGTCAGATCGGCACTGCCCCCACCGAGCTGAGCGATCCCCGCAGCAGTACCCGAACGGGTGAGCCGCGGTCCATGGGCACGGGCCGCCGGGGCACCTACGGCCGCCGGCGGACCATGCGTTTCGGCAGGTCATCGACCTGCCGTGCTGGCATCGCGCGGCGCCGGGGCCAGCCCAGCCGCCGCGCGATGCCCGATAAGGCGTTGCGCCTACTCACTCCATGACGAACTCGGTGAAGTAGATGTCCATCACGGCGCCCTTGTAGGCGTCGGCGATCTTCTGCTTCAGCGACGCCTTGGACGCCTCGCGGGCGGCGTCACCGGACAGCTCGGCCACCGGCCGGTTGCTGAACTCGCTGACGGCCAGGTCGAGGGCCTTGCTGCCGTCCACCTTGGTCTCGACGTCGATGGTGGCCTGCAGCGCGAGCCGCAGCTTGAGGTAGTGCCCGTCGGTCAGGTTGAGGGTGATCGGCTCCAGCGCGACCACCTCGCCCGGCTCGGGCTCGGCCGGGCCGGACTTGCCGAGGAAGAAGTAGTAGCCACCGCCGCCGGCCAGTGCCAGCACCAGCGCACCGATGATGATGAACAGCTTCTTCTTGCCGAGCGGCTTCTTGTCCGCCTTGCCGGCCTTCTCGTTCTCCATGGCAGCGGTCTCCTTAGTTCGCTTGGGTGTTGCCGGCAATGGACGGCAGCAGCGCCCGCACCTCGGCGGGTTGTTCGGATAGCAGGATGATCTCGACGCGCCGGTTCCTGGTGACCGACTGCGGGTCCGACGGCGGCACGAGGGGACGCTGGTCGGCGTATCCGGTCGCGGTCATCCGGCTGGCGGCCAGGCCGTCCGCGATCAGGTGACGCACCACACTGGACGCCCGGGCCGAGGACAGCTCCCACGAGGTGGGGTAGTTGCGGGTCGGCACCGGCAGCTGGTTGGTGTGCCCGGCGATCTCCATGTGGTTCGGGACCAGACCCAGGATCGGAGCCAGCGCGTTGATGATGCGCTTGCCCTCGGGCAGCAGCTCAGCGCTGTCGCCGGGGAAGACCACGGACGAGGTGATGATGTTCATCACCAGCCCGCGCTCGTCGATGGCGAACCCGACCGAGTTGTCCAGGCCTTCGGCGCGCAGCCGTTCGGTGATCAGCCGTTGCAGCTCCCGCAAGTCCTGCACCTCCTTCTGGGCGGCCTGCTGGTTGCGCGACGCGCGCACCCGGTCGGCGTCGCGCACGGCCTTGGCGGCCGCCGCGGCGTCCAGCTTCTGCATGGAGTCCTGTCCGGCGGGGTTGCCCGCCTGCAGGTCGTCCGGCAACGGGCTCATCCCGTCGGACGCGCCGACCGGCTTCGCCCCGCCGCTGACCACCGCCGGGCTGCCGCCGAACGCGCCGGCCAGGCTGTCCTTGAGCTCCTGGAACTTCTGGGTGTCGACCGTGGACATCGCGAACATGACGATGAACAGCACCATCAGCAGCGTGATCATGTCGGCGTAGGTCAGCAGCCACCGCTCGTGGTTGGCGTGCTCCTCGTCCTCGTGGCCCTTGCGGCGGCTTCGTCTGGCCATCAGGCGGCCTTCTTCGCCGGCGCGGCCGGGGCGGGCTCGGCCGGGACCATGCTGCGCAGCTTCTGGGCCACGAGCCGCGGGTTCAGCCCGGACTGGATGGCCAGCACACCCTCGACGGCGAGATGCATCTGCTCGGCCTCGAGGTCGCTGATCCGCCTGAGCCGGTTGGCCAGCGGCAGCCAGAGGACGTTCGCGGTGAGCACACCCATCAGGGTCGCGACGAACGCGCCCGCGATCAGGTGGCCGAGCTCGGTCGGGTCCGCGAGGTTCTCCAGCACGTGCACCAGGCCGAGCACCGTGCCGATGATGCCGATCGTCGGCGCGAACCCGCCCATGTCGGCGAACAGCTTGGCGCCGACCTTGTCCTGCCTGCGCTTGGTCTCGATCTCAAGCTCGAGGATGTCGCGCAGCTCGTCGGAGTCGACGCCGTCGACGGCCAGCTCCAGGCCGCGACGCAGGAACGGGTCCTGCACCTTCTTGACCTCGTCCTCCAGCGCCAGCATGCCTTCCCGGCGGGCCCGGTCGGCGAGCTTGACCACCGTGTTGATGACGGTGCTGCCCTCGAGTTTCGGAGACGTCATCGCGCGCTTGAACAGCGTCACGATCCCGGCGGTGTCCCGCATCATCCCGCCGGCCATGCCGGCGCCGAGGGTGCCGCCGATCACGAGCAGGATCGGGGGCAGCAGCATGATCGACATCGGGTCGCCGCCCTCGAGCAGCATCGACACGAAGATCGCCAGCAGCGCAATGCCGATCCCTACCAGGCTTGCCGGATCCATCATTGACCCCTCTCGGGCAGGCGCAACACGGTCGCGTCACCCTCCGACGCGGGCTTCGGCCGGCTGGGCGGTCCGGCGGGCGGCTGTTCCTGGTCCTGGACCCGGCTCAGCACCACGGCGCGGTGGTCGCGCATCAGCATGGCTACCTCGTCGAGGGATTGGGCCACCACGTACTTGGCCCCGTTCAGCAAAGTGATAACGGTGTCCGGTGTGGACTCAGCCCGCTCAATCAGGTCAGGATTGAGCGCAAACGGCTGACCGTTGAGTCGGTTGAGCAGTATCACGGGTTTCCGTCCTTGGATTGGCGCGGCCGCGTCCGTGACCGCACACCCAAAAAATCGGCCGGGGCCGGCTCGAAGTGAGCCGAACCCCGGCCACTACCGGGTGGTTATCGCTTGAGGTTCATCAGGTCCTGCAGCAGCTCGTCGGAGGTGCTGATGACCTTGGAGTTGGCCTGGAAGCCACGCTGGGCGATGATCAGACCGGTCAGCTCCGACGCGAGGTCCACGTTGGACATCTCCAGCGCGTTGCTGACCACCTCGCCGGTGCCGTTCTGACCCGCGGTGCCGATCTGCGCGGCACCGGAGTTGATCGTCTCGCGGTACAGCGAGCCGCCGGCCTTCTCCAGGCCGCCGGGGTTGGCGAAGTTGGCCACGGCGAGCTGGCCGATGACCGCGCTGGTGCCGTTGGCCTGCAGGCCGGTCAGCGTGCCGTCGGAGGCCACGCTGAAGCTGCGGTAGATGGACGAGTCCACCACCAGCGGCTGCAGCGGCCCGGCGGTGTTGACCACGCCGGCCACCGCCATCCAGCCCTGGACCAGACCGCCGTCCGGGGTGGTGAGCTGACCGATGGCGTCGAAGTTCATGGCGCCGGCCCGGCTGTAGACCTGCTGGCCGCCCGCGTTGACCACGAACATGCCGTCGCCCTGGATCAGCATGTCCTCGTTGCGGCCGGTGACCTGGGTCGCGCCCTGGGTGAAGTTGGTGTTGATGCCGGCGGTGCGCACGCCGAGGCCGACCTGGGCCGGGTTGGTCGCACCGGTGTTGGCGCCCGGAGCGGTGGCGCCGCGCAGCGTCTGGCTCAGCGCGTCGGCGAAGACCACCTGCGAGGACTTGAACCCGGTCGTGTTCACGTTCGCGATGTTGTTACCGGTCACGTCCATCATCTGCTGGTGACCGCGCAGACCGCTGATGCCGGAGAAGAGCGAACGAAGCATTCTGGTTCCTACTTTCCTGATGTGGTTGTGAACGCTGAGGTCAGCCGGCCTGGCTGATGATCGAGCCCAGGGGGACGTCCGAACCGTCGATCCGCACCGTCGGGGACGTGCCGAAGGTGGCTCCGGTCACCGTCCCGGTCACCCGGGCACCCGCACTGTCCAAGTAATCGACCGTTCGGCCGATCAACCCACTGGCTTGGGATGAGAGCGTCGCCACAAGCAGGTCGCGCTGCGACTGGGCCAGCGCGTTCATCGTGTCCACCTGGGTGAGCTGGGCGGTCTGGGCCATGAAGGTGGTGGCGTCGGACGGCGCGGTGGGGTCCTGGTACCGCAGCTGAGCGACGAGCAGCTTCATGAAGTCGTCGGAAGTCATGCCGGACACCCCCTTCAGGCTCTGCTGGGGCGCGGCCTGCGGGGCGGCGGAGGTGCCGCCGATCGGGCTGGTCATGAATCTCTCCTGGGGTTCAGGCGTGCAGGTCGAGCACGCCGGCGGTACGGGATCGGACAGGCGCCGGGGCGACCGGGTCGGAACCGGTCACCGCGCCGGTGGCCGGCGCGCCGGCCAGGGCGGACCGCAGCCACTGCGTCTGGCGGTGGTCGTCTCTGGCGCCGCCGGTGCCGGTGTTGAGCAGGCACGAGTCGAACCCGGCCCGCTCCAGTTCCCGGCGCAGCTCCGGCAGCGCGGCACGCAGTGCCTCCCGGCCGGCTTCGGTGGCGCCGCCGAGGTCGAGCTGGATGTCCTGGCCGCGCACCTGGGCGGTGACCGTGATCGGACCGAGGTCGACCGGGTGCAGTTGGACGGTCAGCGTGTGCTCGCCGTCGCGGTTGCGCAGCGGGACGATCTCGGCGGACAGCTGCTGCGCGGGTGGCGGGGCGGCGGCCGGTTCGGTCCGGGCCGGCGCCTCGGCGGCGGCGGTGTGCGAGGTGTGGGCCACGGGCGCGGGGAACGTGACGGGCTGGGCCGTCGGAGCGTCCACCGCGGCCGGCGCGGCGGCCGGCTCCGGCGCCGCCTCCGCGACGACCGGCGCCTCGCCGGCCAGCGCGGGCGCAGGCCCGGCGTCCGGCGCGGCCGGGACCGAGGTGGTCTCGGCGCCCTCCGCACGAGCCGCGGTGGGCTCGGCCGGGGCGGCGGGTCCCGCGGTGACCGGCGCGGTCACCGGGGTTGCCGGGGCGGCGGGCGCGGCGGGCACACTGGCATCGCCGGCGGATGTCGCGGCTTCGTGGGCGAGTGGGCCGCCGGCCGTCCCGGGCGCGACCTCCAGCCACAGCGGTTCGCCCGGGACAGCCGACGGGTCTGTGGGGTGGTCGGCGACCACCTGGTTGGGCGCACCGGGCGCGAGCGGGCTCGCCGGGGCGGGCACCGGGAACGCGGCCGGGGCAGCGGGCGCCGAGCCGACAGCCGGCGGAGCACCGGCCGGCAGACCGGCCGGCGCCGTGCCGATCGCGGCGGCCTGGTCCTGCGCGGTCCCGGCGGTGGACACGGCGGTGGGCACGGCGGTGGGCATGGCGACCACCGGAGTGCCGGTCAGGGCCAGCAGCAGCGACTCGAACGCGGCGGAGGTCTCGGTGGAGGTCTCGCCCGCGGCGTCGGCCGGGGCGGCGGGGGCGCCGGGAACCGCCGGGGTGCGTACGGCGATGGGCAGCGTCATGCGGCGGCTCCTGTGCTCAGCGTGGCCATGATCTTGCGCACGTAGTTCTGGGTCTCCTGGTAGGGCGGGATGCCGCCGTGGCGCTGCACCGCTCCCGGCCCGGCGTTGTAGGCGGCGAGCGCCAGCGGGACCGAGCCGAACTTGCCCAGGTGGCCCTTCAGCAGCCGGGCGGCACCGTCGACGGCCTGAGCCGGGTCGAACGGGTTGACCCCGAGCCCGGCCGCGGTCGCGGGCATCAGCTGCATCAGGCCCCGGGCACCGGCTCCGCTGACCGCGTTCGGGTTGTAGCCCGACTCGGCCTTGGCGACGGCGGACAGCAGCCCCTGCGGGAGGTCGTACTTCGCCGTCGCCGTCGAGAACAGGTCGGCGAAGGCGCCGGACTGGCCGGCGAGCGCCGGGGCGGCGACCGCGCCGGCCGCCGGGGCGTCCGGCAGCACCCGTCGGATCGCCGACGGCGTCTCGTAGACGTTCTGGATCCGCACCTTCGCGCCCGGTTCCGGCGCGTGGATCATCTTGCCGTCGCCGACGTAGATGCCGATGTGGTGCACCGGGCTGCCGAAGGCGAGCAGGTCACCGGGCTTGGCCTGGTCCAGGCCGGACACCGGCTGGCCGACCTTGGCCTGGTCCCGGCTCACCCGGGGCAGCGTCACGCCGAGGTCGGCGTAGGTGCGCTGGACCAGGCCGGAGCAGTCCAGGCCCTTGTTCGGGTCGGTGCCGCCCCACACGTAGGGCACGCCGAGGTACTTCTGCGCGCCGGCGACCACGTCCGCGCCGCTCACGCCGTCCTTGCCGACCAGGCCGGTGACGCCGTTGCCGCCCGCCTGGCCCAGCGCCGAGTTGAACAGGGTGGCGAAGTCGCCACCGGAGCGGGTCGACGACGCGACCGGCGGGGTCTGGGCCGGCAGCAGCGCGTGCAGCTCACGCATCCGGCTGGCGATCTCGGTGATGCCGTTCACAGGCTCTCCCCCGCGTGCCGCACGGTGGCCAGGTCATCGATGGCCCGCTGCTCGGTGGCCAGCTCGTTCTGCCGGTGCACCGCGGCCGCCCGCTCGACCAGCTTCTCGACGCTGCGCCGGCGCTGGGCAGCGGCGCGCAGCAGGTCCCGGCGCTCGTCCGCCTCGACCCGCGCGGACTGCTCGGCGTGGGTCGCGTCCTGCAGCGCCTGGGCCAGCGCCCGGCCGGCCGCGACGGACGCCAGAAAGGCCGTGTTCGACACGTTGTCCGGGCCGGACCAGCCGTCCAGCGACCCGGCCCGCTCGGCAGTACGCCGGCTGGCGTGTGCCACCTCGGCGTTGGCCCGGGCGACGTCGCCACGGGCGACGTCCTCCTGGACCCGCCGGGCGCGCAGCACGGCACCGAGTCTCGACGCGACGCTCACCTAGTTGCTCCCCTCGTGCAGCAGGCTGTGCAACTCCCGCCAGGACTGCTCGGCGGGCACCTGCTCGCCGACTTCCTGACGCAAGAACTCGTTGATCTGCGGCCACAGGGCCAGCGCGCGGTCGGCGTCCGGGTTGGTGCCGGCCACGTACGCGCCGATCTCCACCAGCTCGCGGACGTCCCGCCGGGCGGCCATCAGCCGGCGCAGCAGATGCATGTCGGAGCGCTGCTCCGGCGTGGTGACCGCTCCGGTCACCCGGGAGATCGACTCGAGCACCTCGATGCTCGGGAAGTGCCCGGCGGTGGCCAGCTTGCGGTCCAGCACGACGTGACCGTCCAGGATGGACCGCGCGGCGTCGGCGATCGGCTCGTTGTGGTCGTCACCCTCGACCAGCACCGTGTACAGCCCGGTGATGCTGCCGGTCGGCGCCGGACCCGCCCGCTCGAGCAGGGTCGGCAGCAGGGCGAACACCGACGGCGGGAAGCCGCGGGTGGCCGGCGGCTCGCCGGCGGAAAGTCCGACCTCGCGCTGGGCCATGGCGATCCGGGTCAGGCTGTCCATCATCAACAGCACCTCGGAGCCCTGGTCGCGGTACCACTCGGCGATGCGGGTGGCCACGAATCCGGCACGCAGCCGCACCAGCGGCGGCTGGTCGGAGGTGGCCACGATGACCACCGAACGGGCCAGGCCCTCGGGGCCGAGGTCGTGCTCGAGGAACTCCCGGACCTCGCGACCGCGCTCGCCGATCAGGGCGACCACGTTGATCTCGGCGGTGGTGCCCCGGGCGATCATGGAAAGCAGGCTGGACTTGCCGACGCCGGACCCGGCGAAGATCCCGAGCCGCTGGCCCTGGCCGACCGGCACGGTCGTGTCCAGGGCGCGCACGCCGAGCTGCATGGGCGAGCGGATCAGGTCACGCTCGAGCGCCGACGGCGGCGCGAGCTCGACCGAGACCCGGTGGCCGTCGGTCAGCGGCGGGCCGCCGTCCATCGGCCGGCCCAGACCGTCGAGCACCCGGCCGCGCAGCGAGTTCCCCACGGTGATCTGCAGCGGGCGGCCGGTGTTGTGCACCGGGTTTCCGATGCCGACGCCGCTCAGTGGGCCGAGCGGCAGGCACACCACCCGGTCGCCGTCCAGCGAGACCACCTCGGCCAGCAGTTCCTGGGTGTTGCCGCCGATCCGGAGCATGTCCCCGAGGCGGGCCGGCACGCCGGACACCGACACGGCCAGCCCCACCACACCGACCACCTGTCCGACCACCCGTGGCCCGGCCGCGGCGATCCCCGCGGTGAGCCGGTCGTTCAGGATTGCGGTCATGCCACCAACTCCGCTCGGACTCGTTGCAGCGCACCGGAGACGGTCGCCTCGACGGTGCTCACCTTGTTCTGGGCGACGGCGTCGCCCCTGGCGACCTCAGGATCGGCAACGAACGTCACTTCATGAGCGCCGGAGGGCGGCAAGTCGCCGGCGTCGGTCAGCTCGGCCAGGTCCTCCGGGTTGAGCCGCACGATCACCGCCGGGCCGGCCGGCAGCTGGGCCAGTGCCCGGGCCACCGCGGTCCGGGTGGCCCCGAGCACGTCGGCCGACAGCTCCGCGCCGACGATGGCCTCGGCCAGGTCGATCGCGGCGGCCAGGATGAGCTCGGAGAGCTCCTCGGACCGCTGCACGGTGATCTCGCGGATCCGGCCGGCGGCGGCGGACATCGCCGCCATGGCCCGCTCGACCCGCTCGTCGCGCTGGCGCAGCGTGTGCTCCAGCTCCCGCTCGGCACGCTGCCGGGCGGCGATCGTGCTCTCCCTGGCCTCGCGCATGCCCTGGGCCCAACCGATGGCATAGCCCTCGTCGCGCGCGGCGTTGCGCGGCGAACCCTTGACCGGCGTGCCGGTCTTCATCGTGGTGAGCTGGTACGGCACGGCGGTGTCGGCCTTCTCGCGCGGC
Organism: Actinophytocola sp.; assembly: GCF_035712165.1. GTDB lineage: Bacteria > Actinomycetota > Actinomycetes > Mycobacteriales > Pseudonocardiaceae > DASYTH01. The sequence continues at coordinate 6,279 of NZ_DASTBH010000541.1, read as the reverse complement.
ACCACGACCGCGGCACCCCACTCAGTCAACGAACTGGTCCTCGTCGCCTCGCCGCAGCACGAGCTGCCCGGAGTCCTCGAGGCTCCGGATCACACCGATGATCTTCGCCTGGGCTTCCTCGACGGTGCGCAGCCGGATCGCGCCGAGCAGCTGGATCTCCTCGATCAGGTTCTCCGCGGCACGCTCGGACAGGTTCTTGGTGACCTTGTCCCGCACGTCCTCGCTCACGCCCTTCAGCGCGGTGGCCAGGTCCTTCGGCTCCACCTGGCGCAGCAGCAGCTGCACCGAGCGGTCGTCGATGGTGACCAGGTCCTCGAACATGAACATCTGGCTGCGGATCTCCTCGGCCAGTTCCGGGGACCGCTCGGTCAGACCCTCCAGAATGGACCGTTCGGTGACCCGGTCGGACCGGTTGATGATGTCCACCAGAGGCTTGACGCCGCCGATCGTGGACAGGTCACTGGGCTGCAGCAGCGAGGAGACCTTGCGCTCGATGATGGCCTCGACCTTGCGGACCACCTCGGGCGAGGTACGGCCCATCGTCGCCACCCGCAGCGCGACGTCGCTCTGCCGCTCGGCCGACAGGCCGGACAGCACCAGCGAGGCGAGCTGGGCCGGCATGTGCGCGACGACCAGCGCGACGGTCTGCGGGTGCTCGTCGGTCAGGAAGGACAGCACCTGGCGCGGGTCGGCCCGCTGCAGCGAGCGGAACGGTGCCTCCAGCATGCTGGCGCCGATCCGGCCGACGATCTCCTCGGCCCGCTCCGCGCCGAGCGTCTGCACCAGCAGGTCGCGGGCGTAGTCGATGCCGCCGTGCGCGATGTGCTTGCGGGCCCTGGCCATGTCGTGGAACTCTTCGAGTACCGCGCTGGTGACCGAGCGGTCCACGGTGCCGAGCCGGACGATCTCCGCCGACAGCGCCTCGACCTCGGGCTCCCGGAGCTGGGCCATCAGCTTGGCCGAGCCCTCCCTGCCCATCTGCACCAGCAGCACCGCCGCCTTGCGCAGCCCCGCGTTGGAAACGCTTCGCACGTCCGATGTCATGGCTCAGGCTCCCGTCGTCGTCAGCCAGCTGCGGAGCAGCCGGGCGACCTCATCCGGTGACTCGTCGACCAGTGCCTCGATCTCCTTGAGCTTGTGCTCCTCGGGACCGGTGTCCGGCTCGACCGGACCGGCTGCGGCCAGGGCCGCCTGCTGGTGGTTGTTTTCCATGATCTTGGCCTGCTGCTTGGCAGCGGCGATCTCCTCGGCGATGCGCTTGCGCTCCAGGTCCGCCTTGAGCTCCTCGAGCTTGCGCAGCTCGGCCCGGTTGACCGCGTTGCGCTTGCGCCGGCGCCGGGCCGTGAGCCAGGTGATCAGCAGGACCAGCAGCACACCCAGCGCCACGATCCCGGTCTTGAGCAGACCGAACAGCTCGTTGCGCTCCTCGGCGGCCTGCGCCTGTGCCTGCGCCTGCTCGTTCTGCGCCGCGACGGTCTCGTCGAACGGCATCGCCGAGACGGCGATCGTGTCACCGCGGGTGGTGTCCAGGCCGACGGCGGAGCGGGCCAGGTTCTCCACGGCTCCCAGGTCGACGTTCCTCGCGGCGGTCTCGTCGATCAGCACCGCGACGCCCAGCTTGCGCACCTTGCCGGGCGCGGACTTGCGGGTCTCGATGACCGAGTTGACCGCGTTGTCCCGGACTGCCTTCTGCTGCTGGTAGGTCCCGTCGCCACCGGCGCCGCCGTTGGTGCCGTTGATCTGGCCGAGCAGGCCGCCTGCGCCCGTGCCGCCGTTGCCGGTGTACGTCTCGTTGGTGGTGCTCTCCGAGAGCGGGTCGGCGTTGGGGTCGCTGGTGTAGGTCTGGCTCTTGGTCTCGGCCTGGTCGAAGTCCAGGTCCGCGGTGATCCGAACCACCGCGTGGTTGGCGCCGACGAGCTGGGTCACCATCTGCTGCACCGAGTTGCTCATGCGCTGCTCGAATGCCGACGTCTGCTGCTCGCGGCCGCCACTGGCGCCGGCACCGGTCTGTCCGGGGGCGGCGAGCACGGTACCGGCCGCGTCGGCGACGGTGACGTCGTCGGGGTCCAGACCCTCCACACTGGACGCGACCAGGTTGACCACGGTCTGCACCTGGTCGGTGGAAAGCTGCTTGCCACCGGCCGTCTGCACCATCACCGCGGCGGTGGGCCGGCTGTCCTTGTCGGAGAACACGTCCTTCTTGGGGATGGCCAGGTGCACGCTGGCCGAGGAGACGCCGTCGATCGACTTGATCGTCTTGGTCAGCTCGCCTTCCAGCGCCCGCTGGTAACCCACCTGCTGCATGAACTCGGAGGTGGTCACGCCCTGCTGGTCCAGCAGCGCGTATCCGGTGTCAGTGTCGGCCGGCAGTCCGGCCGAGCTCATCTGCAACCGGAGCTGGTATACCTGGTCCTTGGGCACCATGATGGTCTGACCGCCGTCGGTCAGCTCATAGGGGGTGCCGGCCGCGTCCAGCTTCTCCACGATGGCCCCGGCGTCCTTGGACGCCAGGTTGGAGAACAGCGGCGAGTAGTCCGGAGTGGACGACCAGCTGATGAACAGGAACGCGCCAAGCCCGATGGCGATGACACTGGCCAGCACGACAATCTTCTGGCCAAGAGAGAAAGCTTTGAAACCGTCGACCACTCGGCGGCCCAGCGCCAGGAAGCGATCAGGGTTCATGCCTGCATCCTCATGATCTCGTTGAACGCGTCGACGGCCTTATTGCGAATCGCGACCGTGAGCTGGGTGGTCAGGGAAGCCTCGGTGGCGGCGGCGAGATAGTCCTGCGCGTCGGCCAGATCGCCGCTGGCCGCCTGGACGGCCAACTCGTCTGCCCGGTTCTGCACCTGCTGGGTGTGGTTGATGGCCTTGCCGATCACGTCACCGAACGAGGCTCCGGCGCCGGAGCGCGTCTCGGTCGACGGGTCGGTGGCCGTGATGGCGGCGAGCGGGGCCGGCGGGCCGGCCACGGCGCCGATGGCGGCGATCGGGCTGCTCATACGTTCTTCCCTAGGTTCAGCGCGGCCTGGTAGGAGTTGCTGGCCCGTTCGGCGGCGGCGACGTTGGCCTGGTAACCGCGCTGGGCCATGATCAGGTAGCCCATCTGGTCGGCCAGGTCCATGTCCGGGACCTTGACGTTGCCCTGCTCGTCGGCCAGAGGGTGGTTCGGGTCGTAGACCAGCCGGCCGGCCGGGTCGCCGTTCTCGATGCCGGTCACCGTGACCCCGCCGCCCTCGACCGCCGAGGCGCGCACGAAGCGCTCCTGGAACGCGTCGCCGTTCGTCGGGGAGACGTTGTTGATGTTGGCGATGTTGTCGGACACCGCGTCGAGCCACTTGCGGTGCACGGACACGCCGGTGGTGGCGATGTGGATGCTGTCGAACATGGTTACCTGATGCCCTTCAAGACGGTGCTGACCAGACCGAACTTGTCGTCGAGCGCACGGAGCATGAGCTGGTAGCGCAGACCGGTGTCCATACTGGACATGGTTTCCTCGTCCAGGTTGACGTTGTTGCCGTCCTGCCGCGCGGCGAGCGGGGAGGCGGTGACCGTCGGCGAGACCCGCGGCGAGGAGTCGCCGGACTCCACGGCGCTGCGCAGCGCGGACTCGAACTCGACCCGGCTGGCGGTGAAGCCCGGGGTCTGGATGTTGGCGATGTTGTTGGCGGACACGCGCTGGCGAGCGGCCAGCCCGGTCAACGCCGATCGCACGGCGCTGGATGCGAGGTCGTCGAACACGACGTAGCTCCTTGGTCGTTTCCTGGGCGCCGATCCGTGGCTGTCAGGGCTGAGCTGTCCGTGCTCCTACCGATGCGATCGGCGGGCGTGCCTCGCGGTTGAGCGGATTTTCGTTACCGTCCTGTGCGGACGGTCACATGGCACTGGCTTCATCGCACCGTTACCGGGTGGGCATCTTGGCCAGGCACGCCGACCAAGTCACATGGCACTGGCTCATCGCTCCGTTACCGGTGGGCATCTTGGCCAGGCACGCCGACCAAGTCACATGGCACAGTCGACGTAGTTCGGACGGGGAGCCTCTTGCCCACGGTCGATCCGGCCGAGCACGGCTACCTGCCGGGCCGTTCCGGTCATCACCGCGGCGAGGCGCTCCGCGACCGCCAGCTGGCGGGCGAGCACCTGGTCGGCGCGCGGACGCAGGTCGACCGGCAGTGGTCCGATCCCGGCCGGCGGCTGCCACGGCGCGGCCGGCGGCAGCTCACGCAGCAGGTGGTCCTCGGCGAGCAGTGCCTCGGCCGAGGCCACGTCACTCTCGAGCCGGTCCAGCGCCGCCGCCCAGGCCCCCTGCCAGGAGGTGGATGTCCGCTGGCTCATGTCGCTCACGCCAGCGCGCGGTGGTCGGCGGGCGGCGCCTGGTTGTCCACGGCGGCCCGCCAGGTGTCGCGCAGCGGGCGCACGGTGTCCAGGCAGGCGGTGACCCGGCCGGCCTCCTGGCGGATGTTGGCCTTCATCAGCTCGGTGAGCAGGAAGGTGTAGATGGCGGCGAGGTTCTGCGCGCCGTCCCAGGCGTCGGTGCGCAGCGAGCCGCGCAGCTCCATCAGGATCTCCTGGGCGTGCACCAGGGCGGCCGAAGCGGCCTCCCGGTCACCCGCGGTCAGCGCGGCCTCGGCTCGTTCCAGGTCCAGGCAGAGCCGGTCGTAGAGCATGACCAGCAGTCGCGCCGGGGAGGCCGTGGCGACCGAGTCCGTCAGGTAGCGCATCCGCACGGGTGCCGACATGGTGGTGTTCCTCACTCCGGGTCGGGTCTACTAGCTCAGGCCGGCGAGCTGGCCGGCGAGCCAGTTGGACTGATCCTTCAGCTTGCCGAGGGTTACCTCCAGGCCCGAGTACTGCCGCTGGAGGGCCACCTTCTTGGCGGCCAGCCGGGAGTCCCAGCTGAAGATCTCCTTGTTCATCCGGCGCAGCGAGGTCTCGACGCCCTGGATCGCCTCGGTGAGCCGCCCGCCGACCGGGTCGGTGGCCTCTTTGGCGATGGTCTCGAATGTCTTGGCGAACCCGGCGTTCACGTCCGCCTGCACCTTGGCCGGGTCGGCCTGGTAGGCGGCGAGGAACTTCTCCCTGTCGAACTTCAGGTTTCCGTTGCGTTCCAGCTGCACGCCCACGGTGCTCAGGCTGGTCGGCGGGTTGCCGGGACCGGTGCTGATGCCGGAGCTGACGGCGGACTGCAGCTGCGTGCGCAGGCCGCGGGCGAGCGCGTTGGAGTCCAGCGGACCGGAGGTCTTCGCGGTGGCGCCGTGGACGCTCTTCAGGTTGATCTCGGAGATCGAGCTGTTGATCGCGCCCACCAGGGCCTGCATCGCGTCGGCGAGCTTGTTCACGTCCTGCGCCGAGGTCACCGTGACACCGGCGGCGACCTTGTTGGCCTTGACGGTGACGCCGGGAATCAGGTCCTTGAACGTGTTGTCGGCGCTGGTGACCCGGTGCGTGCCGACGGCGATCTCGGCGTCGGCACCCTGGGTCTGCACGACGACCGGGTCGGTCAGGCCGGCGATGGTGAACTCACTGGCGGCGCCGGTGGTCTGCGCCGAGAACTGCAGCACCGGGCCGGTGGTGGTGTTCAGCACCGCGGCGCGCACGCCGGTCTTCGCGGCGTTGATGGCGTCCGCCACCCCCTGGGCGGTGTTGGTGGTGACCGTGATCGTGGTGGTCTTGCCACCGATGGTCAGGTCGAGCGTGCCGCCTGCGGCCGGTGTCCCGGTGCCGGGCACGGTGCTGGTGGCGACGTGCGCGGCGGCGAGCCGGAGCACGTCGAAGGTCGTGGAGCCGGCCACACCGGTGGCCCCGGCCGAGGCGGTGACCGCGTCGCTCGAGGCGGACGCGGTCACCGCCTGCCAGGTCGAGGCGGTGGTGAGCGTCTGGGCGGCATTGCGCACGGCCATCATGCGCGCGTTGATCGCCTGATAGGCGCTCTGCACCGTCTGCTGGGCGCTGACCTGGCTCTTCAGCCTGGTCTGAGGTGCGGCCTCGAGTTGCATCAACTGCGAGATGATCGAGGTGGTGTCCAGTCCAGTGACCAGACCGTCGACACTAGCCATGGTTGATCATCTCCTTCGGCGTATCAAAAACCAGGCGGACCGGGCGGGGTCGGGGTATTCCCGCCCGGTCCATGTATCACTGGGCTACTCAGCCACGCAGCAGCTGCAGCACCGACTGGGGCGCGCTGTTGGCCTGGGCCAGCATCGACGTGCCCGCGTTCGACAGGATCTGCGACCGGGTGAACTTCACCATCTCCATGGCCATGTCGGTGTCGGTGATGGC
>NZ_DASTBH010000540.1:0-22194 GCF_035712165.1 Actinophytocola sp. | reverse complement strand
GCCACCGGCCGCCGCGGCCGCGGCGCCCGGACCCGTCGAGTCCGTCACCGGCGCGGTGAGTCCCACCCTCGGCGGCGTGGTCGCCCCGGTGACCGGCGTCGTCGACGACGCGCTGCAGCCCGCGCTGTCCCTGATCGGCGGTTTACTCGGTCGCTGACGCCGCCCGCCGCCTGGCACCCTGGTGGCCATGGCCGCCATCGAGATCACGACGCTGGCCCGGCGCCCGGAACTGCACGAGCGGCTGCCCGAGCTGTACGGCATCTGGCCGGAGTTCATGATCAACGACAGGATCGGATACATCCTGTTCGGGCGGGTCGCGGAGCTGTTTCCGGAGCAGTGCGTCGTGGGCACGGCCGGCGACGAGCTGGTCGCGGCCGGGCGCAGCATTCCGTTCGTGTTCCCCGAACCGGACCGCCCGGAGCTACCCGACGGCGGCTGGGACCAGGTGCTGATGTGGGGCATCTCCGACCAGCGCCGGGGCCGCAGACCGACCGTGAGCAGCGCACTGGAGATCCTGATCAAGCCGGCGCACACCGGTCGCGGGCTGTCCCATCTGATGCTGGCCGCCCTGCGGGACGCGGTCCGCGCGCTGGGCCACCCCACCTTGTACGCACCGGTGCGGCCCAACGGCAAGACCGACGCCGGGCTGCCCATGGACCGTTACGCCGCGCTGGTCCGGGACGACGGGCTGCCGGTCGACCCCTGGCTGCGGGTGCACGTGCGGGCCGGCGGGACCATCGAGCGGATCGCCCCGGCCTCGATGGTGGTGGCCGACTCGCTGGACCGCTGGCGGCAGTGGACCGGCCTGCCGTTCGACACCGACGGCCCGGTCACCGTCCCCCAGGCCTTGGTCCCCGTGCACTGCTCGCTGGCCCACAACCACGCCGTGTACGTCGAACCCAACGTCTGGGTCCGGCACGACCTCCGCTGACGACGCGGCCAACTGCCCACGAACCACGCGGCCAGATGTCCACGAACCATGCGGCCAGGTGCCCGTTGATCATGCATAATCGATCACATGGAAGCCGCTGACCTCGTACCCCGGCACGCGGAGGGTCTGGTCGCCGAGGCGCTGGCGGACACCAGGGTGGTGCTGGTCAACGGCGCCCGCCAGGCCGGCAAGAGCACCCTGACCCGGCTGGCCTCCGCCGACCGGCCGGGGACCGTGATCCGGCTGCTGGACGACCCGGCCACCCTGCGCGCGGCGCGGGACGACCCCACCGGGTTCGTCGACCAGGACGGCCTGCTGGTCATCGACGAGATCCAGCTCGTCCCCGAGCTGCTCCGGCCGATCAAGGTCACCGTGGACCTCGACCCCACGCCCGGGCGGTTCCTGCTGACCGGCTCGTCGCGCATCCTGGCGCTGCGGACCGTGCCGGACGCGCTGCCCGGCCGGATGGAAGTGATCGAGCTGTGGCCCTTCTCCCAGGGCGAGATCAGCGGCGCGCCGGACGGGTTCGTCGACGCCGCGTTCCGGCACGGCCCGGCTCTGGCGCATTCGTCCACCCTGCGCAGGCGCGACTACCTGGAGCGCATCGTCACCGGCGGGTTCCCGGAGGCGGTGCGGCGCGCCCCCCGGCGGCGCACGGCGTTCTTCGACTCCTACCTGTCCACGCTGGTCGAACGGGACGTGCTGGAGGTGGCCAACATCGAGCGCCGCGGCGACCTGTTCAAGCTGCTCGGGCTGCTCGCCGGCCGCGCCGCCGGGCTGCTGGTTCCGGCCACGCTGGCCGGCCAGTCCGGCATTCCCCGCACCACGCTCACCCGGTACCTGGAGCTGCTGTCCTCGGTGTTCCTGATCAAGAGCGTGCCCGCCTGGTCGTCCGGGCAGACCCAGCGCGCCGTGGGCACCCCCAAACTGGCCTTCGTCGACACCGGGATCGCCAGCCACCTGATCGGCCAGGACGCCGCCCGGCTCGGCGAACCGGCCGGCGCGGGCGGCCCGATGATGGAGAACTTCGTGGTGATGGAGCTGGCCCGGCAGCTGACCTGGTCGGCCGAGCGGGCCCGGCTCTACCACTACCGGACCCGGGACAAGGTGGAGGTGGACGCCGTCCTGGAGACGCCGGACGGCCGCGTCGTCGGGGTCGAGGTCAAAGCCGGCGCCACCGTGCGCACCGAGGACCTCAGCGGCCTGCGGCACCTGGCGAACCTGCTCGGCGACCGCTTCGTCGCCGGCTACGTCCTCTACACCGGGGCCCAGACCCTGCCGTTCGGCGACAAGATCCGGGCACTGCCGGCCGACGCGCTGTGGTGCCTCGCGCCCTGACGGCGGTCAGGGGGTGGTTTCCTCGGTGGTGGTCGTCGTCGTTTCAGAGGGCGGCGGCGGGGGTGGCGGTGGCGGGGGCGGCTGTTGTTGTGTCGTCGTGGTCGTCGTCGTGGTGGTGGTGGTTCGCGTCGGCGTGCGGCGCTTGGTGGTGGTCGTGGTGGTGGTCTTCGCCGTGGTCGTGGTGGTCGTGGTGGGGGCGACCGTGGTGGTCGTGGTGGTCTCGGTGGTCGTCAGGGGAGCGGTGGACGACGTGGTGGAGGTCGTGATCGGCGCGTTGTTGTTGGCGGGGGTGGGCTGCGCCTCCTCGCGGCCGCCGGCGATGGCGGCTACGGTCGCGAAGACCGTGGCGACGACGATTCCGGCGACGGCCATGATGGCGTAGGGCGACCGGGTGCGGTCGGAGCGGTCATCGCGCTCTGGAAGATCGTCGTCTAGCGAATCGGACATGCGGCCCTAGCTCCTTGACTGACGGCAACGACCCGGTTACTCAGGACACCGCGACACAGCGCGGTAACGTATCACCAGCACAGACCGTCAGTCGTTCACCCCATGGATGTCACCGACCGTATGCGTGAGCACGACACGCTAACCGACCAGGACGCCCGCCTCACCGCTTGGGTGCACGGGCGGGTCCAGGGCGTGGGTTTCCGCTGGTGGACCCGGAGCACGGCGCTGGAGTTGGGGCTGGCCGGCTACGCCAGCAACCTGTCCGACGGCCGGGTCGAGGTGGTCGCCGAGGGCCCGCGGTCGCGGTGCGTGCGGTTGCTGGAGGCGCTGCGCTCCGGCCGCACGCCGGGCTGGGTGGACACCGTCGTCGAGCGCTGGTCGGCGGCTCGGGGGGACTGCACCGGGTTCGTCGAGCGCTGAGTGCTGTGTCCATCAGGCGCCCGCGATCGGGCGCGCTCTGCCATCCGGGCGTACTTGCTCACCAGGTTGAACCCGGCGGCCCCGGCGGGCGTACTAGCCGACGTGGGGCACAGCCCGGAGCATGACGACGATCTCGTCCGCGAACTGTACAGCCGGTACCGCCGGCCGCTGCACGGCTACGTGCTGCGCGCGGTGGGCGGCGACCACCAGCGGGCCGAGGACGTGGTGCAGGAGACGCTGCTGCGGGCGTGGCGCAACGCGGAGATCCTCGACGCCGAGCACGCCGGCCCCTGGCTGTACACGGTCGCCCGGAACCTGATCATCTCCGGCTACCGCCGGCAGAGCGCCCGGGTGGCCGAGGTGCCGATCCAGGAGGGGGACTGGGCCCGGGGCACCGACGACTTCGACCGCGTGCTGCAGGGGTGGCAGGTGGCCGAGGCGATGCGGGCGCTGTCCAAGGACCACCGCGCGGTCATCGGCGAGCTGTTCTACCGCAGGCGGACGGTGGCGGAGGCGGCGACCGCCCTGGGCATACCGGCCGGCACGGTCAAGTCGCGCTCGTTCTATGCCCTGCGGGCGCTGCGCGACGCGCTGGAGGAGAGGGGGGTGACCGAACCATGACCTGCACACACCTGTCCACACTCGGCGTGTACCTGCTCGGCGCGCTCGAGCCGGAGGACCGTTCCCACTTCGAGGGTCATCTGTCCGGCTGTGACGTCTGCCGGATGGAGCTGGTCCGGCTCGCCCCGTTGCCCGGACTGCTCAACCAGATCACCATCGCCGACTTCGACGACCACGGCGAGCTGCCGGTCCCGGCACCCGAGTCGCCGTTCCCGGCGTTCGAAGCGCGCAGTCCGGTCGCCACGCTGGCGGCGCCGGTCGGTTACGACCCGCCGCCAGCACCGGCGCCGGAACCCGAGCCGCGGCCCGAGCCCCGGCCGGCCGCCAACCGGCGGCACTGGCGCCGGGGGCTGGCCGCCGCCGCCGTGGTCATCGGGCTCACCGCGGGCGGGATCATCGCCTACGAGGAGCTCGAGTCGCCGCCGCCCGCGCCGCCGGTGCAGCAGGCCGACGGCCTGGTCTGGTCGGCGTCCAACCCGGAGACCGGGGTGCGCGCCGAGGCGCGGCTGGTCGCCCACGACTGGGGCACCGAGATCCAGATCAGGATGTACAACGTGCCGCCCGGGGAAAGCTGCCGGCTGGTGGTGTGGGCCAAGGGTGTCAGCGGCTACCGGGAGACGGCCGGCTGGTGGGCCACCCCGCCCGGGCAGCCGGAGCCGCACCATCCCGAGATCCCGGGCAGCACCTCGATCGCGCTGTCCATGATCTCCAAGCTGGAGGTCATGTCCGAGGACAGCGTTCTGCTGGTGGGCATCCAACGTCCCTGACGCGCTGACGCTCCGGCCCCACCTCCCGGGCGAGCGGACCCGGCGAAGGTAGGGTCTCATTGAAGGGGAGTCGTCGTTTCCGCGCCGGAGAGGTTCACGCCTAGTGCATCTGAAGAGCCTGACGCTGAAAGGCTTCAAGTCCTTCGCCTCAGCGACGACGTTGCGCTTCGAACCGGGGATCACCTGCGTGGTCGGCCCCAACGGCTCCGGCAAGTCCAACGTGCTCGACGCGCTGAGCTGGGTGATGGGTGAGCAGGGCGCCAAGTCGTTGCGCGGCGGCAAGATGGAGGACGTCATCTTCGCCGGCACCGCGGGCCGGGCGCCGCTCGGCCGCGCCGAGGTGACGCTGACCATCGACAACTCCGACGGTGCGTTGCCGATCGACTACACCGAGGTGTCGATCACCCGCCGGATGTTCCGGGACGGCGCCAGCGAGTACGAGATCAACGGCAACCAGTGCCGGTTGATGGACGTGCAGGAGCTGCTCAGCGACTCCGGCATCGGCCGCGAGATGCACGTGATCGTCGGACAGGGCCAGCTCGGCGCCATCCTGGAGTCCAAGCCGGAGGGCCGCCGGGCGTTCATCGAGGAAGCCGCCGGCGTGCTCAAGCACCGCAAGCGCAAGGAGAAGGCGCTGCGCAAGCTGGAGGCGATGCAGGCCAACCTGACCCGGTTGACCGACCTCACCAGCGAGCTGCGCCGCCAGCTCAAGCCGCTCGGCAAGCAGGCCGAGATCGCCCGCAAGGCCGCGGCGGTGCAGGCCGAGCTGCGCGACTCCCGGCTGCGGCTCTACGCCGACGACCTGGTCACCCAGCGCGGTGAGATCGCCAAGGAGGAGGCCGACGAGGCCGCCGCGCGGTCCCGCCGGGCCGAGGTCGAGCAGGCCCTGGAGGTCGCCCAGGCCGAGCAGACCTCGCTGGAGGACCAGCTGGCCGCCGACGCTCCGCAGCTGGCCAAGGCGCAGGACACCTGGTACCGGCTCTCGGCGCTGGAGGAGCGGCTGCGCGGCACCGTGCGGCTGGCCATGGAGCGCGCCCGGCACCTGTCCACCGAGATCGAGATGCCGGCCGGCCGCGACCCCGACGAGCTGGAGGCCGAGGCGGACGAGGCCGAGCTGCGGGAGAACGAGCTGGCCGAGGCGGTGTACGGGGCCCGCGAGGAGCTGACCGGCATCGCCGAGCGGCGGGCCGAGCTGGAGCACGCCGTCTCGCACGCCGAACGGGCGCACCTGGCCGCGGTGCGGGCGATCGCCGACCGCCGCGAGGGCCTGGCCCGGCTGGCCGGCAAGGTCGACGCGCTGCGCAGCAAGAGCAACGCCACCACCGAGGAGATCGAGCGGCTGTCCACGGCACTGGCCGAGGCCGGCGAGCGGGCCGAGGCCGCGCGGCGGGAACTGGCCGACGCGGGCGCCGCGGACGGTTACGCCGAGACCGACGACGCCGGGGCGGCCCAGCGCCACCAGCGGGCGGTGGCGGCACACGACATCGCCAAGGCCCGGGTGGACGAGCTGGTCGCCGCCGAACGGGCGGCGGAGAAGGAGATCGCGGCCTGGAAGGCCCGGGTGGACGCGCTCTCCCTCGGGTTGACCCGCAAGGACGGCGCCGGCGCGCTGCTCGCCGCCGGGGACCGGGTGCCCGGACTGCTCGGCCGGGTGGCCGCGCTGCTGACCGTCGAGCCGGGTCACGAGGCCGCGCTCGCCGCGGCGCTCGGCCCGGTGACCGACGCGGTGGCGATCGACGGGCCGGACGGCGCGGTGGCGGCGCTGGACCTGTTGCGCGGCAACGACCTCGGCCGCGCCGCGGTCTTGGTCGGTGGGGCGCCCGGGGTGGACCGGGCCGGCTGGCCGGTGCTGCCCGCCGGGGCCCGCTGGGCGATCGACCTGGTCCGCGCCCCGGAGGCGTTGCGCCCGGCGGTGTGCCGGGCACTGGACCGGTTCGCCGTGGTCGACACGCTGGCCGCGGCTCGCGCCCTGGTCGCCGCGCACCCCGAGGTGCACGCGGTGACCAGAGACGGCGACCTCCTCGGCGCGCACTGGGCGGCCGGTGGTTCCGAGCGCAAGCAGAGCATGATCGAGATCCGGGCCGCGGTGGACGACGCCAGCGAGCGGCTGGGCACCGCCGAGCGCGCCGTCGAGCAGGCCGGGGCCGCGCTGGACGGCGCGCGGGCCGAACTGGACGCCCGCGCCGCCGAGGTCTCCTCGGCCCGGGAGGCGGTGCAGGAGGCCAAGATCCGCGCGGCGCGGTCGGCGGAGCGGCGCAACCGGCTGCACCAGGCCGTGTCCGCGGCCGAGGCCGAGGTGGAGCGCAACCGGGCGCAGCGGGCCAAGGTCGAGCAGGCCCGGGAGGAGACGCTGAGCCGGCTCGCCGAGTTGGAGGAGCGGCTGGTCGCCGCCCAGGGCGAGGCGGTCGAGTCGGCCGAGCCGGACACCGCCGAGCGCGACGAGGCCAAGGCGGCGCTGGCCGCGGCCCGGCAGCACGAGATGGACGCACGGCTGGCCGTGCGGACCGCCGAGGAGCGGCACCGGGCCGTGCAGGGCCGCGCCGAGACACTGCGCCGGGCGGCGCGGACCGAGCGGGAGGCCCGGGAGCGGGCCGCTCGGCTGATGGCCGCCCGGGCCCGCGGCGCCGCCGTCGCCGAGGCCGCGGTGCGCGGCGGCGAGTACGCCCTGGAACGGATCGCCGTGTCGCTGCGCCAGGCCGCCCGCGAGCGGGACGCCGTGGCGACGGCCCGCCAGGAGCGCGAGCGGGTGCTGGCCGAGGTGCGCGGCCGGGTCCGGGATCTGGCCACCCAGTTGGAGAAGCTGACCGACGCGGTGCACCGGGACGAGGTGCTGCGGGCCGAGCAGCGGCTGCGGCTCGAACAGTTGGAGACCAGGATCGCCGAGGAGTTCGGCATGGGCCTGGACGACCTGGTCGCCGAGTACGGACCGGACGTGTACGTGCCGCCCGGGCCGCTGGAGGTGGCCGAGTACGAGGCGGCCTGCGAGCGCGGCGAGAGCGTCTACCCGCCGCAGCCCATCCCGTACGAGCGAAACACCCAGGCGCGCCGGGCCAAGCGCGCCGAGCGGGACCTGGCGCTGCTGGGCAAGGTGAACCCGCTGGCGCTGGAGGAGTTCGCGGCGCTTGAGGAGCGCTACAAGTTCCTGGCCACCCAACTGGAGGACCTCAAGGCGACCCGGCGCGATCTGCTGACCGTGGTCAAGGAGGTCGACGACAAGATCCTCGAGGTGTTCACCTCGGCCTACCAGGACGTGGCGCGCGAGTTCGAGACGGTGTTCGCGACGCTGTTCCCGGGCGGCGAGGGCCGGCTGGTGCTCACCGAGCCGGAGGACATGCTGGCCACCGGGGTGGACGTCGAGGCCCGCCCGCCCGGCAAGAAGATCAAGCGGCTGTCGCTGCTGTCCGGCGGGGAGAAGTCCCTGGTGGCGGTGGCCATGCTGGTGGCGATCTTCCGCGCCCGGCCGTCGCCGTTCTACGTGCTGGACGAGGTCGAGGCGGCGCTGGACGACGTGAACATGCGCCGGTTGATCGGCCTGCTCGAGGAGCTTCGGGCCAGCTCGCAGCTGATCATCATCACGCACCAGAAGCCGACCATGGAGATCGCCGACGCGCTCTACGGCGTGAGCATGCAGGGCGACGGCATCACCCAGGTGATCTCCCAGCGGCTCCGCGAAGCCTCCTGAGACAGGGATGTGGGGTGGCCGCGGCGCGGCCACCCCACACGACCTTGTCCGCTCAGACGGCGGTGGCCCGGCTGGAGGCCCGGTAGGTCAGGAACGCGGCGACAGCGGAGATGACACCGGCGAGCAACCCGAGGAACAGGCCGAAACCGGCGCCCGCCGATCCGCCGAGAGCCGAGAAGTCGTCGAAGGTCAGCCAACGCAGCAGGATGAACAGCGTGGCCACGCCGGCCAGACCCAGCCAGATCAGCGTCAGGTTCGGGATCTGGGTGCCGAAGTGCGGCAGCAGGATCAGGACGCCGGCCGCCACCAGCAGCAGCACCGAGAACCAGGCCAGGAAGCCGGCATCCCAGGCGCTCACGCTGGTGTTGCCGAGCGAGCCGAACGGCGAGTCGAAGCTGACGGAGTACCAGGGGAAGAAGCTCACGATGAAGGCGAGCAGGCCGGCGCCAACCCCGGCCCACTCGAGCGGCGTGACCCGCTTAGCGTCGAAACTTGCCATCGAAGTTGCGGCCTCTCTTGTGCAGGTGCGATACCCGGTGTGATCCCGGTGAGGTGAGCAGTATGCACGGCATTCGCCCGTTCGGGAGTATTCGGCCCCAGATGCTGGGATGGGCGTGTCTTGGGCATCTGTTGCCCTTACGGGCAGTGATGTCCGCCCCCCTGTCCAGCTACAACCTCGCGATCAGCCCGGCGTGACGACGTCCAGGTATTCGGGGTGGCGCTGGATCCAACCGGCCACGAAGGGACACAGCGGACGGACGGTCAGGCTCCGCGCGCGGAGGTCGTCGAGCGCCGCCCGGGCCAGTGCGCCGCCGACGCCCCGCCCCTCGAACTCCGGAACCACCTGGGTGTGCCGGAAGGTGCGCTCGGCCCCGGCGGCCCGGTAGTCGATGAACCCGGCGACGGCCGCGCCCAGACGCGCCTCGTAGCGGTGCTGCTCCGGCACGTCCACGATCTCGAGATCCATGCTTCGCACCGTAATCCGTTCGCGAAAGCGCAGGTCGGCGGTTCAGGATCGGGACATGTACCCGATCCGTGCCGCGACCTCGTCCGACCTGGACGAGGCGGTGGCCCTGCTGACCCGGCTGCAGGCCGAGCCGGCGCACCACATCGCCTACCACGGACGGGGCGCCGAGGAGATCACCGCCGAGCTTCGCCGGATCAGGCCGGACTGGGCCGCGGGCACGGTGCTGGCCATCGACCCGGCCGGACGGGTGCGCGGGATGCTCGTCGCCGACCCGGACCCGGAGCGGGGCCGGGCCACCCTGCACGGCCCGTTCGTCGACGTGCCGGCCAACCACCCGGCGGCCGAACGGTCGTGGCGGCAGACCGCGGACGCGTTGCTGGAGCGGGTGTTGCGGCTGCCCGCGCTGGCCGGCGGCACCGAACTCGAGTTGTCCGGGCACCGCAGGCACCGGCTGCTCGCCGACTTCGCCGCCCGGCACGACTTCCAGCCCGGCGACCGGCACCAGGTGTTCGTGCTGGCCGGTTCGGCGTTGCGGGCCGTGCTGGTGCACGACGCCCGCGCACCGTCCACCATGGACTCGGCGGTGCGCGGGCTGCCCGCCGACCCGGCGCTGCGTGCGGCGGTGGCGGCCCTGCACGAGCGCGGCTTTCCCGGTGCGCCGGTCACCGGTGCGCAGTTGGTCGCCGGCCGGACCGGGCACACCGTCGTGGTGCTCGCCGGTCCGGGCGGGCTGATCGGGTACGCCGCCGGCCGGGCGCGGGACAGTGAGCTGGCGGTGGACCTCGTCGCGGTGGACCCGAACTGCCGCTCCCGCGGCGCGGGCCGGGCGCTGGTGCGCGGGCTGCTGCGGGAACTGGCCGCCCGGCACGGCGCGCGGGCCCGCGCGGTGGCGGTGACCGCGCTCGGCAACGACGCCGCCGAACGGATGTGGGCCGCGCTCGGTTTCACCCTCGACCGGGAACTGGTGGTGTACCGGCGAAAAGCCACCGGCCGCTGAACATTTTCGCAAGTTACGGGTTTCCACGAATGGCACGTCCGAACCGTTTTGTCTCGGTAGGCTCCCGCGTGGGAAAAGGGAGGTGCCGTGCCTACACGATCAGGCGGCTTCGGGGTCGAGACCACCCATCTGCGACAGGTCGCCCGGGAGTACAGCGACGAGGGCGCCGACATCATCGCGCTCAAGGACGATGTCGTGACCAACGTCGGTGACGGGCAGGTGGGCCGCGCGTTCGGGGCGGTGGCGCAGCCCTACCGGGCCGCCTTCGAACAGTTCGGCCGCAACCTCGCCCATTACGGCGAGCAGGCGATCCGCATTTCCGTGCGGCTGGAGGATGCCGCCACCGGCTACGCCCGGCACGACGAACGCAGCGCGCGCACCTACCGAGAGGTGTACTGAGATGGCCGGCGCGACGGGCAGTTGGGACGCGGAGTACCGCATCTCCGACGAGATTCTCGACACCGGCAAGCCAGGGCTGGAGTTCTTCGCGCGCTTCATGCCGATGTACGACGCGGCCGCGGCGATCGCCGGCTCGGGCAACTACCGCGGCCAGCGCATGGACCAGCTCCGCAGGCCCTACGACGATCTGCGCGGCATCGACTTCAGCATGCTGCGGGTCGACGCGGAGCACCTGAAGACGGCGGTGGAGGCCGCGGAGAACAACCAGCACAACCTGGACCGGTACTGGGGCCGGCTGTCGACCTGGACCGGGCCGGCGTCCAACGCCGCGCGCCAGCAGCGCGACCGGATCGGCGCGCTGGCGGGCAACTTCCTGGACCGGGCCGGCCGGGGGCCGGCCGTGATCACCGGCGCGGTCAGCGCGATCGAGCACACGCTGAGTTCCTTCGTCCGCGGCGTGCGCAGCCTGGACAGCGACCTGTGCGGCGGCATGACGCCGGAGGAGGTGCGGGGCGCGATCCGGGCCGCGCAGGGCGACGTGGAGAACGCGGACGCCTACTCGTTCCTGGCCAAGCTGCTGGACGTCTCCATGGGCGTGCCCACCTTCGGCGTCAGCTGGCTGCTGGACTGGATGGGCTATGGCGCCTCGGACCAGGTCGAGCGGGTCCGGCAGCAGATCGTCGAGGCGGCCAGGCAGTCGCTGGCCAACTACATCCGGCAGTACGACGACAAGCGCTCGTTCTTCGACCGTTACACCACGGCGGTCCGCGAGGCCATCCAGCGGATCTACGACACGATGCTGGCCGGTCTGAGGCCGATGACCGAGGATGCGTTCCGGGAGTTCACCGGCGCCGATGACCGGCAGGGCACGGATCCTTCGGGCAGCCAACAACCGGTCCGGCGCCCGGGTGTGCCGCCGCCCGTGCCGCCGGGTGCGCCATCGGGGCCGCCCGGTTCGGGCCTGCCGGGCGAGATCCGGCCCCAGCCGTATCCGTTCCCGGGCGCCGGGCAGCCGCCGAACCTGCCGCCGGGGACGCCCACCGTCCCGCCCGGCCAGCCGCAGACCGTGACCATCCGCAACGGCGACAGCACCTACACGGTGTCCAGCCCGGACGGACAGGGCCGGGTCCGGCTGACCGTGTCCGACGGCAACGGCCCGCCCAAGACCTACGACCTGGACTTCGGACAGCGCACCAGCGCCACCGGAATCACCGGCCCGACCGGGGTGGGGCCGGTGCCGCCGGTCCCGCCCCCGGCCGGAACCGGGCCGGTTCCGGGTGGCCCGGGCGCGCTTCCGGGCGTGCCGCCGGTCGGTCCCGTCGGCGGTGGCCCCACCGGCGGCGGTGGTGTTCGGCCCGGCCCGGGCAACCGGACCGGCGGCGCCCCGGGCGGGCTACCGACCACCCCGGCGCCCCGGCTGCCGTCCAGCCTGTTCCCCTGGACCGACAAGCCGGCGGAGACCCTGCGGCCGGACGAGGACGGCACGGTCACCATCCGGGACGGCGACACCACGATCACGGTGGACGCCGACGAGAGCTCCGACCAGGTCACCCTGACGCTGGACGACGGCAAGGGCCACCAGACCACCTACCGGCTGGACTACAGCGACCCGGCGCATCCGACCCTGCGTGAGGGCGCGGCGGTCGAGCCCGTGCGGTTCGGGCCCACCGGCAGCCTCACCTCGCCGATCAGCTCGCTGCCCGGCCCGTCGATTCCGCACGCCGGCTCCGTTCCGGCGCTGGACTCGTTCGGCGGTGGCGGCGGCGGTGGCGGCGGGATCGGTGGCGGCGGCGGCAGCCTGGCCGGGGTCGGCGCGGGCGGCGGTCCCGGTGCGGCCGGTCAGCTCGAGCAGGGGTCGTTCACCGGTCAGGTCGGCGGCGGGCCTGGTGCCGCACCGGCCGGACCGGCGTCGACGGCGGCTGCGTCGGCCGGCCCGGCCTCGGGCGGCGGCATGATGGGCGGCATGCCGATGGGCGCGATGGGCGCCGGCGGCCAGGGCGGCGAGGACAAGGAGCGCGGCGGAAACCGTTGGATCAACAAGGAACCCGCCGTCTTCGACGACAGCAAGCGGGAGCGCGCGGTCAAGGCGGGCGGCGTCATCGGTGAGGACAAGAAGAAATGAGCGCCACCCCTGACGTGCAGGCACGCTACGACGAGGTGGTGGCCCGGTACAGCGCGACCAGCGCCGAACTGTCCACCGAGCTGGCGCAGCGGCAGCGGGAGCTGGACGCCCAGCTCGCCGCCGACCGGGCCAGGCTCGCCGAGCTGGGCGAGACGCTGAGCGACGCGCACGAGCGGGAGAACCCGCGCGTGCCGGACCGGCGAGCCGAGGACAACGACGTGTCCGCCCGCGCCGAGGACTACCAGGAGCTGGACGAGGATCCGCGCCCGGAGCCGCCCGCCCCGCCCCCGCCGCCGGTGCGGCAGCCGCGGGTCGAGGAGGACGAGGACGAGCACACCGAGTTCCGCTGGGACGACGACCCCACCCCGGCGCCGCGGGCCCGTCCGGCCGCCCGCGCGCCGCGGGAGGAGGAGGATCTCTCGGAGCGCGACTGGCTGGAGTGAGCGGGTCACCGGGCCACTAGGGTTCTGCCTCGTGACCGACGACCCGACCCACGCTCCGCTGCCCGAACTGCCCGGCATCGACCCGCGGGTGCTGCTGCGGGCCATGGCGGCCGACGGAGTGGACACCACCGACCCGGCGGCCGTGCGCGGCTGGCTGGCCAACACGGGTATCGAGCTGCCCGACGACGCGGACGCCGACGAGTTCGCCGAGTACGAGGAGATCTCCTACAAGGAGCTGTTCGGCCTGCCGGATCAGCTGCCGCCGCTGCGGCTGCCGCCCGACGAGGTGTTGGCCCGGGCCGCGCGGCAGAGCCGGACCCTGGCCCTTGCCCACCGGTTCAGCGAGTGGGTCGGCGAACGGCGCGAGATCACCGAGCGCGGCGAGCCGACCGCCGCCGACTGCGCGGATGCCGCGCGGGTGCTGGGCATCGAGGTCACCGAGCCGCCCGAGGGGCTGGCCGCCGTGCCGGAGCTGGCCCACCTGTGGGAGCTGGCCGAGAGCGTCGAGCTGATCGAGATCGACGAGGAAGCGGTGACCCCGGGCGCGGCCGCGGCGGTGTGGCCGGACGGCGCCGACGAGGACGTGCTCGACGTGTGGGCGACCGCGCTGGCCGTGGTGATCACCAGCCTGGACCTCGACGCCGACCTGTACGGCGAGGAGGAGCTGGACTTCTACGGCGCCGGGCCGGGCGTGCTGGTGGCGCTGTTCCTCGCCCGCAACGCCGGGGTGTCCTACGCGGAGCTGACCGAGCTGGTCCGGGAGACCGCGACCGCCGAATGCCCGCCGGCCGCGTGGGACGCCTGGGTCGCCGCGCATTCCGACCCCACCCAGGTGCTGCTCACCCGGTTGCACGAGCTGGGCGCGGTGACGCTGGACGAGGACCTGGCCCGGCTGACCCCGGTGGCCCAGTGGGCGATGTGGTCGCAGTTCATGGACAGCGACGTGGACGTCCCGATCCTGCCGCCGGTGCCGGAGATGACCGCAGGCGACCTGGTGGCCGCCGCGGAGGGGTTCACCGAGGAGGAGCTGACCGCCGAGACCACCGAGTGGCTCGGGCTGCGCGAGCCGGCGGTCGCCGCCCGCGAACTGCTCGAGGTGGCGGCCGACGGTGAGCCGGCCGAGCGGATGTACGCCACGTCGGTGGTGACCGCGCGGATCGGCGCGGCGGCCGAGCCGCACTGGCGGGCCGCGCTCGACGACCAGCGGCTGCGCGCCTACGCCAAGCTGGCGCTGGAGCTGGAGCCCGACCCCGGGGACGTGGCGTGGCTGCTGACCGACGTGCTGGCCACCACCTCGGACCTGGAGGGGCCGGAGGACATCGCCGGGCAGCTGTCCGCCGCCGTGCCCCCCGGCCAGGAGCAGGAGATCTTCGACCTGATGTGGCGGCTGCCGCATCCGTGGGCCGGCGAGGTGCTCACCATGATCGGCTCGCACCACCCGGACAAGCAGATCGCCAAGGCCGCCCGCAAGGCCGCGTTCAAGGCCGCGTCGTACCAGCCGGAGTGAGCCGCTCGGTTTCCCGCGGCATGTCAGGGCAACGCGAGTTATCCACGCATCGACGCCGCCGCGTTGGCCTGGGAAAGGTTCGCCATACCGCGGTGGCGCAACGACATCAGCCCGCCGACGAGCAGCGTGACCGTCACGCCGAGCAGGGTGTACCACCAGGTCGACAGCGCGTAGACGCCCTGCGCGGGAGCCGGTGCGCCCCACCGGATCTCGATCGAGTCCCAGTCCCGGGCCGCGTTGGCGGCCTTGTCCGCGACGGCGGAGGGACCGACGAACTTGACCGCGAGGATGACGAACGCCATCACCACGACGGTCGCGACGAACGCGACGACCGCGTCGGCCTGGCGGGCCCGGCGCACCAGCAGCCCGAGCAGGAACGCGCCGAGCAGCGCCCCGTAGGTGTAGCCGGCGATGCCCAGCGCCTGTACCACGATCGGGTCGGAGGTGGCCTTGTTGTACCCGGCGAACAGGCCCGCGCACAGGATCAGCAGGCCGGCCCAGATGACCGTCCACACGCGACCGAGGCGCAGCCGGGCGGTGTCGTCGAGCTCCCGGCGGCTGATCCGCTCGTAGACGTCGGTGACGGTGGCCGAGGACAGCGCGCCCAGCGAGGAGCTCAGCGCGGCGGCCAGGATGCCGGCGATCACGAACCCGGACAGCCCGCTGGGTAGTTCGGTGACGATGAAATGGCCGAACAGCTCGTCGTTGACGCCCAGCCCGAGGCCGGTGGTGGGCGCGGCCGCGTCGTAGAACGCCCACATCATCACGCCGATCACCAGGAAGAAGGCGAACTGCAGCAGCACGACGAAGCCGCTGGAGATGAGCGCGGCGCGCGCGCCGCGCAGATCCCGGGTGGCCATCAGCCGCTGCACGATGAGCTGGTCGGCGCCGTGCGAGGCCATGGACAGCAGCGTGCCGCCCAGGAACGCCGCCACGAACGGGAATCCGGCGCCGGTGACCGGGTTGCTGGTGAAGTCGAACAGGTTCCACTTGTTCGCGTCGGTGGCCCGGTCGAACCAGCCGTCCGGCAGCGCGGTGGCCAGCGCGACGAGCACGATGATCCCGCCGATGACGTACCAGAGCATCTGGATCGCGTCGACCCACACCACCGCGCGCACGCCGCCGACGAACGTGTAGGCCAGCATGGCGATGCCGAGCACGGTCACGATCACCCAGTACGAGGCGTTCACCCCGAACGCGGCCAGCACCACCTTGATCGGGATCGCGGTGGCGAACAGCCGGATGCCGTCGGCGAGCAGCCGGGTGAACTGGAAGGTCACCGACGCCGTCGCCCGCATCCCGGCGCCGAACCGCTGCCCGAGGAAGGCGTAGGCGGTGACCAGGTTGCCCTCGACGTAGCGGGGCAGCAGCGTGAACGACACGATGACCCGGCCGAGGATGTAGCCGAAGGCGAGGGTGAGGTAGGTCAGCCCGCCGGTGGCCGGGGTCGCCAGGTAGGCCACCACCGGCACGCTCAGCACGGTCAGCGTCGAGGTCTCCGCCGAGACCACCGACACGCATACCACCCACCAGGCGATCTTCCGCTCGCTGATGAAGTAGTCGGTGGCCGAGCGCTGCCGGCCGCCGATCACGATGCCCAGCACCGGCATCCCGACCAGGAAGATCGCGATCACGGCGAGGTCGACGACGTCCATGTTCACCTCCTCGCGAGGCTCAGCACACCCGTAAGCGAGTCACCGCCGTGGTCACCGGATCGGGTAAGTGCAGGGGTCCCTTGCCCGGGGTGATGCTGCCCAGCAGCCGCGGCCCCGCGGCTCCGGTCGCGCCCGCCGCGTCGGCCGGGATGCCGCTCCAGGTCAGGAAACCGAGCAGGGCGGCGAGGTAGGCCTCCTTGGCGTCGGTGGGCAGGCCGAGCTCGTCGCTGGTGACCACCGGCACCGGGTCCAGGCACCGGCGCAGCGCCGCCATCAGGACCGGGTTGCGCACCCCGCCGCCGGAGGCCACCACCTTGCCCACCCCGCGGCCGCGGCAGGCCTGCGCGATCGTGCACGCGGTCAGCTCGACCAGGGTGGCCAGCAGGTCGACCGCCGGCACGTGCGGCACGCCCTCCAGCGCCGCGCGCAGGTAGTCGGCGTGGAAGTGCTCCTTGCCGGTGGACTTGGGCGGCTGCTTCACGTAGTAGGTGTCGGCGAGCAGGGTGGCGAGCAGGTCGGCGCGCACGGTGCCCTGCGCGGCCAGTTCGCCGTCCACGTCCTGCTGCCAGACGCCGTCGGAGACCATCCGGGCGGCGGTGTCCAGCAGCGCGTTGCCCGGGCCGGTGTCGAAGGCCAGGGTGGGGGCGTCCGGGCCGACCACGGTGATGTTGGCGATCCCGCCGATGTTCAGCGCCGCCACCGGTTCCGTCGCGCCGGACAGCCACAGCTGGTCGAGCATGGCGGCCAGCGGGGCGCCGTGCCCGCCGGCGGCGACGTCGCGCACCCGCAGGTCGGCGATCACCGGAAGCCCGGTGTACTCGGCGATCCAGGCCGGCTGGCCCAGCTGCAGGGTGCCCAGGCAGCGGCTGCCGTCCACCCAGTGGTAGATCGTCTGGCCGAGCGAGGCGATCAGGTCGGCCCGCCCGCCCGCGAGGTCGGTGAGCGCCTCCCCGGCCGCGGTGGCGAACGCCTGGCCCACCTCGGTGTCCAGCCGGCACAGCTCGCCCGCGGTGCATCCGTTGGGGGGCAGCGCGGTCAGCAGCGCCTCGCGCAGTGCCGCGGGGTAGCCGACCGCCCGGTGCCCCAGCGGGGTCAGCTCGACGGTTCCGTCGGTCAGCCGCAGATCCACGGCGGAGACGTCGATGCCGTCCATCGAGGTCCCGGAGATCAACCCGATGACCCGTTGGCCGGCGGCAAGGTTCTGCACGGCGATGACCCGTTCCACGCGGTGGGCAAATGGCAGGCCACCAGGTTAGTTCTTGACTAAATTGATGTCCACAGTGGTTGAACTTTTCCCGAAACAGGCGTAGACACCGCGATACGGTGTGTCCCGGCCTACGGCTCGCACCGGTTCGACACGGATCGACAGGGAGATGGCATGCCGACTTTTTCGTCCGACCGGAGCAGGCGGGAGTTCCTGCGGACGGTCCTGGCCGGCGGGTTACTGGTGGTTCCGGGCTCGGCCGCGCTCGCCGGCTGTGCCACCGCGGGCGGCGGCGGCACCCAGGATCAGGCCAAGGGCACGGAGTCCGAGAAGAACCCCCTCGGCGTCGACGCGAACGCGCCGCTCGAGGTGGTCATGTTCGCCGGCGGCCTGAAGACCGACCTGGAATGGGTGCAGAAGAGCTACACCGGCCTCTACCCGAACGCCAAGATCAACCTGACCAGCACGCCCAACATCAACACCCTGCAGCCCCGGTTCACCGGCGGCAACCCGCCGGACATGGTCAACGACTCCGGCGCGCAGAAGATCCCGCTCGCCGCCCTGGCCGGCGCCGGGCAACTGGCCGACCTCCAGCCGCTGCTGGACGCGCCGTCGCTGGCCGACCCGGACAAGAAGGTCCGCGACACGATCATGGCCGAGGCGGTCAAGGTCGGCACCTATGACGGCAAGGTGCTGGTGCTCAACTACGTGCTCTCCGCCTACGGCGTGTTCTACTCCCAGTCGCTGTTCAAGAAGAACGGGTGGACCATGCCGACCCAGTGGTCGGAGTACATGGCGCTGGCCGAGGAGATGAAGAAGGCCGGCCTGTCCCCGATGGGCTACGGCGGCGTCAACGCGCCGAACTACGTCACCGAGATGATGCTCACCATGGCCGGCAAGGCGGGCGGCCCGGAGGTGGTCGTGGCGATCGACAACCTCGAACCCAACGCCTGGAAGCACGAGGCGGTGAAGAACGCGGCCACGGCCATCGAGGAACTGGCCCGCAAGGACGGCTTCCTGCCCGGCAGCCCCGGCCTCAAGCACACCGAGGCGCAGACCCAGTTCGTCACCGGCAAGATCGGCTCCTACCCGAGCGGATCGTGGCTGGAGAACGAGATGAAGACCTCCACCCCGGCCGGCTTCGACATGGTGATGGCCCCGACGCCGCGGCTGGACTCCTCGGACAAAATGCCCCACGAGGCGTTGCACGCCAACCCCGGCGAGCCGTTCATCGTGCCCAAGCAGGCCAAGAACGCCCTCGGCGGGCTGGAGTGGTTCCGGCACATGCTCGCGCCGGAGAACGCCAAGGCCTACAGCGAGTTCACCGGCTCACTGACCATCGTCACCGAGTCGCACGACAAGGTGAAGAGCGACAGCACCTCGTTGAAGTCGGTGACCGAGGCGCTGAAGAAGGCCAAGGACAACACCTTTACCTTCCTGTTCATGGACTGGTACGGCGACCTGAAGAAGAACGCGGCCATCGCGGCGATGAGCGACCTGCTCACCGGCCGGACCAACGCCGAGGGCTTCATCAACGCCGCCCAGGCCGCGGCCGACAAGGTGGCCGCCGACACCAACGTCCCCAAGTTCAAGCGGCAGTAGTCGGCGCATGCACCACCGCAAGTACCGCTTCATCGTCGGGTTCCTCATCGCACCGCTCGCGCTGTACGTGATGTTCGTGGTCTCCCCGAACATCCAGGCGATCTACTACTCCTTCACGGACTGGAGCGGCTACAGCCAGACACAGAACTTCATCGGGCTGGACAACTACGTGCGGCTGGTGCAGGACCCGACGTTCTGGGACGCGTTGTCGCACAACGGCGTGCTGCTGCTCGTGCTGCCGATCGTGACGATCTCGATCGGGCTGCTGTTCGCCTTCCTGCTCAACCTGGGCGGCCCGCGCCGGGGCGCGACGGCGCG
The DNA here is from genome assembly GCF_035712165.1 of Actinophytocola sp. GTDB lineage: Bacteria > Actinomycetota > Actinomycetes > Mycobacteriales > Pseudonocardiaceae > DASYTH01. Next base: position 2,774 of record NZ_DASTBH010000540.1, on the reverse strand, counting down.
CGGCCTGCCCGGATCGCGGTTCTACAGCGCGGTCTACTTCTTCCCCTACCTGCTGTCGGTGGCGATCATCGCGGTGCTCTGGGAGCAGGCCTACAACCCCAGGGGCGGGATCGTGCCGGGCGCCATCTCGGCGCTCGGCTTCGACCCGCCCCGGGACGGGCTGCTCGGCTCGCCGGACACCGTGCTGTGGGCGTGCATCGCGGTCGCGGTGTGGCACGCGGTCGGGTTCTACGTGGTGCTGTTCTCGGCCGGCATCGCGTCGATCCCGGCCGACATCTTCGAGGCGGCCGCGCTGGACGGGGTCAACCGGTTCACCCTGTTCTTCCGCATCGTGATCCCGCTGCTGTGGGACAACGTCCAGGTCGCGTTCGTCTACCTGGGCATCATCGCGCTGGACTTCTTCGCCATCGTCAACATCATGACCCCGCACCCGGAGGCGGTCGGCAACTCCACCGAGGTGATCGCGCACTACCTGTTCACCCGGGCGTTCTCCGGGGACGCCAACCCGCAGTACGGCTACGCCTCGGCGATCGGGGTCGCGCTGTTCTTCCTCACCCTCACACTGGCCGCGGTCATGTTCCGGGCCAGCAGGCGGGAGAAGGTGGAATTCTGATGACGATGACCCAGGTGCGTCCGCCTGCGCCGGCCCGGCCACCGGCCCGGCCGGCCCGGGCGCCGCTGCGGGCGGGCGAGCGCACGGCCACCGCCGGGTTCCAGGTGATCCTCGCGGCGTGGGCGCTGGTGTCGGTGCTGCCGCTGATCTGGGCGGCGGTCACCGCGTTCAAGCCCAACCCCGAGGTGCACGCCTCGCCGTGGGCGCTGCCGTCGCGGTGGGACTTCGGCAACTTCGTGCGGGCCTGGGGCGCGGCGTCGATCGGCCAGTTCTTCCTCAACACGGTGATCGTGGTGTCCGGGGCGCTGCTGCTGACCATGCTGCTGTCCACCATGGTCGCCTATGTGCTGGCGCGCTACGACTTCCCCGGCAACCGGGTGATCTACTACACCTTCGCAGGCGGGCTGATGTTCCCGGTGTTCCTCGCCCTGGTGCCGCTGTTCTTCGTGGTGCGCAACCTCGGCCTGCTGCACAGCCACGTCGGGTTGATCCTGGTCTACGCCGCCTATGCGATGCCGTTCTCGGTGTTCTTCCTGACCGCGTTCTTCCGCACGCTGCCGACCGCGGTGGCCGAGGCCGCGCTGATCGACGGCTGCTCGCACTCGGGCGTGTTCTTCCGGATCATGCTGCCGATGGCCCGGCCGGGGATCGTTTCGGTCGCCCTGTTCAACGTCCTCGGCCTCTGGAACCAGTACCTGCTGCCGCTGGTCCTCAACCAGGGCGACAAGTCCACCGCCGTGCTCACCGAGGGCCTCGCCGCGCTGGTCGCCGAGCAGGGTTACGCCTCGGACTGGAGCGCCCTGTTCGCCGGCATGGTCATCGCGATGCTCCCGGTGCTGATCGTCTACCTCATCTTCCAGCGCAGGGTACGAGAGGGCTTCGTCGCCGGCGCCCTGAAATGACCGCCCAGCGCCCCGAACCGACCGCCCGCGGACCGCTCCGAGTCCTCTGTGGATAGCGATTTGGCTGCTCCCCCCAGATCCGAGAGGGTGGTGCCCGAGCGCACGAGAGCGCCACACCGTCCGAGGGGAGACACCGTGAACCTGTTCCAGATCGACGCGCGAGTCACCAGGTTGGAGCAAGAAATGCCGGAGATCCGCGACCTGGCCGCCGCCGCGAGCAAGGAGGTGGGCGACGTCCACGCCCGACTCCGCGCCCACACCACCTCGCTCCAGGCCCTCCGCGTAACCCAGGTCGAGCACACCCAGCAACTCGTCGAACTCAACAAGCGCATCGTCGACACGGGCTTCGAGATGCGCGAAGGGTTCGTGAAGGTGTACGAGCGCATCGCCGGAGTCCACAAGGAGGCGCGCGACGGCTTCGCGAAGGTGGAGCAGGAGTTCGCGAAGGTGGAGCAGGAGTTCGCGAACGTGCGTGGGGAGATCGCGAACGTGCGCGGCGAGATGCACGGGGAGTTCGCGAACGTGCGCGGGGAGATGCAGGAGGGGTTCGCGAAGATCGCCGCGCTGATCCAGGATCGCGCGAAGCCCGGCGAGCCCTGAGTCGGGTGACGGCGTCGGCGGTGGTGGGGGCCCGGATGCGAGGATGACCGGGTGTCCACCACCCTGATCGTCGTCCTGGTCGCCGTCCTGGTCGTGCTCGTGCTTGCCGTGGTCGTCGGGGTCGTCCTGGCCCGGCGGCGGCGGATCGACCTGACCGAGAGGGGCGAGGAGCGGTCCAAGCCGGCCGGCTATCGGGCGGGCGGCGGGATCGCCCTCGCCCCCGGCGGGGAACGCCCGGTCGAGGCGCCCCAGCCGGTCGAGGTCGAGGTCGAGCCGGAACCCGAGCCCGAGGCGGCCGCCCCGGTCGAAGCCGAGCCCGCGGCCCCGGCGACCGAGGAGATCGAGCCGACGTCCGGGCGGCTCGAGCGCCTGCGCGGGCGGCTGTCGCGCTCCCGGTCGGCGTTCGGCAGCGGTCTGCTCGGCCTGCTCGGCGCCGGTGACCTGGACGAGGACTCGTGGACCGAGGTCGAGGACACCCTGCTGCTGGCCGACCTGGGCGCCGCCACCACCGCCGAGGTGGTCGAGCGGCTGCGCGGCGAGTTGGTCGCCCGCGGCGTGCGCACCCCCGAGCAGGCCCGGGCGACGCTGCGCGAGGTGCTGGTGGAGGCCCTGCACCCGGACATGGACCGGGCCGTGCGCGCCCTACCGCACGGCACGGC
>NZ_DASTBH010000539.1:0-2946 GCF_035712165.1 Actinophytocola sp. | reverse complement strand
TGATGCCCCACCACACCCATCGCAGCGTCCACACGAGACAACTGGGGGAGTTCGTCATGTCACGACAAGGTCAGCACAACGCGGGGCCACGAACCCTGCGGCGCCTCCCGAGCGCGCAGCGGCGGCGTAACAACTTGCCGGCACCGGGCGGTCGGCCCTGCGCCCGCGGCGCGCACCGTCGCCGCTCGGGGCGGGGCTGGCCGGCCGCGCCGGGCCGCGGCCTTGCCGGTGCGGCGACCGTGGTGGTCTTGGCCTTCTTGGCGCTGCTCACCGGGTGCACCACTAGGCAGGCCGGGCATCCGGTGCCCGCCGGGAGCCCGGGCAGTTCGTCGGCGGGGGAGCCGGCCAAGACGCCGCCACCGAAGGACCGGGATCTGCAGGCAGTCACCGTGGCCTTGCGCCAACTCGACGCGTGCGGGGTCTTCGACCTCGACGCCGCGAAGACGACCACACCTGGTGCGGCGGTGCTGCCAACCGGGCCGCACTCTTGCATGCTGACACCGCGAGCGGACTACTCACCGGCGGACGACGGAGTGCGGGTCGCGGTCGGCGCCGAGTTCAGCCATCTGGTGGCCTACGGCGGAGCACCGGTGACCATCGGCGGCGCGAAAGCCTACGAATACCGGCAGGACGGTGCCGGGAAACGGTGCGAGCTGTATGTCCCGGTGAGCTTCACCCGGGCCCTGCGATACACCTACGACGCTTACGACAACACCACCGATACCTGCCGGGTGCTGCACGACGTGGCGCAAGCCTCAGTCGCCAAGCTCCGCGCGCCCGAGGCGATCACCGTCAACCCCGCGCAACGCCCGTACGCGGCGTGGGACGGCTGCTACTTCCTGGCCACGTTGCTGGACCAAGACGCCAAGAACTACACCTACAAGCCCGACGGGTTGTACGACCCGTTCAGCGGCTGCGACACCACCAAGAAGACCGACGGCGGCGCGCCGTCGCACGAGTACACCCCCAAGTTGGAGATCGCCTACGAGCAGACCCCGAAGGCAGCGGCGCACCCGCGGCCGGTGGGCGGCAAAACCGCCGACGTCGACGACTTCACCGGAAGCTGCCGACTGACCTGGAACCAAGGCGAAAGCCACACCGCCAGCCAGTGGTACGCGGCGCTGGTGATCAAACTGACCACCGCGACCTGCGACACCACCGCCAAACTCGCGGAAAAGGCCATCGCCCTGATCGACCAGGCACCCGACGACGCCGACGCCGCCCCGCAACGGCCGCTGCTGCTCGCCCCGGACGACCCAGACACCGAAGCCGTCGGCGCCTGCCGCGACTTCGGCCCCGGCCAGTACGACTGCGAGCCCTACCACCCGGTGGACGTGCCGCAGGGCACCGAGCAGATCCTGACCGCCGCCTTAACCAACCGCAACGTGCAGTGCGCGGTGTTCGCCGATGCGGTCGCCACGCTGTTCGGGTCCACCTTCGCCGCGTTGACCTGGGGGGAGCATTGCTTCTGGGTGGAGCCCACCCACAGCCTGGAATTGCGGGTGAACGTCGATGCGGAAAACGTACCCGGTGACTTCGGCAAACGGCAGGACCTGTGGACCGACCGGCAGGAAACCCAGATCGCCGGCAAAGCCGCGGTGACGTTCTGGGGCATCGACAAGAACGACTTCGACGTCTACCTCTCCCCGTTCAACGACCTATCCCGGCCCGGCAACCTGCACATCAACATCCAGGCGCTCAACACCCGCGGAACGATCATGGACGAGCGGGCGAAACTGGATCCCGCCAAGGCCCAGGCCGCGATCCAAGCCATCACCCAAATCACCCAAAAATACTTCGCACAATAACCACACCACGGCAATCGCCGGGTCGGCACACGCCACGCAGCCGAAACCACCGGCACCGTTCGATCTATGTACCGAAATTGGGGGGAAATCCATGTCAGCCCACCGCGCATCGCTGTCGTGGCGGGAAACGGCCACCGGCGGTCGGCACCTGTCGCTCGACGACCCGACACGGAGCGGAGCGGGCCGGGTGATCGCGCTGCCCGCCGCGATCCACACCGCGCTCGCCGCGCCGGACGCGCCCGCCCTGACCGCCGACCCGACCAGCGACCTGCTCGCCTGGGAACGGTCGACCCGGCGGCGGGTGCTGCGGTTGCAGGCCACCACTGGGCAGCTGCGGCAGGTCCTGCACGCCGCCCGGGCGGATCTGCATGCCGGGACCGGACCGGGCACCCGAGTCCCATGGCCGCAGGTGCGTTACCTGCTCACCCAGGTCCACGACACCGCCGACGAACTCGCCGCGCAAACCGAAGCCCTGCACGACGCGCACGCACTGCAGCAGGCCATCCGTGACGTCCTGCGGGCCGTGGAGGCGCCCGAGGCTCGGCCGGCCACTGCCGCCGCAGCCCGGCGGCCCGACGCGACCCGCCACAACCACACCACCAGGGGCGCTGAGCAGCCCGGGTCGGGTCATCGCCACCCCGATGATCGCGACCCACATCGTGACCAGCCCGCCGTGCCCGGGCGGCCGGGACACCGACCCGCTCGCGGCCCTGACCTCGCCTTCCGGGGCTGCACCGAGCGGGCCGTATTTGTTGTCGCTGCGACGGGCTCCCGGCTGGCCGGCAGCGGGTCCGGTCAGGTCGATCGGTGGTGGCTGCGGGAGGCGGGTTGTCCCGGGCAGGGCCGGGCGGGGGCGCACGGCTGGGACCGCGACCTGGCCGTGGTGGGCCGGTGGTGGCCGTGAGCCGGGTGCGGCCGCTCGGCGAGCTGGGCCGGACCCGGCTGTTCACCCGCCGCGAGCGGCGCCGACGCGCGAGCGCCGTGGTGGTGGCGCTGCTCGGGCTGGTGCTCGCGGCGTGGGTGGCGGCAGCGATCGTGGCCTGGGTGGGCGGAGAGGGCCTGGACTGGCCGGCGGTGCGGCTTCGGCCCGTGCTGACTGGCGGCAGCGGCGGGCTGCTGGGGCTGCCGCGGGCCGACC
>NZ_DASTBH010000538.1:0-5498 GCF_035712165.1 Actinophytocola sp. | reverse complement strand
AATGCGCACCGCGACGTCTCCGCAGGTCACCTCGATCGGACCGAGGATCTTGAACCGCACCGGGTGGCCACCGGGATCGACTGGCTCGGCGGACTTCGTCACGTCCATCTCCGACCTCCAGTTGTCCCGGAACTGACCTGTTTTCCGGGTTCCGGCCGCGATAACGGGGCCATAGTGGGCCGATGGCGGGCGCGGTCAGGATAGGTCCGGCACGGTAAGGCGGCCGGACGGGATGGATCGGCATGACGACAAACAACGCGTCCACATTGTGGTGGCCGGAAACCGAACTGGTCGCCACCGCGGTGGATCACGTTCGGCTCAGCTACCACTACCTCGACCGCGGCGATGTCGACGGTTACTGCTCGCTGTTCACCGAGCGGGCCGTGGTGCGGCAGCCCGGATCGTGCCAGGTCATCGGACGCGAGGAGTTGGAGCGCGTGGAGGTTTCGCGCCGCGGCACCAGGTTCGTCCGGCACGCCGTGCGCGAGGTTTTCGGTGCCGGTCGCCGGGTCGCCGCGCTCGGCCAGGCGCGCAACCTGCTGCCCGGCAACGGGGACGATCCGCATGTCGATTTCGTCGACGTGTTCACCGTCGCCGACAACGGCCTGCTCGCTGATCGCACGACGTTTCTTTTCACGCCGGCGGTGCGCCCGGACAGCGATCACCCTTAGCAACCTACGACGCATACCCCGTTCGCACCAGGCTGGTAGCCGGAATTCCGAAAGTCCCAATTACCACCGCATGATCGGATGCCCTACCTGGGCCGCTCAGCCAAGCCGGATGTCGGCCACCCGGATCGGCGACGGCGTGGTGCCGCTGGACCGCTGCTGGTAGAGCACCGACAGCACGCCCTCGCTCGCGAGCCGCGAGGCGTCCACGTCCACCTCGCCGAAGGCGTTCATGCCCGGCCGGTCGAACACCAGCGTCCAGTCGGTCCAGTTGCTGGCCCGCGACGCGCTGACGATGCGGCCGAACGGCATGATCAGGTAGGCGTTGTCGTTGCGGTCGAAGACGATCCGGGTGCGTCCTGTGGCGTTCGGCGCGACCGGCACCTCCAACTTGGTCCAGCTTCCGGCCGCGGTGCGGAACACGTGGAAGGCCCGGCCCCACCGGGTGCGGTCGGCCGCGTAGCCGGTGACGCACTGGGTGAACCGGCCGGGCACGTAGCTGATCACCACGTGCGGGTTGCCGGCCGAGTCGACCGCCTGGCTCTCCTGGTTCATCAGGCCATGGTTGGGATCCAGCGGATCCACCACCAGGCCGGCGGACACGGCCACCGCGGCGCCTCCGGTCGTTCCGGCCGGCTGACCGGCCGGGGTGCGCCAGGTGCGGCCGCGATCGTCGCTGTAGACGTAGCCGGTGTCGTGGTTGGTCAGCCCTCCGGCGTTGCACAGCACGCCGGTGTTGCCCTCCCGCCAGGTGAACGCCGCGTGCAGCCGCCCGCCCGGCCCGTAGGTCAGCCCGTGCAGGTACATGTTGCGGGTCGTGCTGGTCACACCGTTGGGTGCGCGCCACGACCCGGTGGCCGACGACCACCGGCCGAGCTTGCGCCAGGTGCCGCCGTCGTACTCGGCCAACTCGTTGGTGCCGTTGCCGGAACCGCCGGTGCGGTAGCTGAGCTGCAGCCGGTTCTCCGGGGTGCGGACGAACTGCGGGTAGGAGATCCCGCCGAGGTCCACCCCGTCCAGGTTTCGTTGCACCGCACCGAACCGGGCCGCCGTCCAGGTGCGCGAGGCCGGCGCGGACACCAGCCCGGCCTCGGACCTGACGTAGAACACCGGGGTGTTGTGGGTGTCCATGGCCACGTGCAACCGGCCGTCGGACGGCGAGATGCCCAGCGAGATCACGTTGTGCGAGTCGTTGGTGGACAACGGGTGCGGCAGCACCACCCGTTCCCAGGCGCCGGACGGCAGGGCCCGCCGGGCGACCACGGCGTTGCGGTTGGCGGTGTACCAGGCGGCGTACTGGTAGCCGGCGAAGCTGACGATCGCGTCCTGCTGGAAGGACTCGTTGTTGACCAGACCGTCGAAGGACACGAAGTACAGCGCGGTCGGGTCGAGCTGGGTGTCGGCGAGCAGCGTCGCCGGCGGGCCGGCGAGGACACCGGAGCCGGCGGCCGGCACCGGCGTCAGCAGCAGGGTCAGTGCGACGGCGAGCAGGGTGAGCGGTCGCATGTCAGGCCCGGCCATCTGTCCTCCCTGATGATCAATCGAGGTGGAACACCTCCGCCAACGGGACGATCCCCTCGTCGGGCGCTCCGGGCAAACCTTCGAAGAACGGCGCCATGTCCGCCTGCCACCGCGCGTTGACCTCGGTCGCGGCCATCCCGTCCAGCGCCGCGTCGAGGTCGTCGGTCTCGAAGTAGCCGACCAGCAGGCCGTCCGGCCGGAGAAACAGCGAGTAGTTGCGCCACCCGGTTCGGCGCAGTGCCTCGAGCATCTCCGGCCAGACCTCGGCATGCCGGCGCCGGTACTCCTCGATGCGGTCGGGCCGCACCCGCAACAGGAAGCAGATCCGGCGCGGTGCGCGCAGCGGCTCCACAGGTCCTCCGAATGAAACGTTTCATCACGGTTGCCGCCAAGCTAAGGCAGTTTGCTGGGGACGTCAAGACACGGTTGCGGCTCGATCCGTTGATACGATTCAGGAATGCCAGTGAGCATCAAGGACGTCGCCGAGCGGGCCGGGGTTTCCATCGGCACGGTGTCCAATGTGCTCAACCGGCCGGAGAAGGTCGCGGTCGGCACCCGGGAACAGGTGCTCGCCGCCATCGCGGAGCTGGGTTTCGTGCGCAACTCCTCGGCCGCCCAGCTGCGCGCCGGCACCAGCCGTTCACTCGGCCTGATCGTGCTGGACATGGCCAACCCGTTCTTCCAGGACGTGGCCAAGGGCGTCGAGGACGTGGCCACCGAACAGGGCTACGCCCTGATGCTGTGCAACTCCGACGAGCAGGGCGACCGGGAGAACCGGCACCTGCAGGTGCTCGAGGAGCAGCGGGTGCGCGGCGTGCTGATCACCCCGGTCTCGGTCAGCTCGGAACGCCTCGACGCACTGCGCACCCGAGGCACCCCGACCGTGCTGGTCGACCGGCACGACCCCCGGGTCGACTGCTGCTCGGTGGCGGTCGACGACGTCGCGGGCGGCGAGTTGGCCGGCACCCACCTGATCGAGCGCGGCCACCGCGACATCGCCTACGTGACCGGACCGCTGGGCCTGCGGCAGTGCGCCGACCGGCTGACCGGGCTGCGCCGCGCGGTCGCCGCCGCCGGCGAGGACCCGGACCGCCTGATCACGGTGATCGAGGCGCCCGCGCTCAAGGCCCGGCTCGGCTACGAGGCCGCCATCGGGCTGTTCGAACGCGGCGCCCGGATCGAAGCCGCGTTCTGCGCCAACGACCTGCTCGCCCTCGGCGTGCTGCGGGCGGCGGTCAGCACCGGCCGCCGGGTTCCGGACGACATCGCGCTGCTCGGCTACGACGACATCGAGTTCGCCGCCGACGCGGCCGTGCCGCTGTCCTCGATCCGGCAGCCCACCGTCCACATCGGACGAACCGCTGCCCGGCTGCTGCTCGAGGAGTGCGACCACCCCGACACCCACGCACACCAGCAGGTGATGTTCAAACCCGATCTGGTGCTGCGCGAGTCCACCTAGTGTCCCGCGCCGGAAATTCGGTGCCTGAGTCCGGTGATCCAGGCGGTGGCAGATTTCCGGCGCGGGACACTAGGTGCTGGGGTCGTAGACCGCGCCGCCGTACCAACTCAGGGCCGCCCGCAGCTCCCGCACCTCGCGGCGCCGGCCGGCCGGGCGACGCTCGTGCGCCACCGGGAACACCCGGAAGCCGCCGGAGTAGGCCGGACCCAGGTCGGCGCGGGACACCTCGGTGTCGGCCAGCCACGCCACCAGCCACGGCCGGCGCTTGTCCTCCACCACGCGCACCCGGGCCAGTTGGGACCAGGCGAGCCGCCTGCGCCGCTCGCCCCGGCCGACGGTCAACCCGTCGGCCGACAGCTCCACCCACCGGCCCGGCCGCAGCAGGATCCACAGCATCCGAGCGGTCGGCACGAGCAGCACCACGAACGCCACGAACAGCAGCACGGCCGGCAGGTTGTCGCCGAACTGGTTGGCCGACTGGGACATCGCCGCGCAGAGCAGGGCGGCGACGCCGAACACGGCGGCCCACACCGCCGCCGACACCCGCGAGGTGCGGAACACCGCTCGGTTTCCGGCGCCGGCCGGTGCGTCGACCGAATCGTCCTGGGGTGCTGGCATGAGGGGTCCGTTCGCTCGGGCATAGCGCCGGGTGGGCGAACGGGGAATACCCCTGGGGATCTCGGTTACGCCCTCGGCGACCAGGGTGCGCAACCGGTCCGGCAGCCACGCGTCCACGCCCGGCTCGCCGACCTCGGCGAGCAGGTCGGCCGGTGTCGGGCGCAGCGCCGGATCCCGGTCCAGGCACCGCGACGCCAGCGGACGCAGGCTCGCCGGCACCCCGTCGAGGTCCGGCCGGCCGTGCACCGCCCGGTACAGCAGCGCCATCGTGTCGCCACCGCGGAACGGGCCATGGCCGGTGGCCGCGAACACCAGCACGCAGCCGAGCGCGAAGACATCGCTGGCCGGGGTGACCTCCCGGCCGTCGATCTGTTCCGGCGACAGGTAACCCGGCGTGCCGACGAACATGCCGGTGGCGGTGAGCCGGACCTGTTCGAGCGCGCGGGCGATACCGAAGTCGATCACTCGCGGGCCGTCCTCGGCGAGCAACACGTTGGCCGGCTTGAGATCGCGGTGCACCAGGCCGGCGGCATGGATGGCGATGAGCGCCTCGGCCAGGCCGGCGACCAGGCGGCGCAGCGCCGGCTCGGGCAGCGTGCCGTGGCCGGTGACGGCGTCGTGCAGGTTCGGGCCGGGCACGTACTCGGTGGCCAGCCACGGCCGGGGCGCGTCCGGGTCGGCGTCCACCACCGCCGCCGTCCAGAACCCGCCGACCGCGCGCATCGTCGCGACCTCACGCCGAAACCGGTCCCGGAAACCGGTGTCCTCCGCCAGTTCGGCCCGGGCGACCTTGACCGCGACCAGCCGGCCACCCGGGGACCGGCCGAGGAACACGGTGCCCATCGCTCCGCACCCGAGCCGGCCGAGAATCCCGTAGCTGCCGATCCGCTCCGGATCGTCGGTCCGCACCGGCGGGAGCCTACCCATCGCGTCCGGTTTCGTTCGCCGTTTGCGGCTGCCAGCCCCATACGATCACGTCATGCGGATCGGAGTCGTCGCCGCGGCCGTCGTACTCGGCGCGGCGTTGGTGAGCGCCCCGCTCGAGGCCCCCGCCTCGACCGGCACGGTCCGGGTGCTCCAGCTCAACATCTGCCACGGCGGCTGGGCCGACTGCTTCACCGGCGACGACGTGATGGCCAAGGCCGCCGCCGTGATCGCCGCAAGCCACCCCCAGGTGGTGTCCGTCAACGAGGCCTGCTCCAACGACGTCGAGCCACTCCGGTCGGCGATGG
>NZ_DASTBH010000537.1:0-22444 GCF_035712165.1 Actinophytocola sp. | reverse complement strand
CAGCCGCTGCGCCTCGAGCAGCTTGTTCTGCTTCTCCAGCGTGGCAAGGCGTTCGGCCAGCTCCTCCTCGATGGTGCGGATGGCGTGCTCCATCCGCTCCGGGCCGGTGACGTAGTGCGTGGCCGGGGAGATCCGCACGTTGTCGACCTGGCGGATGATGTCGCCGGTCAGCGGGTGCAGGTAGTACAGCGCCTCCACCTCGTCACCGAAGAACTCGATCCGCACGGCGAGTTCCTCGTAGGCCGGGATGATCTCGACGGTGTCGCCGCGCACCCGGAACGTGCCCCGGGTGAACGACAGGTCGTTGCGGGTGTACTGGGTGTCGACCAGCGCGCGGAGCAGCACGTCGCGCTCGACGGTCTGGCCCACGGCCAGCCCGATCGTGCGGTCCAGGTACTCCTGCGGGCTGCCCAGGCCGTAGATGCAGGACACCGAGGCGACCACGACCACGTCCCGCCGGGACAGCAGGCTCATGGTGGCCGAGTGCCGCAGCCGCTCGACGTCCTCGTTGACCGAGGAGTCCTTCTCGATGTAGGTGTCGGTCTGCGGGACGTAGGCCTCGGGCTGGTAGTAGTCGTAGTAGCTGACGAAGTACTCGACCGCGTTGTCCGGGAAGAACTCCCGCAGCTCGTTGGCCAGCTGCGCGGCCAGCGTCTTGTTCGGCGCCATGACCAGGGTCGGCCGCTGCACCCGCTCGATCAGCCAGGCCGTGGTGGCCGACTTGCCGGTTCCGGTCGCGCCCAGCAGCACCACGTCGCGCTCCCCCGCGCGCAGCCGCCGCTCCAGCTCGTCGATCGCCGCCGGCTGGTCACCCGCGGGCTGGAACGGGCTGGCCATCCGGAACCGCCCGTCGGCCCGGGGGATGTCACCGATGGGTCGCATCGCGGAGTGTGCTGTCGGAATCGCCACGGCAACGAGGCTACGCGCGGCCACCGACAATCTCAGGGCACCAGCAGCGCGTGCACCAGGGCGCCGGTGGTGAACCCGGGTTCGGCCAGCGCGAGCCGGATGCCGCGCAGCGCGTCCGCGCAGGGCCGGCGGGCTTCGGCGCGACCGGTTCCGGTGGCGGTCAACGGGTTCCACGCGCGCCCCGGGTCTCGTCCTGGGCCTGGTCCTCGACGGCGTCGAGCAGGTGCGCGACCCGGCCGAACAGCCGGCCCACCTCGCGCAGCGGCTCGACGTTGCCGGGCCGCCCGGCGAGCACCGCGATGTGCGCGCAGACCGCCTCGGTCGGCCGCGGCCTCCAACTCGCCCTGCCGGCCCAGCGTCGCGAGCAGCCCGGCCGGGTCGAACCCCAGGTCGCGGCCAGTGCCGCCGACGCCCCGGCCAGCGCCCGAGGGCGGTCGCCGTCGGTGACGTGGTCGGCCACCGTGGCCGAGGCGAGCAGCAGCGAGGCGGTGGCGGCCAGCTTCGCGCCGGGACCGGTGCCGACCCGGGCGGTGCGCCAGGCACAGCCCGCACAGGTGAGACAGCCACGTCGCATGGAGCCCTGGCGGCAACCGGTGCCGGCAGGGCTGGATGATCCCCAGCACCTGGGCGAGGTCAGCCGGGTCTGTGCCAGTCTCGGCGTGTGAACGTGGCTGTCCATCCGCCGAAGGTCGAGGTCTTCGACATCGAGGCGATGACGAACACCGATCCCAAGGGCCGGGTCCGGCGGGTCGACGAGTACCGGCTGGCCGACTTCGGCCTGTTCATGGCGCGGCCGGTGGCGGGGCATCCGGAGCTCGCCTACTTCCAGTCCTGGCTGCTGCCCCGGCTCGGGCTGCGGGTGAACAAGTGGGACATGCATCCGGGAGCGCCGGTCTACCAGGACTTCTACATCGACGTGGTGGACATCGAGACCGGGCCGGTGTGGCGCACCACCGACCTCTACCTGGACATCGTGGTGCACACCGGGCGGGACCAGAGGCTGCTGGACACCGACGAGACGCTGGCGGCGCTGCAGGCCGGACTGATCGACCAGGCGTCGGCCGAGCGCGCGTTCGACCGCGCCTACCAGGCCATCGACGGGATCGCCGCGGCCGGCCGGAACGTGGACGCCTGGCTCGCCGGGGAGGGCCTGCCGGTCACCTGGCGACACTAGTCAAGACCGTGTGCCGGATCGGTATCCAACCGCGTACGAGACGTGACATAACAAATGTGGGGCCTTCCGTAACGGCTCGCATGCCGGCGACTACCCTCTGGACCTGTGGGAACGGCGATCACTCCGCAACTGGTTGACATAGTCGACACAGTTACAGCGGTCCGTAGCTACTCGTCGGGCACGGCCCGGCAGCTGCGGACCTGCCAGGAGGAACGCTGGGGGCTGCGCACCGAGAGCCCCACCCCCGAGGACCCGTCCTACGACTCCGAGGTCACCTGGCTGATCCCGGACGCCAACCTGCGGCTCACCCACCGCCGGCCGCGCTCCCGGCACGCCCGCGGCGCGCCGAGCGAGCTGACCGCGGTGCGGGTGTCCCACGACGGACGCTACTGGCGGACCACCGACCTGCTGCTCGGCCTGGCCGCGCCCGGCGGGTCGAGCGCGCGCATCATCCGGTCGGAGGAGTTCGCCGCCGCCGTGGCCGGTCGGGTGCTGTTGGTGGGGGACGCCGACCTTGCCCTGCGTACGGTGCACAAGACCCTCGAGGAGCTCAGCCGCCAGCGGCACGACGTGAGCGCGTGGTTGGCGCACAAACACATCTTCGAGGTCTGGCCGCCCTTCTGATCCCGGCTCAACCGATCGGTTGATGCCAGGTCTGTCCGGCCGTCCGATTCGCCGCGGCCGCCGCCCCGACAGCCTTGTGGCATGGCGGTTATCGAAGTCAACGAGCTGGTCAAGAGCTACGACGGGCACCCGGCGGTCGACGGGGTGTCGTTCACGGTGGAGCCGGGCGAGATCTTCGGCATCCTGGGACCGAACGGGGCCGGCAAGACCACGACGGTGGAGTGCGTCGAGGGCCTGCGCCGGCCGGACAGCGGCACGATCCGGGTGCTGGGCCGGGAGCCCGGGGATCCCGAGCTGCGGCACCGGATGGGGGCGCAGCTACAGGAGAGCGAGCTACCCGACAAGATCACCGTGCGCGAGGCGCTGGAGCTGTACGCCTCCTTCTACCGCGAGCCCGCCGACTGGCGCGGCCTGCTGGACACGCTCGGGTTGCGGGACAAGGCGAACGTCCAGTACCGCCGGCTGTCCGGCGGCCAGAAGCAGCGGCTGTCGATCGCGCTGTCCCTGATCGGCTCGCCCGAGGTGGCCGTGCTGGACGAGCTGACCACCGGCCTGGACCCCCAGGCGCGCCGCGACGTCTGGGAGCTGATCGAGGGCATCCGGGAGCGGGGCGTCACGATTCTTCTGGTCACCCACTTCATGGAGGAGGCCGAGCGACTCTGCGACCGGCTGGCCCTGATCGACTCCGGCAGGGTCGTCGCGCTCAACACCCCGGCCGGCATCGTGTCCACAGTGGACAACGAGCAGCGGATCCGGTTCCGGCCGTCCGGGCCGCTGGACGACGTGCTGCTCACCGCGCTGCCCGAGGTGAGCGGGGTGAGCCGGTCCGGCAAGCAGATCGTGGTGACCGGCACCGGAAACCTGCTGCACGCGGTCACGTCCCTGCTGGCCCGCAACCAGATCATCGCCGCCGACCTGCGGGTCGAACAGACCACCCTGGACGACGCCTTCGTCGCGCTCACCGGCCGCACGCTCGATTCCACCAAGGAGAACCGATGAACCCGCTGACCCGACTCACCTTCACCGAGACCAGGCTGTACTTTCGCGAGCCGATCAGCGTGTTCTTCACCATCGTCTTTCCGCCGATCCTGTTGGTCATCCTCGGCTCGGTGCCGGCGTTCCGGCAGCCGAGCCAGGACTACGGCGGCCTGCGGGTGATCGACCTGTACGCGCCGATCGTCATCGCGATGGTCATCGTCATGTTCGCGCTCAACGGGTTGCCACAGATGCTCGCGACCTACCGGGAGAAGGGCATCCTGCGCCGGATGGCCACCACCCCGGTTCGCCCGCTGGTGCTGCTCACCGCGGCGCTGCTGATGTGCACGGCGCTGTCGGTGCTGGCCACGACCGTGGTGCTGGCCATCGGCCGGATCGTCTTCGCCGTTCCGCTGCCCGGTCAGATCGTCGGTTACGCCCTGGTGTTCGTGCTGTGCGCGGTCGCCTCGCTGTCCATCGGGCTCCTGATCGCGGCGCTCGCGCCGAGCGGCAAGGCCGCGGGGGCGATCGGCTCCATCCTGTTCTTCCCGGTGATGTTCTTCGCCGGGCTGTGGGTGCCCCGCGCCCTGATGCCGGAGGCCCTGGTCCGGATCAGCGACCTCACCCCGCTCGGAGCCGGCGTGCAATCATTGCAGGACACCGCGAGCGGGTCGTGGCCGCAGCCGTTGCACATCGCCGTGATGCTCGGGTGGACGGTCGCCGCGGGCCTGCTCGCGGCCCGGTTCTTCCGCTGGGAGGCGGCCAGGTGACCAACGCGCAGCTCGAGGAGGAGCCGTGGGAGCGGCGGGAGGCCGTCGTCATGCGGTTCATCCCGCTGGTGCTGCTGATCATCCCGACCGCGATCACGATCGTGATGCCGAGCTGGTCCACGGCGGAACAGGGCGGCACGCTCGCCGTCGCCGCCGCGACGGCCGCCTGGGTGCTCGCGCTGGACACCTTCAACCCGAGCTGGCAGCTCGACCACCGGCGGTTGTCCACCATCTACTACGTCGGCCTGCTGGTGCTGACCGCGGTTCTGATCTTCCGGGCACCCTGGTACGGCATCTTCGTCTTCGCCGGCTACTTCCGGGCATTCGACTGCCTGGTCGGCATCTGGCGGTTCGTCGGCGTCGGTGCGAACGCGCTGCTGCTGGCGGTGTCACAGCTCGGCGGGATCGACGGGCTCAGGTTCGCCGGGCCGGGACCGTTCCTGGTGCTCGCCTTCGTGAACATCACGATGGCGGCGGCGTTCAACTACTTCGGCTGGCGGACCGTGGAGCGAGACCGCAAACGCAAGCAGGCGCTGACCGAGCTGGCCGCCGCGCTCGAGGAGAACGCCGGGCTGCACGCGCAGCTGCTCACCCAGGCGCACGAGGCCGGCATGCTCGACGAGCGACAGCGCATGGCCCGGGAGATCCACGACACCCTGGCCCAGGGACTGACCGGGATCATCACCCAGCTCGAGGCGGCCGAGACGCATCCGCCGAACTGGCGCCGCCATGCGGATACCGCCATGGCGCTGGCCCGGGAAAGCCTGTCCGAGGCCCGGCGTTCGGTGCTCGCGGTGCGGCCGGAGGCGCTGGAGAACGCCCGGTTGCCGGAGGCGATCGCCGATGTGGTGCGGCGCTGGTCGGAGATCAACGGGGTGCCGGTCGAGGTGACCACGACCGGCCCCGCCCGGCCCATGCACCCCGACGTGGAGGTGACGCTGCTGCGCACCGCCCAGGAGGCGCTGGCCAACGTCGCCAAGCATGCGGGCGCGTCCAGAGTGGGGCTCACACTGTCCTATATGGAGGATCTGGTGACGCTCGATGTCCGGGACGACGGCACGGGATTCGTGCCAGGCAACAACTCCGGCTCCGGTTTCGGCCTGACCGCGATGCGCCAGCGGGTGGACGCGCTGCGCGGCAGCATGGTGATCGAGTCCGAGCCGGACACCGGCACCGCGGTGTCGGTCAGCCTCCCGGCGGGAGGCTGACGTGCCGATCACGCTGCTGATCGTCGATGATCACCCGGTGGTCCGGGACGGGCTGCGCGGCATCTTCACCGGCGGGGACCGGTTCGAGGTGATCGGCGAGGCGGCCGACGGCGCCGAGGCCATCGCACTGGCCGAGGCGCGCCGGCCGGACGTGGTGCTGATGGACCTGCGGATGCCGGTGATGGACGGGGTGAGCGCGATCGCCGAGTTGGCCCGGCGCGGGGTGCCGTCCCGGGTGCTGGTGCTGACCACCTACGACACCGACAGCGATGTGCTGCCGGCGATCGAGGCCGGCGCGACCGGCTACCTGCTCAAGGACGCGCCCCGGGAGGAGTTGTTCCGGGCGGTCGAGGCGGCGGCCCGGGGCCAGGCGGTGCTCTCCCCCGCGGTGGCCACCCGGCTGATGGGCCAGATGCGGGCGCCCGCCTCGGACGGGTTGTCCCAGCGGGAGTTGGAGGTGCTCGGCCTGATCGCGCGCGGGTCCACCAACCGCGAGGCCGCGGCCACGCTGTTCATCAGCGAGGCGACCGTGAAGACGCACCTGCTGCACGTGTACGCGAAGCTGGGCGTCAAGGACCGCGCGGCAGCGGTGGCGGTGGCGTTCGAGCGGGGTCTGCTCAGCCCGCGCCGCTGAGGGTGGCGTCCAGGATTCGGGCCCACTGCTGGAGGATTCGCTTGCGGCGCTTGCTGTCGTCGGTGAGCAGGTTCGCCAGTCCCAGGCCGCGCGCCATGTCCAGGGTCCCCTGCACCACCTCGCGGACCCCGGGCACGGACTCGTCCACGCCGAGCAGTTCCAGGGCCACCCGGTGGGTTTCCCGGCCGACATGGGCTTCCAGCGGCAACACCCGGGCGCGGAGCTGTTCGTCGGAGGTGGCCGCCAGCCACAGTTGCAGGGCCGCGCGGAACAGGGGTCCGGTGTACATCCGGTCGATCAGGTCGATCACGGCCTGGACCCGGCCGGGGCCGGTGGGCAGTTCGGCCAGGTGTTCGCGTAACCGGGCGGTGCGCTCCTCGGACACGAACTCCACCGCCGCGGTGACCAGATCCTCCCGGGTCGGGAAGTGGTGCTGGGCCGCGCCCCGGGACACCCCGGCGCGCTCGGCGACCACGGAAACCGTGCTGCCCGACCAACCGTGCTCGGCCAGGCATTCGATGGCGGCCTCCAGCAGCCGCCTGCGGGTCGCCCGGCTGCGATCCTGCTGCGGCTGCCGGATGGCCCCGGTGTCAGGGGCAGCACTCATGTCAGTACGACTTGGGCAGGCCGAGCGAGTGCTGGGCCACGAAGTTGAGGATCATCTCCCGGCTCACCAGCGCGATCCGGTTCGCGCGCGCGGAGGCGACCAGCGCGCCCAGGCCGTACTCCGCCGTCATCCCGTTGCCGCCGTGCGTCTGCACCGCCGCGTCCACCGCCTTCACACACGCCTCGGCGGCCGCGTACTTGGCCATGTTGGCCGACTCACCGGCCGCCAGGTCCTGGCCGGAGTCGTAGAGCCAGGCCGCCTTCTGCATCATCACCTTGGCCAGCTCCAGCTCGATCTTGGCCACCGCAAGGGGATGCTGCACGGCCTGGTGGGCGCCGATCGGCGATTTCCACACCTGCCGGGTGTTCGCGTAGGCGACAGCCTTGTCCAGCGCGTAGCGGCCCATGCCGATGGCGAACGCGGCGGCCATGATCCGCTCCGGGTTCAGCCCGGCGAACAGCTGCAGCAGCGCGGCGTCCTCGGAGCCGACCAGGGCGTCGGCCGGCAGCCGGACATCGTCGAGGAACAGCATGAACTGCTTGTCCGGCGAGATGATGTCCATCTCGATCGGGGTGAACTCGAACCCGGCGGTGTTGGTCGGCACGATCCACAGCGCCGGCTTGAGCTTGCCGGTCCTCGCGTCCTCGGTGCGGCCGACCACGAGCACCGCGTCCGCCTCGTCGACGCCGGAGATGAACACCTTGCGCCCGTTGAGAACCCACTCCTCGCCGTCCCGCCGGCCGGTGGTGGTCAGCTTGTGGGCGTTGGAGCCGGCGTCCGGCTCGGTGATCGCGAACGCCATCCGGACCGAACCGTCGGCGAACCGGGGCAGCCAGTGGTTCTTCTGGTCGTCGGTGCCGAACCGGGCGATGATCGTCGCGCAGATCGCCGGCGAGACCACCATGAGCAACAGCCCGCAGCCGGTGGCCGCCAACTCCTCCATGACCGCCGCCAGGTCACCGATGCCGCCACCCCCGCCGCCGTACTCCTCCGGCACGTTCACCCCGAGGTAGCCGAGCTTGCCGAACTCCTCCCACAGCTCCGTGGTCTTGCCGCCGGAGCGGGCCTTACGCGACATGTACTCGGCGCCGTACCGCCCGGCCACCTCGGCGACGGCCGCGCGCAGCGCCTGCCGCTCCTCGGACTCCACGAAACTCATGACGACTCCTTCACTACCGCCAGTACCCGACCCATCTCGACCTGCTGTCCCACCGTCACCGCAAGCTCGTCGACCACGCCGTCGGCCGGCGCGTTGATCCGGTGCTCCATCTTCATCGCCTCCAGCCACAGCAGCGGCTGGCCCTCGGAGACCTCGTCTCCCACCGACACCGCGACCCGCACCACCGTTCCCGGCATCGGGGCCAGCAGCGACCCGGCCGCCACCTGCGCGGCCGGGTCACCGAACCGGGCCAGGGGTTCCAGCGTGACCGGGCCGAGCGGCGAGTCCACGCACACCAGACCGGGATACCGGGCCACGTCGAAGGTTCGGCGCACGCCGCCGACGAGCAGTACCACCCGCTCGGGAGTCGCGTCGACCAGACGCAGGTCCTCGTGCCCGGCCACCACGACACCGGACCGGGTGTGCTGGTAGCGCACCTCGTGCTCGTCCGGGCCGCACCGGTACCGCTTCACCTGCGGCGCGGAGGAGACATTGCGCCAGCCGGACGGGATCCGGCCGAGCACGGTGGCCGCGGCCCGGTTGGCGGCCGCGTCGGCGATCGCCGCGGCGACCAGGGAGACCGCGACGGAGTCCTTGTCCGCCAACGGTTCGGCCAGCGTGGCCAGGCCGTGCCGGTCGAAGAACGCGGTGTCGGTGTCGCCGGCCAGGAACGCCGGATGGCGCAGCACCCGCACCAGCAGCGCCCGGTTGGTGACCAGTCCGTGGATCCGGGCCCTGGCCAGCGTGCCGGCCAGGGCGCGGGCCGCCGCGTCCCGGGTCGGCGCCCAGGCGATCACCTTGGCCAGCATCGGGTCGTAGTGCACGCCCACCACGGAACCGGACCGCACCCCGGAGTCGAGCCGCACTCCCGGCCCGACCGGGTTGGCCAGTTCGGCGGCAATCCCGGGCACCTCGAACCGGTGCAGCACTCCGCTCTGCGGCCGCCAGTCCGCCGCCGGATCCTCGGCGTAGAGCCGGACCTCGATGGCGTGGCCGGTCGCGGGCGGCGGCGCTGCCGGCAGCGGCGTGCCGTCGGCGACCGAAAGCTGCAGCGCCACCAGGTCCAGCCCGGTCACGCACTCGGTCACCGGATGCTCCACCTGCAGCCGGGTGTTCATCTCCAGGAAGAAGAACCGGCCGTCCTCGCCGGCCAGGAACTCCACGGTGCCGGCCCCGACGTAGCCGATCGCCCGGGCCGCCGCGCGGGCCGCGTCGAACAACCGCTCGCGCATGCCCGATATCCGCTCCACCAACACCGACGGCGTCTCCTCGACGACCTTCTGGTGCCGTCGCTGGATCGAACACTCCCGCTCCCCCACCGCCCACACCGTGCCGTGCGCGTCGGCGAGGATCTGCACCTCGATGTGCCGCCCGGTTTCCAGGTAGGGCTCGCAGAACACGGTCGCGTCGCCGAATGCCGAACCGGCCTCGGAGCGGGCCGCCGCCAGCGCGCCGGGCAGCTCGGCCAGCGTGCGCACCACCCGCATGCCCCGGCCGCCACCGCCGGCGGATGCCTTGACCAGCAAGGGAAGGTCCGCCTCGGTGACCGCGTCCGGGTCCAGTTCGGACAGCACCGGAACCCCAGCCTCGGCCATCAACCGCTTCGACTCGATCTTGGAGCCCATCGAGGCGATCGCCGCCACCGGCGGCCCGACCCAGGTCAGGCCGGCGTCGATGACCGCCTGGGCGAAACCGGCGTTCTCGGACAGGAACCCGTACCCGGGGTGGACCGCGTCGGCGCCGCAGGCCACCGCGGCGGCGACCAGCGCGTCGGCCCGCAGGTAGGTCTCGCCCGGCGCGTTGCCCGGCAGCCGCACCGCCGCGTCGGACTCGGCCACGTGCGGCGCGCCGGCGTCCGCGTCGGAGTACACCGCGACCGTGCCGATGCCGAGTTCGGCGCAGGTGCGGAACACCCGCCGGGCGATCTCCCCGCGGTTGGCCACCAGAACGTTGGTAATCACGGCGCTCACATCCTGAAGACACCGAAGCGATCGGTGCCTTCGACCGGGTTGTTGTGGATCACCGAAAGGGACATGCCGAGCACGGTCCGGGTGTCGCGCGGGTCGATGATGCCGTCGTCGTAGAGCATCCCGGACAGGAACATGGGCAGCGACTCCGCCTCGATCTGGCCCTCGACCATGGCCCGCATCGCGGCGTCGTGCTCCTCGCTGTACTCCTGGCCCCGGCTGGCAGCCGCCTGCCGGGCCACGATGGACAGCACGCCGGCAAGCTGCTGCGGGCCCATCACCGCGGACTTGGCGCTGGGCCAGACGAACAGGAACCGGGGATCGTAGGCCCGCCCGCACATCCCGTAGTTGCCGGCGCCGTAGGAGGCGCCCATCAGGATCGAGATGTGCGGCACCCGCGAGTTGGCCACCGCGTTGATCATCATCGCCCCGTGCTTGATGATCCCGCCCTGCTCGTAGTCCTTGCCCACCATGTAGCCGGTGGTGTTGTGCAGGAACAGCAGCGGGGTGTCGATCTGGTTGGCCAGCTGGATGAACTGGGCCGCCTTCTGCGACTCCGCGCTGAACAGCACGCCCTGCGCGTTGGCCAGGATGCCGACCGGGTAGCCGTGCACCCGGGCCCACCCGGTGACCAGGCTGGTGCCGTAGAGCGGTTTGAACTCGTCGAAGGCCGAGCCGTCCACCACCCGGGCGATCACGTCCCGGGGGTCGAACGGGCTCTTCAGGTCGGACGGCACGATGCCGAGCAGGTCCTCGGCGTCGTAGGCGGGCTCGGCGTACCCGGTCGCGGGGGCCGGGCCGTGCTTGCGCCAGTTGAGCCGGCCGACGATCTGCCGGCCGAGCCGGATGGCGTCCAGTTCGTCGACGGCCAGATAGTCGGCCAGGCCGGAGATCCGGGCGTGCATCTCGGCCCCGCCGAGCGACTCGTCGTCGGACTCCTCGCCGGTGGCCATCTTCACCAGCGGCGGACCACCCAGGAACACCTTGGCCCGCTGCTTGACCATCACCACGTAGTCGGACATGCCCGGCAGGTACGCGCCGCCGGCCGTGGAGTTGCCGAACACCAGCGCGACGGTCGGCACCTTCGCCGCCGAGGACCGGGTCAGGTCGCGGAAGATCCGGCCGCCCGGAATGAAGATCTCCTTCTGGGTGGGCAGATCGGCGCCGCCGGACTCGACCAGATGGATCGCCGGCAGCCGGTTCTGCGCCGCGATGTCGGCGGCCCGGTAACCCTTCTTGGCCGACCACGGGTTGCTGGCGCCGCCCTTCACGGTCGGGTCGCTGGCGCTGACCATGCATTCCACGCCGGAGACCACGCCGATGCCGGTGACCACGCTGGCACCGACCGTGTAGTTGCTACCCCAGGCGGCCAGCGGGGACAGTTCGAGGAACGGCGAGTCCTCGTCCAGCAGCAACTCGACCCGTTCCCGGGCGAGCAGCTTGCCGCGCTTGCGGTGCCGCTCGACGTACTTCTCCCCGCCGCCGGCGATCGCCTTGGCGTGCTCGGCCTCGATCTCGGCGAGCTTGGCCAGCATCGCCTCCCGGTTGGCCTGATGCTCGGCCGACCGGACATCCACAGTGGACCTCATCATTTGTCGTATCCCAACAGCCGGGCGGCGAGGTCGGTCAGCACCTCGGTGGCGCCGCCGCCGATGCCGAGGATGCGGGCGTCCCGGTAGTGACGCTCCACTTCGGACTCACGCATGTAACCCATCCCACCGAACAGTTGCACGGCCTGGTCCACCACCCAGTCGCAGGCGGCGACGGCCGAGTTCTTGGCCAGGCACGCCTCGGCCACCGGTTGTTCACCCGCCGCCTGCCGCAGGATCACCTCGCGGGCATAGGTCCGGGCCAGTTCCACCCGGGTGCGCATCTCCACCAGCCGGTGCCGCACCACCTGCCGGGTGATCAGCGGCCGGCCGAAGGTTGCCCGGTTCCGGGCATGCTCGACGGTCAGGTCCAGCGCCCGCTGGGCGACCGCGTAGGCGTGCGTGGCCAGACCGAGTCGTTCCGTCACGAACTGCCGCATGATCTGGACGAAACCCTCGTTCTCCGCGCCGACGAGGTTGCCGGCCGGAACCCGGGCGTCCACGAAGGACAGTTCGGCGGTGTCGGAGCACAGCCAGCCCATCTTGTCCAGCTTGCGGCTGACCGTGAACCCGGGGGTGCCGCGCTCGATCACCAGCAGGCTGATCCCGCCGTGGCCCTGGCCGCCGGTGCGCACCGCGGTGGTGACGTAGTCGGCCCGCACTCCGGAGGTGATGAACGTCTTGGCGCCGTTGACGATGAAGTGGTCGCCGTCCCGGACCGCCCTGGTGCGCAACGAGGCCACGTCCGAGCCGCCGTCCGGTTCGGTCACGCCGAGCGAGCCGATCAGCTCGCCGGCCAGGGTCGGCCGCACGAACCGGTCGATCAGGTCCGGGTTCCCGGCGGAGATCATGTGCGGGACCGCGATGCCGTGCGTGAACAGCCCGGCCAGCAGCCCCGACGAGGCGCCTGCGGCGAGGAACGCCTCGGTCACCACGGTCGAGTCGACGATGTCGCCGCCGCCCCCGCCGACCTCCTCCGGCGCGCCGATGCCGAGCAGGCCGACGTCCGCGGCTCGCCTGTGCAGTTCGCGCGGTATCTCCCCGGCCCGCTCCCAGCCGGCCAGGTACGGCAGGACCTCCCGGGTCACGAACGCCTGGCAGGTCTCCCGCAGCGCGCGCCGTTCCGGGGTGTCGAAGGGACTCACAGCAACACCTCCGGAATGTCCAGCTGCCGCGACCGCAGCCACTCCCCCAGCGCCTTGGCCTGCGGGTCGAACCGGGTGGACGCGGCCACACCCTCGCCGAGCAGTCCGTGCAGGACGAAGTTCAGCGCCAGCAGGTTGGGCAGCACGTGCCGCTCGATGTCCAGGTCCTTGGCCTCCGGCAACAGTTCGCGCAGCCGTTCGACGGTCAGCTCGTGCGCGAGCCAGGCGTAGGCCGCCTCCTCCCGGGCCCAGACCCCGAGGTTGGCGTCGCCGCCCTTGTCGCCGGACCGCGCGCCGGCGACCGCGCCGAGCGGGCACCGCCGGGTCGGCCCACCGGGTGTCTCGCCGGTCGACCATTCGACGGTCCAGTCCGGCTCGGCGAACGCGACCGGCGCCGCGATCACCCGGCGCTCGCCGTCCGGCAGCACGGCGACCTGCTCGACCGCGGTCTGCGGCACGAACTCCGGACGGTAGACGCCGACCGGGGTGCCGTCGGCCGGCGGCGCGGTCAGGGTGAACCCCGGGTAGGACGACAGCGCCAGCTCCACCCCGGCCCGGGAGAACGCCTTGGCGCGCGCCGGATCCGGGGTCTTGATGGTCGCGTGCAGCAGGGCGCTGGCGGCTTCCTCCGTGTCGGCGTCCGGGTGGTCGGTGCGGGCCAGCGTCCAGCTGATCCCCTCGGCGCCGACCGCCTGCTCGAGCTGTCGCCGGACCAGCGCCGCCTTGTCCTCGATGTCCAGTCCACACAGGACGAACGTGCTGCTGTTGCGGAACCCGGCCAGCGTGTTGAGGCAGACCTTCAGGTGCGGCGGCGGCGCCGTGCCGCGCACCCCGCTGATCCGCACCCGGTCGGGACCGTCGTCGGTGAGCGTGATCGTCTCGAACCGGGCGGTCACGTCCGGGCCGAGGTAGGCCGGCCCGCCGATCTCGTAGAGCAGTTGCGCGGTCACGGTTTCCCGGGTGACCGCGCCGCCTGTTCCGGGGTGCTTGGTGATCACCGAAGAGCCGTCCGGATGGATCTCGGCGATCGGGAAGCCGGGGTGCCGCAGGTCGGCCAGCTCGCCGAAGAAGGCGAAGTTCCCGCCGGTGGCCTGCGCGCCGCACTCGATCACGTGCCCGGCCACCACGGCGCCGGCCAGCGCGTCGTGATCGTCCCGGGCCCAGCCGAAGTGCGCCGCGGCCGGGCCGACCACCAGCGCCGCGTCGGTGACCCGGCCGGTGACCACGATGTCGGCGCCGGCGGTCAGGCACTCCGCGATGCCCCAGGCGCCGAGGTAGGCGTTGGCGGTCAGCGCGCCGGTGAACCCGAGCTCGTCCGCCCTGGCGATCAGGTCGTCCCCCTCGACGTGCGCGATCGCGGCGCGCAGCCCGAGCCGGTCGGCCAACTCGCGCAGCGCGCCGGCCAGGCCCGCCGGGTTGAGCCCGCCGGCGTTGGCCACGATCTTCACGCCGCGGTCCAGCGCCAGGCCCAGGTTCTCCTCCATCTGCCGCAGGAAGGTCCGGGCGTAGCCCCGGCTCGGGTCCTTCATCCGGTCCCGGCCGAGGATCAGCATGGTCAGCTCGGCCAGGTAGTCACCGGTGAGCACGTCCAGCGGGCCACCGGTGAGCATCTCGTGCACCGCCGAGAGCCGGTCGCCGTAGAAGCCGGAGGCATTTCCTATGCGCAGCGGTGTCATACCCGTTCTCCGGGCTTGCGCCCGTCACCCGGCGAGCCGGCGAAGGCCTGCGCGATGTCGAGCCAGGCGTCGGCATCCGCCCCGACGGCCGCAAGGGCGGTGTCGTCGCGATGGACCCGCTGGGCGACCAGCAGGCAGAAGTCCAGGGCCGGGCCGCTCACCCGCTGTCCGGCGTCCGGCGGCCCCCAGGTCCACACCTCGCCGTCCGGCGCGGTGAGCTCGACCCGGAACGGTTCGGCCGGCGGGGTCAGGTTCCGCACCCCGTAGGCGAAGTCCCGGGTGCGCACGCCGAGATGGGCCACGTGCCGCAGCCGCGCGGTGGGCTCGCGGCGCACCCGGAGCGCGTCGGCCACGTCGGTGGTGTGCGCCCAGGTCTCCATCAGCCGGGCGGTGACCATCGAGGGGGCGGTCATCGGCGGCCCGTACCAGGGCACCCGGGTGCCCGGCGGCACCGCGGCGAGCGCCGCCTCGAGCCGGTCCCGGCCGGTCCGCCAGCGCTCCAGCAACTCGGCCGGCGGGGTGCGGGCGCCCTCGCCGGCGGCCTCGTCCACCCAGCGGCCGGTCTCCGGGTGCTCGGCCAGCGCCTGCAGCGTCTCCCGCTGGAACGCCTCGGCGTCGGTCACCGCGAGCAGCGCCCGGTCGTCGGTCCAGGCCAGGTGTGCCACCTGGTGCGCGATCGTCCACCCGGCGGCGGGGGTCGGCCGGGCCCAGTCGGCCGCCGGCAGGTCGCGTACCAGCACGTCCAGCTCGTCGCCCTCGGCCCGCAGGTCGCCGAGCAGCGCGGTCAGATCCACCATGGGGACACCGTGGCACGGCGAGGGCACCCATTTCAAGCATGCATGCTTGTTTTTTTCTTCGTCCGGGCCGCGTGCAGCTCACGCAGTGCCTCGGTGGCCGTGCGCAGCACCTCGGCCGGGACGCCGGCGAACAGGTCCTCGTGGGCGGCCGCGACGGCCCGGACCGCCTCCTCGGCCCGGGTGATCCCGGCGGCGGTCAGCCGGATCAGCGTGCTGCGCCCGTCGTCCGGGTCCGGCTCACGCTCCACCAGGCCGCCGGCCACCAGATGGTTGATCACGTTGCTGGTGCCGCCGGAGGACAGCAGCAGCGACCGGCTCAGCTCGTTGGGTTTCATCCGGTGCGGCGCGCCGGACCGGCGCAGGGTGGCGAGCACGTCGAACTCGGCGGCGGTCAGGCCGAACGCCGTCAGCTCGCGTCTGGTGGCGGCCCCGAGCTCGCCGGACAGCACCATGAGCCGCTTGCTGAGCTCGGAGCTCGGGCCGAGCACGTCGGGCAGTTCGGTCTCCCAGGCGCTGATCAGGGCCTCGACCGGGTCAGGTGGCGCGGGCATCGTCGCATCGTAGTTGACACACTTGATAGCTTTCAGAAAAGCTTTCTTCAAGGAGGATCTCATGCGCATGCTGCTCCGCGGCGGCGACGTCATCGACACCGAGCCGGAACCGGTCGTGCACCGCGGCGCCGACGTCCTGATCGAGGACGGCCGGATCGCCGCGGTCGGTCCGGGCCTGGGTTCCGACGGCGCACAGGTCATCGACGCCACCGACCGGATCGTGCTGCCCGGCTTCGTCGACACCCACCGGCACCTGTGGCAGACCCCGCTGCGCGGCCTGACCGTCGGGTCCGACCTGCGCGCCTACCTCGAGCTGGTGATCGGCCGGATCGGACCGCGCTACCGCCCCGAGGACCTGCGGATCGCCACCCTGGCCGGCGCGCTGGAGTGCCTGGACGCCGGCGTCACCACCGTGCAGGACTTCAGCCACATCCAGTACACGCCGGAGCACACCGAGGCCACGCTGGACGCGCTGGCCGAGTCCGGCATCCGGGCCGTCTACGGCCACGGCTACCCGGTCTTCGAGCTGGACCGGCGCAGCCCGGAGGACGTGCGCCGGGTCCGCGCCCGGCACTTCGCCGGCGCGGACGGCGTGCTCACCATGGCGCTCGCCCCGGTCGGGCCGTCGTTCTCGCCGATCGAGCTGGCCGAGCAGGACTGGCGGCTGGCCGACGAGCTGGACCTGCCCATCGCGGTGCACGTGGCCAGCGGACCGGTCGCCGTCCGGCCGATCGCCGAGCTGCACCGGCGTGGCCTGCTCCGCCCCAACACGCTGTACGTGCACGGTAACTCGCTGCCCGACGAGGAGTTGGCGCTGATCGCCGACTCCGGGGCCGCGGTGTCGATCACCCCGACCACCGAGGAGCTGATGAGCGTCGGGCCGCCGGTCGTCGACCGGCTGCGCGCGGCCGGGATCACCACCGGCATCGGCGTGGACGTGGTCACCACGGTGGCCGGCGACATGTTCTCGGTGATGCGGGCGACCCAGCTGACCAGCGCCCCGAACGGCCGGCCCCGGGTCAGCGCCGCCGAGGTGCTGCGGATGGCCACCCTGGACGGCGCGCGGGCGCTCGGCCTCGGCGACCGGACCGGCTCCCTGCGTCCCGGCAAGGCGGCCGACCTGGTGCTGCTGCGCACCGACACGATCAACATGGCCGGCGCGCACGACCCGGTCGCCGCCGTGGTCACCGCCGCCCACCCGGGCAACGTGGACACCGTGCTGGTCGGCGGAAACATCGTCAAACGTGACGGCCGGCTGGTGCACCCGAACCTGCCCGGCGTGCTCGACGGTGTGCGGCGGGCCGCCGGACACCTGGTCACCGGATGACCGGCACCGGCGTCGCGTCCGCGTCGAGCAGCACCCGGTTGCCCAGCGGCGCGGCCAGCCGGACCACGTGCGTCTCGTAGCGCATCATCGCGTCCCGGACGCAGTCGCCGGCCGGCGCCGGCGGGTCGGTCCGCGTGGTGACCGAGACCGTGGTGAGCGTCTCGGTCACCACGAGTTCGGACCGGACCTCCGGCTGGCCCGGACACGGCGGACCCGGCGCGGGCAGCGGCACGGTCAGGGTGCCGTCCAGCTGCAGCCGGGCCTCGCCCGGGACCATCCCCGGGGTCGGATCGTGGACCCAGAACGCGTCGTCGGGCAGTGCCGGCCAGGCGATCGGGCCGAGCGCGCCGGCCGGGTGGAACAGCCAGGCGGGTAGGGCGATCCGACCCCGGTCGGTGAAGAACTCGGCGGTGCCCAGCTCCACCTGCAGAATCGGCAGCGGGGTGGTGGGCTGGGGCGGCGTCGGGCCGGTAGCGAGCAGCTTGGCCAACGCCGCCTCGACCGGCAGGGTGCGGAACTCCGCCGGGCCGTCCGGGAGCTGGGCGGTGACCGTCGGGGGTGTGGCCGGCAACGTGGCCGGTGGCGCGTAGTTCCCGGCCAGCGCGGCTTCCTTGGCCGCATCGGTGGTGAACCCGGCAACGTCCGGTAGTGGCAGGGTCAGCACGATCGGGCGGGGCCGGCGGTCCACCGGGAACGTCGCCCAGTCGCCCGGACCGGCGGACGGCGCCGCCGGGCTGGTCACCTGCGTGGTCACCGGCGGCTCGGCCCGCGGTGGCCGGCCACAGGCCGCCACCGCCAGCAGGACCAGAACCACCCCGGCAACTCCGCGCATACCCCCTGGACGGAACGACCGGCCGAAGCGTTGCCTACCAGGCGCCGCCGGGGTCGGGACCGGCCAGCGGGTTACGGGCCCGGCCGAACCGGACGTCGAACTCGTCGTCCCGCTCCACCTTGTCGAAACCCTTGCCGGCCAGGTGCTCCCGGTTCAGGCAGACCCGCTCGACGTCGGCGGCGAAGAGCTGGCAGGCGTCGAACCGGGTGGCCACCTCCGGATGGTCGGCTCGGTAGCCGCGCACGATCTCCCGCACCAGCTCCCACAGCCGGGCCCGGGCGAAGTCCAGGTCGTCGAGCAGGACCTCGGCCAGGAAGCGCAGCTGGCCGGCGAACACGGAGGAGAACAGCGACTGCGCCAGCAGCTGCGGCGGCCAGCGCAGCATGTGTGCCCGAGCCTCCCGCGCCAGCCCCGCGTACGCCGGCAGCTCCTCGTCGAGCAGGTCGACGCCCTGGGCGAAGTCCTTGATCGCCACCCGGAGCGGCCGGCCCCGCTCGTCGGTGATCAGGATCAGGTTCTGGCCGTGCGGGCAGAACCCGACCCCGTAGGTCAGCAGCCAGTGCAGCAGCGGGGTCAGGGTCAGGTCCAGCAGCCGGTGCAGCCAGTCCCGCGGTTCGGCTCCGGACTCCCGGATCAGCCCGGTGACCACCGCCGCGCCGGCCGGGTCGCGGTAGGGCAGCGCGGCGAAGGACAGCGCCCGCTCCCCCGGCGCGAGCCGGGTCCTGACCGGTTCGCGCCACAGCGCGCCGAGCGTCTCGTGGAACCGGTACGGCAGCTCCTCGATGTGGCCGAACAGCGGGTGCCGCACCGACACGCTGGCCACCTCGCCGAGCAGGTCGAACCGGTAGGAGCGGAGCAGCGGGTCGGCGGCGTCGACCGACCGCAGCCAGGTGGTCACCGCCGGCGCGGCCAGCGTCGCCGCCGAGTCGAGCCCCCGGTACACCAGCGTGTTCCGCACCGACACCGCGGTCTTCACGTCCAGCCGGGTGGGATGGGCGGCGTTGGCCAGGGTCCGAACCGTCTGATGTGGACGGTAGTGGTCGGCGCTCTCGCCGACCCGCACCACGGCGCCGGTCGCCAGCTCGGCGGCGTAGAGCGTGCCCACGATCTCGTCGGCCTGCCAGGGATGCACCGGCATCAGCAGGTAGTCGGCCGGGCGGTCCAGCCGGGCCCGGAAGGCGGCCAGCAGCTCCGGTCCCAGCTCGCCGGTCAGCAGCCGCTCCTCGTCGAGCGTGGCCACGCACCGGAACGACGCCAGGTCGCGATGCACGGCCAACCAGGGCAGGGCGAACGTCACGCCGGCCTCCGGCGCGTAGCGGGCCCGGTCGGCCGCCGAGAAGCCCATCCGGCCCTTGTTGAGCACCAGCCGGGGATGCCCGGTCAGGTGCCCGTCCGCCCGGTCGTAGTCCATCGTGGACAGTTCGGCCGCGGTGGGCGCCCGGCTCAACCGGGCCGCCTCGTTGGCCACGGTCGCGGTCAGCTCGCTGAGCACGTCGGCCAGCCGCAGCCCGGTCAGGCCGAGCTCCACCCGGGCGTCCACCACCAGCGTGCGCGGGTCCTCCACCGCCGTGCCGTTGCGGGTGGCGCTGCCCGGCTCGACCACCCAGCACTCGAACGCGCCCCGGCGGGCCCGGAACCGGTAGCGCACCCCACCGGCCAGGTCCAGCCGCCAGCCCCCGTCGCCGTCCGGCGCCGGACCGAGCAGGCCCTCGTAGCTCAGCTCACCCAGCATCTTGTGCGTCACCAGCGAACCGGCCGCACGCCATGGCTGCGTCACGTCTGCCCTCCCAACCCGAACGTGGTGAACGCGGTGCGCGCCGGCAGCGGGTACACCGGTTGGCCGCACACCTCGTTCAGGATCGTCGCCGACCGCCACGCGGCCAAGCCCAGATCCGGGGCGCCCACACCGTGCGTGTGCCGCTCGGCGTTCTGCACGAACAGCGATCCGGTCACCTCCGGGCCGAGCCGCACCCGGTAGTCGGTGCCGATCGCCAACCGGCCCGCCGAGTCCCGGCACAGCAGATGTTCCAGCGGGGCAAGCAAAGCACGCAGATCACGCTCGACGTAGCCGGTGGCGCACACAACCGCGTCGGTCAGCACGGTCGCGGTCGTGCCCTGGTGCACGTGTCGCAGGGTCAGCTCGATGCGGCCGTCCCGTTCCCGTGCCCCGGTCACCGCCACGCCGGGCGTGAGGGTCACGCCGGGCCAGCCGCCGCCCACGGTCCGCTGGTAGAGCTCGTCCTGGATCTCGGCGATCGTCTCGGCACTGATTCCCTTGTAGAGCTGCCACTGTGCCGGTTCGATCCGGTCCCGCACGGCCTGGTCCAGACCGTGGAAGAACCGGACGTAGTCCGGCGTGAACTGCTCGAGGCCGAGCTTGGAGTACTCCATCGGGGCGAACGCGGGCGTCCGGGCCAGCCACCGCAGGCCGCTGGTCGCCCGCCGCCGCAACAGATCCAGGAACACCTCGGCGCCGGACTGCCCGGACCCGAGCACGGTGACGTCCGCCGCGGCCAGCAGGTCCGGGCGGGCCGGCAGGTAGTCACTCGAGTGCACCACGCCGGGCAGCGACCGCAGCGCGGCCGGGACAGCCGGCGCGGTCCCCACCCCCAACACCACGTTGCGGGCCAGCACCCGGCCCGCCGGGCGCACCTCGAGCGCGAACGCGTTGTCCGCTGTGGACCATTCGACCGCGGTCACCTCGTGGCCGAACCGGCAGTCCGGCAGCCGTCCGCTGGCCCAGCGGCAGTAGTCGTCGTACTCGGCCCTGGGCAGGTGGAACCGCTCGGCGAAGTAGAACGGGAACAACCGGCCGCGGTCCTTGAGGTAGCTCAGGAACGACAGCGGGCTGGCCGGCTCGACCAGGGACACCAGGTCGGCCAGGAACGGCACCTGCACGGTGGTTCCCTCGATCATCAGCCCGGGATGCCAGCGGAACTCCGGCGTCCGTTCGAAGAACGCCGCCCGCAGGCCGTCGAGCGGAGCGGCGAGCGCCGCCAGGGACAGGTTGAACGGGCCGATGCCGACACCGGCGAGGTCGAGCACGGTCACCGGATCGCCAGCGGCCGATCCAGGTCGGCGACGACGGCGTCCAGTTCCTCGTGTGCCCGGGCCGCGACGATGTCCAGCAGCGGCAAGTAGTCGCGGGCGTCGGCGTTGGGATGCAGCAGGGTGAGCTTGAACCACAACCGGCTGGTGCCGTCGTCTCCGTCCGAAGTGGACGGACCGAGAGCGGCCCGGCCCAGTACCGCGACACCGTCCTCGAGCAGTCGCCTGCGCACCCGGGCCACCAGGGTGTCGCCCGCCTCGGGTCCCAGTTCGCCGGCCAGTTCGTCGGCCAGCAGTGGCCGGAACAGCACCGTCGACAGCCGCGGCCGGCCCCAGAGCCGCAGCGCCGGGTGGTCGTCCACGGCGGTGGCGACCTCGGCCGCGGTGCGGCAGCAGTGTTCGATCAGCGCCCCGATCCCGGACCGGCCCAGCGCCCGCAGCGTGACAGCGATCTTGAAGGCGTCCACCCGGCGCGAGGTGCGCAGCGACCGGCCGAGCAGATCCGGCACTCCGGCCTCGGTGTCGTCGCCCGGGTTGAGGTACTCGGCCCGAACGTCCAGCGCGGTCAACGACTTCGTGTCGCGCACGGCGAGCAGTCCGGCGGCGATCGGCTGCCAGCCGAACTTGTGCAGATCCATCGAGATGGTGTCGGCAAGCTCCACCCCGTCCAGCAACGGGCGCAGCGTGTCGCTGCACAGCGCGGCGCCGCCGTAGGCCGCGTCCACGTGCAGGAAGGCGTTGGCGGCGCGAGTCACCTCGGCGATCTCCGGCAGCGGGTCGATCAGCCCGGCGTCGGTGGTGCCGGCGGTGGCCACCACGATCGCGGGCGTCTCGGACACCCCGGCGAGTGCCTCGGCCAGCGCGTCCGGCCGCATCCGGCCACCGTGGCAGGGCACCACGACCGGGCTCGGCAGGCCGAGCAGCCAGGCCGCGCGCGCCACGCTGTGGTGGCTGTTGGCCCCGCACACCGGACGTACCGCCGAGTAACCCTGGTCCGCCGCCGTCTGCCGGGCCAGCAGCAGGCCGAGCAGGTTGGACTCGGTGCCGCCGCTGGTCACCACCGCGTCCGGGGCGGGGGCGGACGGAAAGCACAGCCGGGCGAACTCGCCGGTCAGCTCCCGCTCCAGTTCGCTGGCCATCGGACCCTGGTCCCAGGAGTCCATCGACGGGTTGAGCACGCTGGCCACCAGGTCGGCGGCGGCGGCCACGGCCAGCGGTGGGCCGTGCAGGTGCGCCGCGCACCACGGGTGGCTCGGGTCCACCGAGCCGGCGGCCAGCAGCCGGGTCAGCTCGCGCAGCGCGGCCGGCGCGCCGATTCCGTTGTCCGGCAACAGGTCGATGCCGTGTGCGGCCAGCATGGCGGCCACCGCGGCCGGCCCGCCGGCCGGTGCCGGACCGGCCCGGTCGACCGCCCCGTCGGCCAGCGCCTCGGCCGCGACCTCGACGAGCTCG
>NZ_DASTBH010000536.1:0-8448 GCF_035712165.1 Actinophytocola sp. | reverse complement strand
TCACAAGGACAGCGGCGCGGCCCCAAAAGCCACATTGAACGCAGCCCACCACATGGTCGCGGTCACAAGGACAGCGGCGCGGCCCCAAAAGCCACGTTGAACGCAGCCCACCACATGGTCGCGGTCACAAGGACAGCGGCGCGGCACCAAAAGCCACATTGAACCTGTCGCACCAGATCACCGCGCTGCGCAGGCCTTCGATCGGGGCGTCCGCCGGGATCTCGTAGTTCTGGTTGCCGCTGGTCGCCTTCATCTCGCCGAGCTTGACGTAACGGCCGTCGTCGAAGCTGTTGTCCGGCCCTTCGCTACCCCGGTCGGTCAGCCACACGTGCACGTCCGGGCCGTCCGAGGTGGTGAAGTTCTCCAGCCGCAGCACCCGCGAGCCGTCCGGGAGCTTGAGCACCCGGGCGATGCCGGCGGTCTCGTGCTCCTTGCTGAGGAACTGGCCCTCGGCGAGCACCACCGGCGCCGGCGGGGGCGCCGCGGTGGTCGAGGTCGGCCCGGCCGGCGCCGGCTGGGCGCCGGCCGCTGGCAGTGCCTCGTCCACGTGGCTGGAGGTCAGCGCCCGCCACGGCTCGAACAGCAGCAGGGCGACCACCGCACCGATCACGGCCACGGCGACCACCACCCAGGTCACGGGGCGGCGCAGGAGACGGCGCATGGTCCGATCCTCTCGATCCGGGGTATATGTCCGATAGTGCCTGGCTCAACTGCGGGCAGGCCTTACCAAGTGGTTACGCTCGGCGCGTGACCGCCCCGCACGCCGACAGCGAGGTCGGGCCGCTGCGCACGGTGCTGCTGCACCGTCCCGGCCGCGAGCTCAAACGACTGACCCCGCGCAACAACGACCAGCTGCTGTTCGACTCCATCCCGTGGGTCGGCCGGGCGCAGGAGGAGCACGACCGGTTCGCCGAGGTGCTGCGCTCCCGGGACGTCGAGGTGCTGCTGCTGGCCGACGTCCTGGTCGAGGCGCTGGCCGACGAGCGGGCGCACGCCTCGGCCACGTCGATGGCGGTCGAGCGGCTGCGGCTCGGTGAGGAGCTGTCCGACGCGGTGGCCTCCTACCTGTCGACGATGGACAGCCGGGTGCTCGCCGACGTGCTGATGGCCGGGATGACGTTCGAGGAGCTGCCGGCCGCCGAGGGCGCCTCGCTGGTGCGGCGGATGCATCATCCGCGCGACTTCGTCGTCGACCCGCTGCCCAACCTGCTGTTCACCCGGGACTCGTCGGTGTGGATCAGCGACCGGGTGGCGATCGCGTCGCTGGCCATGCCGGCCCGGCGCCGGGAGACCGCGCTGCTCGACCTGGTGTACGCCTACCACCCGCGGTTCCGCACCGCCGGCCGGGCGTACGGGGCCCATTCGGCGCCGGTCGAGGGCGGCGACGTCTTACTGCTCGGGCCCGGCGTGCTGGCGATCGGCGTGGGCGAGCGCACCACCCCGGCCGGCGCGGAGTCGCTGGCCCGGTCGGTGTTCGCCGACGGCCTGGCGCACACCGTGCTGGCCGTTCCGATCGCCCAGGACCGGGCCACCATGCACCTGGACACCGTGTGCACCATGGTCGACCGGGACGCCGTGGTGATGTACCCCGCCGTTCGCGACACCCTGGTCGCCTACCCGCTGCGCCCCAACGGCCCGGAGGGCGTCCAGGTGGAGGGCCCGGTCCCGTTCCTCACCGCCGCCGCCTCGGCGATGGGCATCGACAAGCTCCGGGTGATCGACACCGGCCTCGACCCGGTCACCGCCGAACGCGAACAATGGGACGACGGCAACAACACCCTCGCCGTGGCCCCCGGCGTCGTGGTCGCCTACGAACGCAACGTCGAAACCAACGCCCGGCTGGAGGATGCCGGCATCGAGGTCCTCCGGATCGGCGGCTCCGAACTGGGCTCCGGCCGGGGCGGCCCGCGCTGCATGTCCTGCCCCATCACCCGCCTGCCGCTCTGACCCGGTAGCCGGCCGCATTCCCGACCCGGCCCACTCAAGATCACCTGCCGGGCGGCCGATGGGGCCGGGATGAGTCTGCACGTGTTCATCGACGAGTCCCGGCGCGGCAACCTCTACCTGCTGGCCGCCGCACTGGTCATGCCCGCCGACCTCGGACCGACCCGGGCCCTGATGCGGAGTCTGCGGGTTCCGGGCGAGCGCAAGGTCCATCTCCACCAGGAGCGGGGTGCGGTGAAGAAGGAGATCGCCGCGGCACTGGTGACGGCGGGCGTGCGCGCCCGGGTCTACGTCGGTCATGGTCCGCCGGATGCCACTCGGGCCCGACTACTGCGGGCGGCGGTCACCGATCTCGTGGCGATCAGTGTCCGGCGCCTGGTGCTCGACTCCAGGGGGCAGGATCGCGATCAGTTGGACCGGCGCGTGATCCGTTCGGCACTCACCGCAGGCGCAGCGGACCCTGGCCTGATGACCTATGAGCATCTTCGGTCCCATGAGGATCCCGCTTTGTGGGTGGCCGATGTGGTGGCGTGGTGTCACGGAGCCGGCGGTGAGTGGCGACGGCGCATCGGACCGGTGGTGGAGCGGGTCATCGACCTGGATGAGAAAGCGCGAAGCCCGGGCGCTCGCCGTCCGGCGAGATCCTGCCCGGGCCCACTTCCTCGGCCTAGCGGCCTCGGCTGCTGACTAGTCTACCTCCTCCGGCGCGGGACGGCCCGGCCAACTGGGGTTGATGAGTTGATAGAGGACCTCGTCGTCGAAGTCGTCGCCGATGGGGAAGGCGGAGGGGTGGGTGACGACGTGGGTGAAGCCGGCCTGCTCGGCGGCGTGCCGGGAGGCCTTGTTGGTGCCGGCGGTGCTGATGGTGATGCGGCGTTTGCCGAAACCGCCCTCGGCGACCGGGCGGAAGGTCCACTCGGCCAGGGCCCGCAGCGACTCGGTGAGGTAGCCCCGGCCGCGGCTGTCGGCGTGGATGGAGTAGCCGGGCTTGACCTCGGTGTCGTCCAGGCCGCCCAGGTCGAACAGCTGGATGTGGCCGACGAACCGGTCGGTCTCCCGGTCCGCGATGGTCCAGTTGATCATGTTGCCGGTCGCCATCTGCTCGCGCGCCCGGGTGATGGTCGCCAGTGGGTCGCGTTGCTGCCGCACGCCCGGAACCCGGCCGCCGAAGTGCACCGAACGCTCGTCGGACAGCAGGTCGAAGTTCCGGGCGGCGTCGGCGTCGGCCATCGGACGCAGCCGAAGCCGCTCGGTCTCCAGCACCGGGGCCACCA
This sequence comes from Actinophytocola sp., assembly GCF_035712165.1. GTDB lineage: Bacteria > Actinomycetota > Actinomycetes > Mycobacteriales > Pseudonocardiaceae > DASYTH01. The sequence goes on along the minus strand of NZ_DASTBH010000536.1, from coordinate 5,230 downwards.
GCCAGTTGGCCTTCGGTTCCCGGGTGTCGGTGGCCCGCAGTGAGCCGAGCCAGGCGTCCCGCCGCTCACCGCGCTGCGGCAGGAACTTGTCCACCCGCCCGTCGAAGCTGAACCCGCAGTGCCAGACCGCCCGCCGCGACGCCCAGTTGCCGACGAAGGCGTGCCACTCCACCAGCTCGACGCCGCGCTCGGCGAAGCCCCAGTCCACGATCAGCGTGACCGCCCGCCGGGCCACACCCCGGCCGCGGGCCGCCGGATGCACGGCGAAGCCGATGTCGGCGATCCCGTCGTCCCGGGGCCGCAGGGTGATCCCGCCCGCGAAGCCGCGCACCCCGTCGCCGCGCTCGGCCTCGACCGCGAACTCCAGGCTGGTGCCGTCCGCCCAGCCCTGCGGGACGGTCTTGGTGATCCAGGTGATCGCGTCCTCGCGGCCGTACGGCACCGGGACCGTCGTGAACGCCACGGTGTCCGGGTCGGCGCACTGCTGCACGCAGGCCTCGACGTCGTCCATGGCGTAGGGGCGCAGGGTCACCACGCCGTCGGTGAGGATCGGGCTGTCGTCCGGGTAGGCCATGCCGCCATGGTCGGCATGGCCCACCCGGTTCGCAAACGGTTATGCCGGTCGCACGCCAGGTTCGCCGTCCAGCACCACGAACCGGTTGCGCACGGTGTTGGTGACGCCGGACCGCTGCTGGACCGAGGACACCTTCATGAACTCGGCGGTCAGCTGACCGGACCCGGCCCGCACCCGGACGTAACCCCGGTGGTTGCCCACGTAGTACAGGTGCGGGTTGTTCGGCACCTGCGGCGGCGTGGTCTCGGTGGCGTCCCCGCCGCTGGTGACCGAGCTGGTCACCAGCTCGGTGCCGACGTAGGGCGAGTCCTGGTCGAAGTAGTTCAGGCGCAGGTTGTTCGCCCAGTGCCGGTGCACGTCGCCGGTCAGCACCACGGGGTTGCGCACCGCCCGGTCCACCCAGCCCTGGGTGATCCGCTGCCGGCTGGCCCGGTAACCCTCCCACGAGTCGGTGCTGCCGTCGCAGGTTCCGGTCGCGCCGTCCGGGTCCCGGCCGGCGAAGAACACCTGCTGGCCGAGGAAGTCCCAGCGCGAACCGCCGGCGGCCAGGCCGTCGAGCAGCCACTGTTCCTGGGCGGCGCCGGTGAGCGTGCGGTCGGTCCGGGTGAACTCCGCGCAGTTGCCGGCCGGCGGCTGCTTCCAGCGGTACTGCCGGGTGTCCATCATGTGGAAGCGGGCCAGGGTTCCCCAGGAAACCCTGCGGTAGAGCGGAATCGCCGAGTTGACCGGACGCATCGCCTTGGGCAGCGGCATGTTCTCCCAGAACGCCTGGAACGCGGCCTGCTTGCGGGCGGCCGGCGCGTCGGAGCTCACGCCCCACCAGTTGTTCTTCAGTTCGTGGTCGTCGAACACGGCGAGCCAGGGGGCGACCGCGTGCGCGGCCCGGATGTCCGGGTCGGTGCGGATCTGGGCGTACCGCAGCCGGTACTCGCCGAGCGCGTCGACCTCGTCGAAGTCGACGTACCAGCGCACCCGGTTGGCCGAGCCGGAGGCCTTCTCGTACATGTAGTCGCCGAGGAACAGGATCAGGTCGGGTTGGTCGGCGGCCATGAACCGGTGCGCGTGGTACCAGCCCTCCTCGAAGTGCTGGCAGGAGGCGAAGGCGAAGGTGAGCGCGGCGGGCGTGCTGCCCGGGGCGGGGGCGGTGCGGGTGCGCCCGACCGGGGAGATGAACCCGTCGGCGCGGAACCGGTAGAAGAACTCGGCGCCGGCCGGCAGCCCGCGCGGTTCGGCGTGCACGCTGTGCCCGTCGGCCGGCACGGCGGACTCGGTGCCGGACGCGACCACGGTGCCGAACGCCTCGTCGGTGGCCACCTGCCACTCGACCGGCACGGTGCGGGTGCCCATGCCGCCGCCGATGTCCAGCGGGGCGGTGGCCAGCCGGGTCCACAGCACCATGCCGTCCGGGCGCGGGTCGCCGGAGGCCACACCGAGGTTGAACGGGTCGCGCACCGCGGCCGGGGCCGGGGCGGCCGCGCCGGCGAAGTGCGGAACGGCGACGGCGCCACCGGCCGCGAGGCCGGAGACGAGGAACAGGCGCCGGTTGAGCTTGTTCATGGTCTCTCCTCAGGCGTAGTCGGTGATGGCGGCGCCACAGGTCTCGGTGAGCACCTGCCGGGGCCCGAACTCGCCGAGGCAGACCCGGTAGGTGACCCAGTCCCCTTCCGGGAACTCGAGGTTGGCGGTGACGCTGGTGCCGTTTCCGTCGGAGTTCCAGATCAGGTGCGGGCCGGAGCCGTCCGGCAGCCAGTACAGCGCGACCGCGGAGTGGCCGTCGGCGTTCTGGTCGTAGACGGTGAAAACCTCGCCGTAGGAAGCGAAGGTGGCCCGGCCGGCGCAACCACTGTCCACAGTGCACCGGGAGCTGTCCGCCTCGGCGGCGGAGGCTCCGGCGAGGGTCAGGGTGCCGACCGCCGCGGCGACGACCAGGGCCTTGCGGGTTACGGGCATGCGCTCCTCCTTCGACGATGACGGTTAGACATTTTCCTCATGCGGAGGGTAGCGGTGGAACAACAACATGTGAACATCACGCGGCGGGCGGTATGTTGATCGGATGCTGAGCAAGTTCCACCAGGCACTTTCCGACCAGGTGCGCAACGAGTTCACCGCATCGCAGCAGTACATCGCGCTGGCGGTGTGGTTCGACGGCCAGGACCTGCCGCGGCTGGCCGCGCACTTCTACCGGCAGGCGCTCGAGGAGCGCAACCACGCGATGATGATCGTGCAATACCTGCTGGACAACGGCGTGCAGCCGACGATTCCCGGCATCGCCGAGGTGCGCAACAACTTCAAGGATCCGGCCGAACTGGTCGAGTTGGCGCTCAAACAGGAGCGCGCGGTCACCGAGGAGGTGATCGGCCTGGCCAAGACCGCCCGCGACGAGGACGACTACAAGGGCGAGCAGTTCATGCAGTGGTTCCTCAAGGAGCAGGTGGAAGAGGTTGCGCAGATGAGCACGCTGCTCAACGTGATCCGCCGGGCCGAGGGCTCCGCCGGGAACCTGTTCGACGTGGAGAACTACCTGGCGAGGGAGTCGGTCGGCGACTCGGGCGACGACCCCCTCGCCCCCCGCGCCGCAGGCGGCCGGCTCTAGCGTCTAGCGGATCGTGACCTGCCGGCCGAGCAGGCCGTCGCGGGCCCGGCGCTCGTCGCCGGTGAGCGGCGTCGAGTCCACTGTGGACAGCGCGGAGTCCAGCCGGGCGCCAAGATCCGCGACCGGGGTGGTCCACTCCCGGGCATGCGACTCCGGGTCGAGGTCCCACACCGGGACGAGCAGGCCGTGCGCCCGGAACGAGCCGGCATAACGGGAACCCTCGCCGAGGGTCAGCTCACCGCGAGCGGACAGCCGGGCCATGGCGGCCAGCAGCCGCTCCTCCGGCTCCGGCCGCACCCAGCGCAGGTGTGCCTTCTCGCCGGCGTTGACCCAGTACGCGGCCGGGCCGATCCGCTCGGTCGGCAGGATCGCGCTGTTCGCCCGCTCCAGGGACAACGCCACCTCACCGGTCGGCTCGGTGTCCGGCGGCATCCACCAGGCGAAGTCGGAATGCAGCTCGGGTTCCAGGGCCGCGCCGGCATCCAGCACATCCTGCAACCGCTCCTCGGTGGCCTCGCCCGGCGCGGTGTCCACCACCGCGAGCACGTCACCCGGCTCGGCGGAGAGCGCCCACCGGATCGCCCGGGCCACGTCCCGGCTCACGTCGCTGGACCGGGTCTGCACCTGCATCCCGACCAGCGCGGTGCCGTCCGAACGAACGATGGCAGCGGCCGCCATCGGCAGCACGGTGGCCAGCGACACCGCCCGCTCGCCCGGCTCGGCCAGCGTCAGTGGCGCCACCGCCGACGGCACGAACTCGCGCAGCGCGATCAGCTCGCACTCGCCGGCCAGCCCCTCGAACGGGCGCGCCACCGGCACGTCGACCGGCCCGCCGCTCGCCCCGTGACAGGCCTTGTACCGCTTGCCCGAGCCGCACGGGCAGGGCTGGCGCGGGTTGACGCCGTTCGGCGCCGGCTTACTGGACCTGACCGCGGATCGCTTGGACAAGATCGGCTCCTACTCGGGCGGGCTCGTCGCGACGGTACCGCCTTGGCCGCCCGCCAGGACCGCGCGGGTGGCCGCCGGGTCGTTGGTGGCCAGGAACCGCACGCCCAGACGCTGGCACAGCCGGATGTCCCCCGGCTGGTCCACCGTCCAGCAGTAGGTTCCGTGCCCGCGCTCGGCGCACCGCGCCACGTACTCGGGGTGCCGGCGCAGCAGCCGGATGGCCGGGCCGGCGTGGTCGGCGTACCTCGGCAGCGATCCGTCCCGCAGCATGGGCGGCAGGTTGGTCAGCAGCAGCACGGTGGGCAGGGCCGGGGCGTACTCGCGGATCCGGCGCACCGCGCGGGTGGAGAACGACATCACCATGACCGGCGAGTCCGCTTTGGACGGTGGGTCGGCCAGGCCGTGCCGGCGCAGCAGCGCCACCAGCTTGGCCTCCACCAGGCCCGCGTAGCGCACCGGGTGCTTGGTCTCGACGAACAGCCTGGTGCCCGCCCGGGCGTCGGCGACCAGGCCGAGCAGGTCGGCCAGGGTGAGCACGCCGGGCGTCGGCGGCGGCGCGGCCCGGTGGGTGCGGACCAGGTCGTCGGCGTGCTCGGCCGGTTCGAGATGCCAGCTCTCGTAGTCCAGCTCGGACATCCGCTCCAGGGTCAGCGTGCTGACCACACCCCGGCCGGTGGAGGTGCGGTCCACCCGGCGGTCGTGCACGCACACCAGATGCCCGTCGCGGGTCAGCCGCACGTCGCATTCCAGGCCGTCCGCGCCCTGTTCGAGGGCCAACGCGTAGGCGGCGAGGGTGTGTTCGGCGCGCTGGGTGGAGGCGCCCCGATGCGCAACGACGGCGGGTTGCACGGCGGCGATCATCGCACATCCGCCTATGTTTGCGGCGTGCGCACGACACCGTTCGACCCGGCCGACCCCACGTTCGTCGCCGACCCGTACCCGACGTTCGCCCGGCTGCGGGACCAGGCCGAACTGCACTGGCACGAGGGCCTGGGGCTCTATGTGGCGGTGTCGCACGCGGCCTGCTCGGAGCTGCTGCGGGACCGCTCGCTCGGCCGGGTCTGGGTGGACGCCGCCCCGCCCGAGGCGTTCACCGCGTTCAACCTGCTGCACCG
>NZ_DASTBH010000535.1:0-16838 GCF_035712165.1 Actinophytocola sp. | reverse complement strand
CTACGACGACAACCGGATCAAGGGCTTCAGCCTGACCCACCTGTCCGGCGCGGGTTGCTCCACCTACCAGGACGTGCCGATCATGCCGTTCCCGGGCGAGGTCACCACCTCGCCCGCGACCGACCCGAACCGGTACGTCTCCCGGTTCTCCCACGCCGGGGAGACGGTCAGCCCCGGCCGGTACGGCGTCACCCTGGACTCCGGCGCCCGGGTGGACCTGTCGGTCACCCAGCGGACCGGCATCGGGCGGTTCACCTTCCCGGCCGGCTCCCCGGCGACCGTGCTGGTCAACACCTCCGGGTCGATCGCGGGCGCGGACGACGCCGAGACGACGATCGGGCCGAACTGGATCGCCGGCTGGGTGACCAGCGGCCGGTTCTGCGGCGTCGACCACCGCTACCGGCTGTACTTCCGGGCCGAGTTCGACCGGCCGTTCGCCGCGTTCGGCACCTGGAAGAACGGGTCGGTCACGCCCGGCTCCACCGGCGAGCGCGGCGGCGCCGACCCCAAGGTGGACCTGGCGGCGGTGAACGCGCCGAAGACCGCGACGGCCGCCGCCGCGCCGCGGCGCCGGGCGGGGATCGCCGACACCACCGTCGCCGGCCCGGGCACCGGCGGGTACGTCACGTTCGACCCGCTGGCCGGGTCGACCGTCGAGGTCCGCGTCGGACTGTCCTTTGTGTCCACCGACGGTGCGCGGCGCAACCTGCGGTCGGAGAGCGGCACGAAACCGTTCGACCGCATCGCTTCCGACGCGCGAGCCGCGTGGAACACGCAGCTGGGCCGGATCCGGGTGACCGGCGGCACCGACGCCGAGCGCACCACCTTCTACACCGCGCTCTACCACACCCTGTTGCAGCCCAACGTGTTCTCCGACGCCGACGGACGCTACATCGGCTTCGACGGGCGGATCCGCACCGCCGAACGCGGGCATGCCGTCTACACCAACTTCTCCGGCTGGGACACCTACCGCTCGCAGATGCAGCTGCTGTCGCTGATCGCGCCCGACGAGGCCGCCGACGTGGTGCGGTCGATGATGCTCTACGCCGAGCAGGGCGGCGCGTGGGACCGCTGGACCGTGGCCAACGACTTCACCGGCGTGATGGTCGGCGACCCCTACCACGTCATGGTGGCCAGCGCGTATGCCTTCGGGGCGCGGAACTTCGACGCGAACAAGGCGCTGCTGCTGATGCTGCGCGGGGCCACCCAACCCACCCAGGGCTACCAGGAGCGGCCTGGCCTGCCCGAGTACCAGAGCCTGGGTTACGTGCCGATGGGTGCGCGGGACGTGTGGGGCCCGGCGGCCACCACGCTGGAGTACACCACCGCCGACTTCGCCATCGCCGACCTGGCCCGCAGGCTCGGCGACGGCGCCACCTGGACCACGTTCATGAACCGGGCGCAGTACTGGCAGAACCTGTACAACCCGGCCAGCGGCTACCTGCAGCCGCGCAACCGGGACGGGTCGTTCGTCGAACCGTTCCGGCCGGAGCGCGGCGAGGGCTGGGTCGAGGGCAACGGCGCGCAGTACAACTGGATGGTGCCGTACAACCCGCGCGGCCTGTTCACCGCGATGGGCGGCAACGCGGCGGTGACCGAGCGGCTGGACACCTTCTTCACCGAGCTGAACGCCGGCACCGATGCGCCCTACGCCTTCATCGGCAACGAGCCGAACATGCACACGCCCTGGCTCTACGACTACGCCGGCGCTCCGTACAAGACGCAGGCGCTGACCCGGCGGATGCAGCGCGAACTGTTCAAGCCAGGCCCGGACGGCCTGGTCGGCAACGACGACCTCGGGCAGATGTCGGCGCTGTACGTGTGGTCCGCGCTGGGCATGTACCCGGTGGTCCCGGGCCGGGCCGAACTGGTGCTGAACAGCCCGGTCTTCCGGGCGGCCGTGATCACCCGGCCGAACGGCGTCACGCTGACCATCCGGGCGCCGGCCGCCGCGGCGGGCGTCCCGTACGTCACCGGGCTGACCGTGAACGGCGTCGCCTGGAACCGGCCCTGGCTGCCCGAGTCGTTCGTGACCGGTGGCGGCACGGTCGACTTCCAGCTGTCCGCCACGCCGGACCCGGCCTGGGGCGCGGCTCAGGCGGACGCGCCACCGTCCTTCCGGGACGGCGAGGTCGGCCAGCGCGGCTACGTCGAGCCGAGCCGGCTGGTCGTCGCGGCCGGCGGGTCCGCCGGGTTCGCGGTGGGAGCACAGGACTTCACCGGCTCCGGCGCGATCGTGCGGTGGTCCGCCGCGCCGCCGCCCGGCATCCGGGTCAGCCCGGTGAGCGGGGAGCTCACCGTGCCGGCCGGGGCGAAGACCACCGCGCCGCTCACCGTGGCGGTCGATGCCGGCGTCGGGCAGAGCACCTACCGGGTTCCGGTCACCTTCACCGGTCCGGGCGGCACCGCCCTGGCCGGCGCGGTGCTCCAGGTGCTGGTGGCCGAACCGGGCAGCCTGCGGGCGGCGTTCGACAACACCGGGGTCTCGCCGGACGAGGACATGTCGGTGGCCAACTTCGACCTGGTCGGCTGGAGCTACTCGGCCACCGCGCTGGCCGCGGCCGGGGTGCGCCCGGGACAACCCGTCGTGGTGGACGGGATCGCGCACGCCCTGCCGGCGATCCCGGCCGGCGAGGCGGACAACGTGATGGCCGCCGGCCAGACCGTGAACCTGCCCGGCACACCGGCCGGCGCCACCCGGCTGGCCCTGCTGGGCGCGGCGACCAGCGGGCGGGCCAGCGGTGCGCTGGTGATCCGCTACACCGACGGAAGCACGCAGACCGCGCAGATCGGGTTCTCGGACTGGACCCTCGGCGGTGGGGGTGACCCGGTCTCGTTCGACAACCAGGTGGTGGCCCGGATGCCGTACCGCAACGCGGTGAGCGGCACCCCGCAGCAGATCGGCACCTACCTTTTCGCAACCGTGCCGATCGAACTGCAGGCCGGCAAACAGGTCGCCGCCGTGACGCTGCCGGCCACTGTGGAAGGTGGCACCCTGCACGTTTTCGCGATCACCGCGGGTTGAGGCGGAACGCCGGAGCCAGCGAACATCCCGCGGTCGGCGCGGTCCGGCGGGTAGGGTTACGCGTCGTGACCACAACGGGGGTCGCGGCCATTGCCGCGACGGACATCCACAAGTCGTACGGCACGCTCAAAGCCGTCGACGGGGTGTCGTTCGAGGTCGCCGAGGGGGAGTTCTTCGGAATCCTCGGCCCGAACGGCGCCGGAAAGACGACCATTCTGGAAATCGTCGAAGGGCTGCGGGAGCCCGACGCCGGCCAGGTGCGACTGCTCGGGGAGTCGCCGTGGCCGCGCCGCATCGGGCTGCTGCCCCGGATCGGCGTGCAGCTGCAGGCGTCGTCGTTCTTCGAGAAGCTCACCGCGCGGGAGCAGTTGGAGACCTTCGGCTCGCTCTACGGGGTCGGCGCGGCCCGGGTGCAGGACATGCTGGAGCTGGTGGGCCTGGCCGACAAGGCGAACACCCGCGAGGACAAGCTCTCCGGCGGACAGCGCCAGCGGCTGTCCATCGCGTGCGCGCTGGTGCACGACCCGGACGTGGTGTTCCTCGACGAGCCGACCGCCGCGCTGGACCCGCAGGCCCGGCGCAACCTGTGGGACGTGCTGCGGGCGATCCAGGCCCGGGGCAAGACGATCCTCTACACCACGCACTACCTGGACGAGGCGGAGATCCTCTGTGACCGGGTGGCGATCATGGACGACGGCCGGATCCTCGCGCTGGACTCGCCGGCCAAGCTGGTTCGCGGGCTGGACGCGCCGACCCGGGTGCTGCTCGAACCGGGTGCGCTGACCGAGGCGGAGGCCACCGGGCTGCCCGGCGCCGACGAGGTGCACAGCGACGAGTCGTCGCTGACCATCACCACCCGCGAGCCGGCCAAGCTGCTCTCCGCCCTGGCCGAGCGGGGCAGCCTCGCCGGCCTGCAGGTGCGCACGGCCACGTTGGAGGACGTCTTCCTGTCGTTGACCGGACGGGAGTATCGGGCATGAGTGAGCGAGCTTGCGAGCGAACCATTGGACACTGCACCGCCGCCGAGCCTGCGAGGCGACGGGCCAGCGGGTACCGAGCTTGCGAGGTGCCCGCATGAGCGCCTTCAAGAGCCTGTCCATGGCCATGCTCAAGGGGTTCTACCGGGACAAGGCCACGCTGTTCTTCACCTTCGTCTTCCCGCTGATGTTCCTCGTGGTGTTCGGGTTGATCTTCCGGGACGCCGGCTCGGAGAAGATCGACATCGGGGTGGTCGGCAATGGCAAGGTGATCGCGACGCTCGAGCAGTCCGGCCTGGCCGACCTGCAGCGGTTCGACAACCTGGACGCGGCCGTGCAGGAGGTGCGCGCCGGCAACCTGCCGGCCGTCGTCATCGAGCAGGGCGACCAGATCACGCTGCGGTACGCGGCCAGTGACCAGACCCAGTCCCGCATCGTGAGCGGACTGCTGGACGGCGTGGTCGGTGCCGTCAACCAGGCGGAGACCGGCCAGCAGCCGCGCTACCTGGTGCGGGCCGACCAGGTGGAGGACTCCTCGCTCAAGGCGATCCAGTACCTCACCCCGGGGATCATGTCCTGGGGCATCGCGATCACCGCGGTCTTCGGCTCGGCGCTGACCCTGGTGTCCTGGCGCAAGAAGCAGGTGCTGCGCCGGCTGCGGCTCGCTCCGGTCGGGGTGAACACGCTGCTCACCTCACGGGTCACGGTGACGATCGCGATCGCCATCGTGCAGGCCGTGATCTTCATCGGCGTCGGTCTGCTTCCGGTCTTCGGCCTGCAGCTCACCGGCACCTGGTGGCTGTCGATCCCGGTGTTCCTGTGCGGTGTGCTGGCGTTCTTCTCGATCGGCATGGTGGTCGGGGCGTTCGCCAAGACCGAGGAGGCGGCCACCGCCGCGGCCAACGTGATCGTGCTGCCGATGGCGTTCCTGTCCGGGACGTTCTTCCCGATCGACCAGGCGCCGGAGTGGGTGCGCAACGTGTCCAACGTCTTCCCGTTGCGGCATCTCAACGACGGCGTGATGGACTTCATGGTGCGCGGCAAGGCGGTCGACGCGCTGCTGGTGCCGTGCGCGGTGCTGCTCGGCTTCACTCTGGTCATGGGCCTGATCGCCGCCCGGGTGTTCCGCTGGGAGGACAGCTAGGAGGCCGGCCGCGCGGTCGCGGCCGGCCCCACCCCCAGTAGGTCAGCCGTTGGGGATGGCCTCCTCGGCGTCGAACCACGTGTCCGGATCGGCGAAATCGGCGACCGGTGTGATGGACTGCATGATCCGCAGCAGCTCCGCCTTGGTCAGCCCGGTGACGCGCACGCGGACGCCGAACGACCCGAAGTTCACGCCAACCCAGTCCGTCTTCGGCTCGCCCAGCCGGTCGGGCACCGTCACCGCTCCGGGGCCGAGCGCGGTTTCGCCGACCGGCAACTGGCCCGTGAGATTCGGTCCCGCTTCGATGTTGATATCGCCCGCGGCCGGCCAGCCCAGCTCGACCATCCGGGGCGTTCCCCGCGCGTCGAGAGCCAGGTTCGCGGAACGCGGTCGCACCCCGGCCGGGAGGTAGCCGACCCGGAACGGAATCAGCAGCGGCGTGGTGCGGTCGAACCGCACGGCCTCGGCGATCCGCCGTTGGTTCGCCTTGAGCTGCTCCGGTGGCAGCTGGTGGGGCGGCGACATCTTCATGTCGACCGCGGTGGCCCAGGCGTTGTCGGCGTACTCCCAGGCGATGGTGGGATACCCCATTTCGGTTTCGCACTGGCACGGCAGGTCCGGGCGGAAGTAGCCGGTCCTGCCGTGCACTTCGACGGGCTCGCCGGTCCGGGCCTCGGACGGGTCGAAGGCGCCAGGGGCGTACACCGTGATGATGTCGTTGTTGATGGTGCCGGCGGCGTCGTTGAGCGTCACCCGCTGTTTGGTCGCGTCCCGGGCCAGATGGCGCACGGTCTTGCCGGCAATGGGGTCGACGGCGAAGGTGAGGCGCAGCGGTGCCGCCGGTGGCGCGGCCGGCGTCTGGTGGTCCTCGGTCAGGTTCGTCACCACGAGCGCGGTCGCGGCGATCGCGACGGTGGTCACCACGGCGGCGGCCATGCCCAGGGCGGTGCGGCGCACCGTTCGGCGCCGGGCCAACCGGTCCAGGCCGGCCAGCGTGCCCGACAGCTCGGGCGCCTCGCGTTCCACGTCGCCGAACACGGCGCGCAGGTCATCCTCGGTGTACATCAGCGCAACTCCTTGGCTGCTTGGGGCGCCGGCCGCAGTTCGATGCGCAGTGTGGCCATTGCCCTGGACGCGTATCCGCGGACGGTGCCGGCCGTGCAGCCGAGCTCCTCCGCGATCTCGAGGTCGGACAGCCCGGCGTAGTAGCGCAGCACGAGCACGGCGCGCTGCCGGCGGGGCAGCTTGTCCAGCTCGGTGCGCAACGCGTCCCGCTCGGCGTGGACGCCTGCGTGGTCCTCGATGGCCGGTCCGGCAGGCGGATCGGCCTGCGGCACGACCCGGGACCATCGGCGCCGCCAGGACAGGTACTCGTTGGTGATCATGCGGCGGACGTAGTGCTCGGGCGAGTCGAGCGCACCGAGCTTGGTCCATCGCTGGTGGACCCGGAGCAGGACCTCCTGGACGATGTCCTCGGCCAGGCCGCGGTCTCCGGTCAGCACCACGGCGAACCGCAACAGCGCCGGAAGCTTGGCCGAGGCGAACTCCTGGAACGTCATGCAGCACCTCCGGTTCGAACCCTCCGGTGACTACACGCGCCAGTTCGCGAAAATGCTGTGCCCGGCTACGCCTCGGGTTCCGGGTCGGTGAAGTCGCCGACCGCCTTGCGCACCTTGGCGAGCAGTTCGGTGAGCTGCCCGGTCTGCCGTCCGGTCAGGCCGCGCATGCCGAAGTCGATCGCGGTCACCGCCGCCGTCGCCGCGGCCATCCGCTCGCGGCCGAGCTCGGTGATCTCGGCCAGCGTGGTGCGCCGGTCGGTCGGGTGCCGGGTGCGCTTGACCAGACCGTCGCCCTCCAGCCGGTCGACGATGTTGGTGACGCTGGTCGGGTGCAGCTGCAGGCGGTCGCCCATCACCCGCATCGGCAGGCTGCCGCGCTTGGAGAAAGTCAGCAGCACCAACGCCTCGTAGCGGGCGAAGGTGAGCCCGTGCGGACGCAATGCTGTGTCCACAGCGGACTGCAGCACCTGCTGGACGCGCATGATGCTGGTCACCGCCGCCATCGTGGCCGGCTCGCCGACCCGCTCCGCCCACAGCTCGGCTGCGCGCGCGATCGGATCGAACGGCAGTGGTCGTGGGCTCATGGGGCTTGAAATTACCAGTGGGTACCCACCAGGGTGCGTGCATGCTGATCGCGTTCAGTGTCAGCCCGCTGGGCGGCGAGTCCGAGAGTGTCGGCAGGGCGGTTGCCGACGCCATCCGGGTCGTCCGGGAGTCCGGGTTGCCCAATGAGACCTCCGCCATGTTCACCACCGTCGAAGGCGAGTGGGACGAGGTGATGGACGTCGTGCGGCGGGCTACCGAGGCGGTCGCGGCCCACGCCCCACGGGTCAGCCTGGTGCTCAAGGCAGACATCCGGCCCGGCCACACCGGGCAGTTGCGCGCCAAGGTGGAGCGGGTCGAGGAGTATCTCGCCGAGTAAGGCCCCGGTTAGAGGGAGCTCCCGGTGGGTGACCCGGGAGATCAACCGGTGTGGCCTGCTGGCCGGCCCGGTTACTGTGGCCGGCATGACCATCGATGCGCGGGCGATGTGGGTTCGGTTCGAGACCTATCACGACGTCACCTACTTCACGCCGGAGTCGCGGGCGGCCACCGACGAGCTCGGCTGCAAGGGCGGCTGGATGGGCTACTTCGGCATGCGGGCCGCGCCGCTCGGGGCCGCCTCGCCGGAACTGGTGGCCGCCACGTTCTACAACTTCCACCCGGCCAAGGTCGCCCGCGCGATCCCGGACGCCTGGCGGATCGCCGCGCCCGAGGAGTACCTGCGGGTGCGGCTGCTCGGCGCGGACCGCTCGATCCGTCGCATGCTGCCGGCCAGCATGCTGGAGAGCGCCGAACTGGCCGAGGCCGCCGTGCTGCTGCGGTCGGCCGCGGAGCACGCGCCGACCGCCGGGCGGCCGCTCGGCGCCGCCAACGCCGCGTTGGACTGGCCGACCGAACCGCACCTGGTGCTCTGGCAAGCGGCCACCCTGCTGCGCGAGTCGCGCGGCGACGGGCACGTGGCGGCGCTGGTGGCGGCCGGCCTCGACCCGTGCGAGACGCTGGTGATCTTCGGCGCGGACCGCGGGATCGACCCCGGCTACCTGCGGCTGGCCCGCGGCTGGTCCGAGGACGAATGGCAGCGGGCGCACCAGCGGCTGGTCGACCGGGATCTGATCACGCCGGCCGCGGAGCTGACCGACGCCGGCGCGGAGCTGCGCCGGTGGGTCGAGGAACGCACCGACGAGGGCGGAGCGCTGCCGTGGCAGGCCATCGGCGCCGACGCCACCGCCCGCACCGCCGCGCTGCTCACGCCGATCTCGCTTTCCCTCGCTCAGGCCAACTCCGCGATGGAGGTCAACCCGATGGCGCTGTCCCCGGTGGCCGAGTTGTCCCGGCCGATGGCCGAGAGGGCAGGCTGAGCTGCCCCAACTGTCACACGACCGCCGATGGCCGCCCCATCGGGCGATCAGCGAACGTTTCCGGCATGGAAGCGACATCTGAGTCAGGTCACGTTGACGACTGGCTGGCCGGGGCAATGATCGAGTTCGGTGGTGAGGCCGAGGAGCAGGCCGAGGTGGCCCTGGAGGGCATCCACTTCGACGACGACGAGCCGGCGCTGGCCTAGGAGGGGAAGGTCATGACGCCACCACGGCTGAAGTTCGACAGGGAAGAGCTCACGCTCACGCTCACCGGCATCGGCGCGGGCTGGACGTTCGAGCAGTTCGGCCACCTCAACCTGTTCGACGAGGCGAGCGTGCAGTTTCCGCACAACTGGTCGGAGGATCACATCCGGGTAGCGACCCAGGTGGTGCAGACCCAGTGGCGGCTGCGCAGCACCACCTACCTGGAGCAGTCGTTGCAGGCTGGGATCAGCTACAGCCTGGTCGACGGCGGCAGCGGCCAGATGTCCGCCGACACCCAGCTCATCGAGCACCTCATGCGCCGGCCACTGGTGAGCATGGACGGCATCCTGACGGTCAAGCTGGACGGCGAGGCCAGCGCGAGCGGTTACACCGGCGGGTTCTACGTCGGGCTGGGTATCCGCGGGCAGTTCTGAGGCGGGCCTGGGGATCCATGGGCAGGTCCCACCCTGGTCATGCCAGGATAGAAACCGTGACAAGGCCTGATCCACGTCAAACCGCGGCGCTGTCCGCCGCGCTGTCCCGGGCGGTTGACCTGTCCGCCATCAAGGCCAGGGCGGACGCCGCCGGCTCGGCACCGGCCCGGCCGGCCGCCGCGGCGCCCCGGCAGGGCGGCGCGGCGCCGTCCGGTCAGTTCGTCATCGACGTCACCGAGGCGACGTTCCAGGCCGAGGTGATCGAGCGTTCGCTGCAGGTGCCGGTGATCGTGGACCTGTGGGCGGAGTGGTGCGGGCCGTGCAAGCAGCTCTCGCCCGTGCTGGAGCGGCTGGCCGAGACGTACCGGGGCGCGTGGCTGCTCGCCAAGATCGACATCGACGCGAACCCGAGGATCGCGCAGCTGTTCGGCGTGCAGTCCATTCCGATGGTGGTGGCCATCGCCGGTGGGCAGCCGGTCGAGGCGTTCGCCGGGGCGCAGCCCGAGCCGCAGATCAGGCAGTGGCTCGACGGCCTGCTGGATGCTCTGCGGGACCGCATGCCGGGCATCCGGGCCGCCGAGAACGGCGTCGAGCCCGACGACGCCGAACCCGAGCCCGAGCCCGAGGACAAGCGGTTCGTCGCCGCCGAGGACGCGCTCAACCGGGGCGACTACCCCGCCGCCGAGACCGCCTACCAGGCGATCCTGGACAGCGAACCCGGCAACGAACTGGCCAAGGCCGCCCTGGCGCAGGTCCGCTTCCTGGCCCGCGCGGAGTCCACCGACCCGTCGGTGATCGTGCGCGCCGACACGTCCCCGGACGACCTCGACGCCCAGTTGGCCGCCGCCGACATCGAGCTCGCCCAGCAGCGCATCGAGCAGGCCTTCGCCCGCCTGGTGGGAGCGGTCCGCCGCACCACCGGCGACGACCGCGACAAGGCCCGCACCCACCTCGTCAGCCTCTTCGACCTCTTCGCCCCCGACGACCCCCGCGTCATGAAAGCCCGCCGCGACCTGGCCAGCGCCCTCTTCTAACCCCGCGAGTCCCACGTCCGGGTGGGGACTCGCCGGGCTGGAAGTGGGGACTCGCCGGGCTGGAAGTGGGGACTCGCGGGGTGGGGCGGTTAGCGGCCTAGTTGGGTGCAGCGGGCGGAGCCCTGGAAGTAGCCGACGCGGAAGGCTTCCACGCGGGCGAAGCCGATGACGGTCTGGTTGCCCTTGACGTCGGCGGCGATGAGGCTGTCGTCCTGCAGGAGTTCGGCGACGGCTTCGTCGAGGTCGCCAACGGCCAGGCGGATGGGCGGGCCGGGCTTGTCGACGAAGGCGGCCCAGGCGCCGGTCAGGCACGCGGTGCGCAGGCCGGCGTCCTCGCCCTCCAGGGGAGCGCCGAGTCCCTTCTGGACGGCCAGCACGTAGCGCGACGCGATCTCGGCGAACGCGGCGAAGTCACCGATGCCGGCGCCGTCGGCACCGGGCGTCTCGGCGCGCTTGGGCGGGGTGGCGATCTTCTCCAACTCGTCGATGTCGATGGCCACCACGTTCTCCTCCGGACAGTAGGTCGCGGGGGAGGTGGCCGTCCCGTCGTCGCACTTCCCGCCGTTGTCCCGGATCTCCGGCAGCGGCACGTTGTTGCTCTGGAAGGCCTGCTCCAGACTCTTCTGGAACGCCTCGAACACCTCCTTGCGCGCGATCGGCGCCTCACCCTGGTAGGCCTCGTCGGTCTCGCTGCGCTTCTTCTCGGCGATCCGCTTGTTGATCTCTTCGGAGTCCATCTCGGCGCACCGGCGCGGGCCCTTGGTGTAGCCCTCCTGGAAGGCGAAGACCCGGTCGAACGCCAGGCCGTGGGCGCCGCGGGTGCTGGCGGAGAGCCCGGCCGGGTCGCGGATGAAGAACATCGTCGCCAGCACGAGGTTGAGGCCCTCGCCGCTGTTGAGCTGGAAGTGCTTGGACTTGCCGTCGGCGACGTAGGCGAAGAAGTTGCCGGCGTAGCAGTCGGCCTGCTGCTCCTTGACGATCGTCGGCGTGGTCTGGTCGATGTTGCTCTTCTCCAGCAGCCGGAACTGGATCGCGTGGCCCATCTCGTGGGCCAGCACGGTGACCACCGCCATCGGCCCGAACTGCTTGTTCAGCATCGGCAGCAACTGCCCGCGGTCCCAGGCGATGCTGTCGTCCTGGCCGCAGTAGAAGGCGTTGATCAGCTTGGCCGTGCTCTGCTGGCAGATCTTGACCGCGGTGCCCTCCGAGTCGTAGGAGACCAGCCGCTTGAGCGGCTCGAACTTCGTCCCGTCGAAGTTCGCCGGCAGTTGCTCGGTCCAGTACTCGTAGATGTCGGACACGGCGTTGATGGCCAGCTTGTCCATCTCGCCGCCGTCGCCGTTCTCGAAGGCGAGGTCCGCGTCCGGCACGCCCTCCCGGGGACCGGTGGGCCCGTCGGTGACCGGTTTGCCGCCCACGCTGCGGGTGTCGATCTCACCTACCGCGCGGGCGTTGCCGGCCACCGGTGTGGCACAGCCCGCCACCGGCAGGACCGTGACCAGGGTCGCTGCCAGCGCGATGGCCAGCCGTAACGCGCTCGTCCGCAATGCTCGTCCTTCCGTGTGCGCTGCCCGAACCCTAACGGGCGACCGCGCGCGCATCAGCTCACACTGCAGGCCGGCGCGCCGCCGACCGCGCCGGACCGGAACACCGAGACCCGCTCATAGCCGGCGCCGATCGCCTTGCCGGCGCCGTCCCGCCCGGCGTAGTCGTACTGCAGCAGTACCTGTACCGCCTCGTCGAGGTCGCCGGGGGACAGGAAGAAGCCGGAGGTTCGCGTGATCAACTGGCCGGTGTACGCGCCGGCCAGGCAGAGCACCTGCCGCTGGGCGTCGGCACCGTCGAGCGGCTTACCCAGCGCGGAGACCGCCGCCAGGCCGAACCGGCTGGCCAGGATCGTGCCGGTGGCGTAGTCCCCGATCTCGGAGTGCAGGTCGGCGAGCTTGTCCTTGGCCACCTTGACCTCGCCGCCGCCGGCCGGGCTCGGGCAGAACGCGATCGGCCCCTGGTCGTTGCCGGCGCAGTCCACGTTCGCCTCGCCGGTCTGCGGGGTCAGGTTGGTCCACCGCTTGCCGGCCTGCGTGACCGTGGTGTTGAAGAACGAGTTGAGGTCCTCGGTCATCGACTTGACCAGCTGGTCGAACGGGAGGTTGCCGCCCCGCTCGGCGTCCCCGGCGTCGGTGAAGCCGCGCAGCGTGAACTTGCGGTTGGCCACGCTCATGTCGGCGCACAGCTTGAGGCCCTGGTCGTAGCCGTCCTGGAAGGCCGACACCCGGTCGAAGGCGTCGCCGTGCGCGCCCTTGTCGCCCTGGTCGGTGCCGATCGGGTCGCGGAAGGTGATCAGGGACTCCAGCGCGGAGTCCAGCCGGTCCTTGCCGACCTGAAGGTGCGCCGCCTTGCCGTCGGCCACCCAGCGCACGAACGACCCGGCGTAGCAGTCGGCCTGGGCCTCGACCAGGATCGTCGGGTACTTGTCCGGGTTGCTGCGCTGCTCGGCCACGGTCAGCCCGGCGCGGCGCTGCACCGCGTGTCCCATCTCGTGGGCCAGCACCAGCATGACCGAAGCCTCACCGAACCGGTCGCGCAGCACCGGCAGCAGGGCCGAGCGGTCCCAGGCGATCACGTCCTCGGTCGGGCAGTAGAACGCGTTGCCCTCGACGTCGATGGACCGGCGGGCGCACGGCGGCGCCTCGCTCTTCGCCCTGGCGGTGTCCACCGAGTAGAACCCGCCGGTCAGGTCCTTCCACTCGGTGCCGAAGGTGGCCGGGAAGTTCTGCCGCCAGTAGTCCATGACATCGGTCACCACGGTCGCGGCCAACCGGTCGATCTCGCTGCCGTCGGTGTCGTGCACGAACGACGGGTCCACGCCCGGGGTGTTCGGGTCGTGCTTGGTCACCACCGAGCCGGTGCCGACCGGGCTGCCTGTCACCGACGTGGTGCAGGCGGCGGCAGTCGACGCGACCACGAGCAGGATGACGAGTCCGACGATGCGCACGTCCTCCAGTGTGCCTGCCCGGCCTGCCCCGTGTGGCCGCATCGCGTGATTGACCCGGGACCGGCAGGCCGGCGCATCACTCCGGGACCAGCCAGATCACCCCCTGCGGCGGGAGCTGAACCAGCGCGGAGGCCGGCCGGCCGTGCCACGGGTGGCGTTCGGCCTCGACGGCGCCCAGGTTGCCGACCCCGGAGCCGCCGTAGCTCTCCGCGTCGGTGTTGAGGATCTCCCGCCAGCGCCCGGCCCAGGTGAGCCCGACCCGGTAGTCGTGCCGCGGGACGCCGGAGAAGTTGACGATGCAGGCCAGCTCGGCGCCCGGCTGTTCGGGCGCGAGGCGCAGGAAGCTCGCCACGTTGTTGCCCGAGTCGTTGGCGTCGATCCAGGAGAAGCCCTCGGGGCGGGTGTCGGCCGCGTAGAGCGCGGGCTGGGCGCGGTAGACGGCGTTGAGGTCGGCGACCAGGCGGCGGATCCCGTCGTGCCGGGGGTCGGAGAGCAGCTCCCAGTCCAGCGAGCGGCCCTCCGACCACTCGCCGACCTGGCCGAACTCGCCGCCCATGAACAGCAGCTGCTTGCCAGGGTGGGCCCACATGTAGGCGAGCAGCGCGCGCAGGCCGGCGGCCTTGTTCCAGTCGTCACCCGGCATCCGGCCCCACAGCGAGCCCTTGCCGTGCACCACCTCGTCGTGCGAGAGCGGCAGGATGAAGTTCTCGCTCCAGGCGTACATCAGCGAGAAGGTCAGCTCGTTGTGGTGGTAGGAGCGGTGCACCGGATCGTGGCCGGCGTAGCGCAGCGTGTCGTGCATCCAGCCCATGTTCCATTTGAAGCCGAACCCCAGTCCGCCGACCCGGGTGGGGCGGGTCACCCCTGGCCAGGACGTCGACTCCTCGGCGATCATGATGGTGCCGCCGTGGTGCTTGTAGACGGTGGCGTTGAGCTCCTGCAGGAACTGCACCGCGTCCAGGTTCTCCCGGCCGCCGTGCGGGTTGGGCAGCCACTGGCCTTCCTCGCGGGAGTAGTCGAGGTAGAGCATCGAGGCGACCGCGTCCACCCGCAGCCCGTCGATGTGGAACTGGTCGATCCAGTACAGCGCGTTGGCGACCAGGAAGTTGCGCACCTCGTTGCGGCCGAAGTCGAACACCAGCGTGCCCCAGTCGGGGTGCTCGCCGCGGCGGGGGTCGGCGTGCTCGTAGAGCGGGGTGCCGTCGAACCGGGCCAGCGCCCAGTCGTCCTTCGGGAAGTGCGCGGGCACCCAGTCCATGATCACGCCGATGTCGCGCTGGTGCAGCGCGTCGACGAAGTGACGGAACTCGTCCGGGGTGCCGAACCGGGCGGTCGGCGCGTAGTAGGAGGTGACCTGGTAGCCCCACGAGCCGCCGAACGGGTGCTCGGCCACCGGCATCAGCTCGACGTGGGTGAAGCCGTTCTCGGCCAGGTAGTCGCCGAGTTGGTCGGCCAGCTCGCGGTAGCCAAGGCCCTGCCGCCAGGAACCCAGGTGCACCTCGTAGATGCTCATCGGCGAGGCGTACCAGTTGGTGGTGTCCCGCCGGCTCAGCCAGGCGTTGTCCTGCCACTGGTACTGGGGGGTGCTCACCACCGACGCGGTCGCCGGGGGGATCTCGGTGGCGAAGGCCATCGGGTCGGCCCGCTCGTGCCAGCGGCCGTCCTTGCCCAGCACACGGAACTTGTACCGGGTGCCGGCCGGCAGGCCCGGGATGAACAGCTCCCACACGCCGGAGGAGCCCAGCGAGCGCATCGGGTTGGCCCGGCCGTCCCACCCGTCGAAGTCGCCGGTCACCCGCACGCCGTGGGCGTTGGGCGCCCACACCGCGAACGAGGTGCCCTCGACCTTTCCGGTCGGGGTGTCGTAGGCGCGGACCCGGGCGCCGAGCACCTCCCAGAGCCGCTCGTGGCGGCCCTCGGCGAACAGATGCAGGTCCAGCTCGCCCAAGGTGGGCAGCCAGCGGTACGGGTCGTCGACCAGCACCGGGTCGCCGCCGTAGTCGATCTCGAGCAGGTAGGAGCCCGGGTTCTCGGACAGCTCGGCGACGAACAGGCCGTCGCCGGCGTGTTCCAGCGGGAAGCGCCGCTCACCGGCAAGTAACGTGACGGTCTTGGCTTCCGGGCGCAGTGCCCGGGCGATCGTCCGGTCGCCCTTGACGTGCACGCCCAGCACCGAGTGTGGATCGTGGTGGGCGCCGGACAGCAGGCGCTCAAGATCGCCGGGAGCGGGCAGTGCCGGGTGCAGGCCTTGCTTCTTCACTCGGCTTATTCTGCCGCCCGCACCAGGGATTCGCCGAACGCCGCCCCCTTCGCCCGCGAGTCCCCATCTCGGGACGGGCGAGTCCCCATTTGGGGTGGGTCAGCCGCCGGCGATGTAGGACTCGAGTTGTTCGCGGTCGCTTTCGAGCTCGGTGATGCGGCTCTTGACCACGTCGCCGATGCTGACGATGCCGGCCAGGCTGCCGTCCTGCAGGACCGGCATGTGGCGGATGCGGCGCTCGGTCATCGTGGCGGCGAGGCTGTCCACACTGTCGGTGGGCAGGCAGGTGACCACCGAGGTGGTCATGATGTCGGCGACCCGGACGTCGAGCAGGTTGGCGCCGCGCTCATGCAGTTGGCGGACGACGTCGCGTTCGGACACGATGCCGACCACCTGCCCGTCGTCCAGCACGACCATGGCGCCGACGTTGTGCCGGGCGAGCTCCCCGGCCAGACCCGCGACCGATAGTCCGGGTTCCACCGTCGCCACGGTGGAACCCTTGCCGCGCAGCACATCCGAGATCCGCATCTGGACACCCCGATCAAGTCCGTCGCAGTTACCGGCCGTGTCGATCAGGTTAACCAGCCGGTCCGAGTTTCGGATAGTCACCGATGGGCGATTTTGTTTCACGCCACCCGGAAGGACTCCCTACGGATAGCAACGAGCGGGATCGCCAGCCAGTCCGGCCGGTTGTGGTGCTCGTAGGCCACCTCGTAAACCGCCTTGTCCAGCTCGAACGCGCGCAGCAGCCGGTCCTGTTCGCGGGGGTCCCCGGCCACCCGGGCGTAGCCCTCGCAGAACGCGCTGCGATTGCGGTCCGACCACTCGGTCGCCCTGGTCAGCAACTGGCGGTCCTCTTCGGTGCCGGCCAGCAGATGAAACGCCGCGTAGTCGAACGAGCGCAGCATGCCGGCCACGTCCCGCAGCGGGGAGCGGGGCAGCCGCCGCTGGGCCGGGACCGTCGCCGGCTCGCCCTCGAAGTCGATGAGCACCCAGCCCAGCGTGCTGCGCAGCACCTGACCGAGGTGCAGGTCGCCGTGCACCTGCTGCACGGTCACCGGGTAGGACACCGACCGCACCTCCTCGAACGCCGCGCGCAGCACCTCCGCGTGCTCCTGCAACTCCGGCACCTCGGCCAGCACCGTGTCCAGCCGGGTGTGCATGGCGTCCACCTCGGCGCCGATCACCTCCGGCCCGACCTGCTCACTGCCCAGCACCTTGGCGAGGTCGGCGTGCACCTCGGCGACGGCCATGCCCAGCCGCGCCGCCTCGCCGGCGAAGTCGCCGCCCACCTCGTCGGCGTGC
>NZ_DASTBH010000534.1:0-20864 GCF_035712165.1 Actinophytocola sp. | reverse complement strand
CTTGTTGCTCCGTGAGACCGAGGGTGAGCGCTACCTCCCGATCTGGATCGGCTCGGTCGAGGCCACGGCCATCGCGCTCGAGCAGCAGGGCGTCCGCCCGGCCCGGCCGCTGACGCACGACTTGCTCAAGGACGTGATCGGGGCGCTGGGCCGCGAGCTCGAGCAGGTGCGGATCACCGACCTGCGCGAGGGCACCTTCTTCGCCGAGCTCGTGTTCGACGGAGACGTCCGGGTGTCCGCCCGGCCGAGTGACTCCGTGGCGCTGGCGCTGCGCATCGGCGTGCCGATCCACGCCGAGGACTCCGTGCTCCAGGAGGCCGGGCTGATCATCCCGGACGAGCAGGAGGACGAGGTGGAGAAGTTCCGCGAGTTCCTCGACTCGGTGTCGCCCGAGGACTTCCGCGGCGCCGACACCTGATTTCCCCCACCCACCGGCTCCGATAATCCGTTCGGCCCAACCGTCGACCTGAACCTGAGGTTTAGGGTCGCCGGTCCGCGCGTCGCGTTGACCGCTCCGGCCGGCCCATTTACCGTCATGGGTGTGCGAATTGCCAGGATGTGATTCGCGGATTCGGGGGCCCACCGTGGGGAGGCACGCGTGATCGAGCAAGGTCCGGCCGGGGTGGCCGGCGGTGAGCAGGGTGAACTGTTCCCCGACGATTCCGCCCCGGACGATCTGGTCGGCTACCGGGGCCCGGCCGCCTGCCAGATCGCCGGCATCACCTACCGCCAGCTCGACTACTGGGCCCGCACCGGTCTCGTGGCACCCACCATTCGCAGCGCCAAGGGCTCCGGCTCGCAGCGGCTGTACTCGTTCAAGGACGTGCTGGTCCTGAAGGTGGTCAAGCGGCTGCTGGACACCGGCGTGTCGCTGCAGAACATCCGGGTCGCGGTGCAGCACCTGCGCCGCCGCGGGGTGAAGGATCTGGCCAACATCACCCTGTTCAGTGACGGCACCTCGGTATACGAGTGCACTTCGCCCGAGGAGATCGTCGACCTGCTGCACGGCGGCCAGGGCGTGTTCGGCATCGCGGTCAGCGGCGCGATGCGCGAGATCAACGGCACCATTCACGAGTTCCCGGCCGAGCGGGCCGACGGCGGGGTCGTCGAGCCGGCCACCGAGGACGAGCTGACCGCCCGACGAAAGGCGCGTCACGTCGGATAATGCGGCACGACCTCGTTACGCATGAGATCCGCACGACAACGCCGCAGCGTTGGTCCGGATAAGCGCTGATCACGCGGTACGCTGGACCGTGTAGTCGCAAATCCCGCGCGGGAGAGACCGGGCCGCAAGCCCGGCGCCGAAGGAGCAACTCCCTCCCCGGAACCTCTCAGGCATCCAGGACCGCGCGGGTGAGACGCCTCTGGAAAGTGGGCCGGACCAGGCCCCGCCGAAGGTGCAAGTCCAGTGCGCTGGGATCACGTTTCCAGTTCGCTGTGCGAAGCTCTCAGGCGCCCCACGCGGGCAGGGACAGAGGGGGAGGGTTCGCGGGCGTCCGTCCGCGGCCCGACCTCGACCACCGGAGGCGCACCAGATGACTCGAGACCGCATCCCGCTCGCCGCTCTCGAGCACGGCACCCCGTTCGCCGACCGGCACGTCGGCCCCCGGCCGACCGAGCTGGCCCAGATGCTGGACGTCATCGGCGTCGGCTCGCTGGAGGAGCTGGTCGAGCACGCCGTGCCGGAGTCGATCCGGGAGCGCGAGCTGGCCATCGAGCTGCCCGCGCCGGCCACCGAGGCCGAGTCGCTGGCCGAGCTGCGCGCCCTGGCCGGCCGCAACCGGCCGATGGTGCAGATGATCGGGCTCGGTTACTACGGCACGCTCACCCCGGGCGTGATCCTGCGCAACGTGCTGGAGAGCCCGGCCTGGTACACCGCCTACACCCCGTACCAGCCGGAGATCTCCCAGGGCCGGCTGGAGGCGCTGCTCAACTTCCAGACCATGGTGTCCGACCTGGCCGGACTGCCGGTGGCCAACGCCTCGATGCTGGACGAGTCGACCGCCGCGGCCGAGGCGATGACCCTGCTGCGCCGGGCCGGCAAGTCGAAGTCGAGCCGGTTCCTCATCGACGCCGACACGTTCCCGCAGACCATCGCCGTGATCGAGACCCGGGCCGAGCCGCTCGGCATCGAGATCGTGGTGGCCGACCTGTCCGCCGGGCTGCCCGACGGCGAGTTCTTCGGCGTGCTGCTGTCCTACCCGGGGGCCAGCGGCGCGGTGCGCGACCAGGCGGGGCTGATCGAGGCCGCGCACGAGCGGGGCGCGCAGGTCGTGGTGGCCGCCGACATCCTGGCGCTGACGCTGCTCAGGTCACCCGGAGAGATCGGCGCGGACGCCGTGGTCGGCTCCACCCAGCGGTTCGGCGTCCCGATCGGCTTCGGCGGCCCGCACGCCGGCTACCTGGCCGTGCGGTCCGGCCTGGAGCGGCAGCTACCCGGCCGGCTGGTCGGGGTGAGCGTCGACGCCGACGGCAACCGGGCCTACCGGCTCGCGCTGCAGACCCGGGAGCAGCACATCCGCCGGGAGAAGGCGACCAGCAACATCTGCACCGCCCAGGTGCTGCTCGCCGTGATGGCGTCGATGTACGCGGTCTACCACGGGCCGGAGGGCCTGGTGGCGATCGCGACCCGGGCGCACCGGATGGCCGCCGTGCTGGCCGCCGGGCTGCGCGCGGGCGGCGTCGAGGTGGTGCACGCCGATCTGTTCGACACCGTGCTGGCGCACGTGCCCGGCCGCGCGGCCGAGGTGGTGGCGGCGGCCCGCGAGCGGGGCGTGAACCTGCGCCTGGCCGGCGCCGACCACGTCGGCATCGCCTGCGCGGAGACCACCACCCGGGCCCACCTGGCCCTGGTCTGGGAGGCGTTCGGCGTGGCCGCACCGGATGTGGACGAACTGGACCAGCGCACGCCGGACGCGATCCCGGCGGCCCTGGCGCGAACCTCGGAGTTCCTCACCCACCCGGTGTTTCGCACGCACCGGTCGGAGACGGCGCTGCTGCGCTACCTGCGCACCCTGTCGGACAAGGACGTGGCGCTGGACCGCAGCATGATTCCGCTCGGCTCGTGCACGATGAAGCTCAACGCCACCGCCGAGATGGAGCCGGTGACCTGGCCGGAGTTCAGCGAGCTGCACCCGTTCGCCCCGGTCGAGGACGCCGCCGGGCTGCTCGAGCTGGTCGGCGACCTGGAGGGCTGGCTGGCCCGGCTGACCGGCTACGACGCGGTGAGCCTGCAGCCCAACGCCGGCAGCCAGGGCGAGTTCGCCGGCCTGCTGGCCATCCGGGCCTACCACCGCAGCCTTGGCCACGGCGAGCGGGACGTGTGCCTGATCCCGGCCAGCGCGCACGGCACCAACGCGGCCAGCGCCGTGATGGCCGGCATGCGGGTCGTCGTGGTCAAGTGCGACACCGGCGGCAACATCGACATGGACCACCTGCGGTCCACTGTGGACGAGCACCGGGCCGACCTGGCCGCGATCATGATCACCTACCCGTCCACGCACGGGGTGTACGAGGACACCGTGCGCGAGGTCTGCGCGCTGGTGCACGACGCGGGCGGTCAGGTCTATGTGGACGGTGCCAACCTCAACGCGCTGATCGGCTTGGCCCGGTTCGGCAAGTTCGGCGCGGACGTGTCGCATCTGAACCTGCACAAGACGTTCTGCATCCCGCACGGCGGCGGCGGGCCGGGTGTCGGTCCGATCGGGGTGCGCGCGCACCTGGCTCCGTTCCTGCCGAACCACCCGCTGCAGCCCACCGCCGGCCCGGCCACCGGCGTCGGCCCGATCAGCGCGGCGCCCTGGGGCAGCGCGTCGATCCTGCCGATCTCCTGGGCCTACGTCCGGATGATGGGTGCGGACGGACTGCGCCGGGCGACCATGACCGCGGTGGCGGCGGCCAACTACGTCGCGCGCCGGCTCGACGAGCACTTCCCGGTGCTCTACGCGGGCGCCGGCGGGTTCGTCGCGCACGAGTGCATCCTGGACCTGCGCCCGATCACCAAGGCGACCGGCATCACCGTCGACGACGTGGCCAAGCGGCTTGCCGACTACGGCCTGCACGCGCCCACCATGTCCTTCCCGGTGGCCGGCACGCTGATGGTGGAACCAACCGAGAGCGAGGACCTGGCCGAGCTGGATCGCTTCTGCGACGCCATGATCGCCATCCGGGCGGAGATCGGCCGGGTGGGCTCGGGGGAGTGGCCTGCGGAGGACAACCCGCTGCGCAACGCCCCGCACACCGCCGCGGCCATCGCCGGAAAGTGGGACCACCCGTACAGCCGGGAGGAGGCGGCGTACCCGCACGGCGCCTCCGGTCCCAAGATCTGGCCGCCGGTCCGCCGCATCGACGGCGCCAAGGGCGACCGGAACCTGGTGTGTTCCTGCCCGCCCCTGGACGCCTACCAGGGCTGAGGCCTACGCCGAGATCTGCTTGAGGATCACGTCCAGGTCGGTGGGCGCGATGCCGAACGTGCGCTGCGCGGCGGTGGAGTCGAGCTCGTAGGGCGCGGTGAACTGGTACCGGGTGTGGCGCAACTCGCGCATCATCGGGTCGAACAGGCCCGCGGTCCACAGCACGGCGTAGGGCAGCTGGGTCAGCTTGGGCGCGGGCAGGCCATGCACCCGGGCGAACCGCTCGGCCAGCTCCCGGACGGTCAGCGGCGGGTTGGTCGGGACGTGCCAGAGCTTGCCGAACGCCCGCTCGTCGGTGGACACCGTGGTCAGCAGCCGGGCCACGTCGGCGATGGCGGTCCAGCTGTGCGGGACGTCCAGCGGCAGCGGCAGGTAGGCCCGCTTGCCGGCGAGCAGCGGCTTGGCCAGGGCGAAGGCGAACAGCCCGTTGGCCTCCAGGTAGTCGCTGCCGCGCACCTCGGTCATCCGGATCCGGCCGGCCTCGTGCAGCGCCAGCGCCTCGCGCCACATGTCGCCGCGCAGCTTGAGCTTGGGGTGGCTGGCGGTCTGCGGGGTGGACTCGGTCATCGGTCCGTCCACCGCGCCGTAGGGGTACAGGTTCGACACCACGGCCAGGGTCGCGCCGGTGCGCTCGGCGGCGGTGAGCAGGGCGGCGTCCAGCGGCGGCCAGTCGCTGTGCCAGCGGTGGTAGAGCGGGCTGGCGCAGTTGTAGAGGGCGACGGCGCCGGTGGCGAGTTGGGTGAGCCGCTCGGCGTCGGTGGCGTCCGCGGCGATCCGTTCGATCGACGGGTGGTCCGGTCCGCTGCCGGACCGGGTGATGATGCGGACCTGCTCGCCCCGCTCGGCCAGCAGTGTCGCCGCGGCCCGGCCCACCGCTCCGGCGCCGACGATCGCGTGAAGTGCCATGGTGACCCCTTGTCTCGTGAGAGAGCAATGCTCTCTGTTCGAACCAATACTCTCGGGATCGCCGGGCCGTGTCAAGAGCAGTGCTCTCGAATGTGTGCGACACTCTAGGTCATGGCCGACCAGACAACGGCGGGCTCGATCCGGGCGCGGGTCCGGGCGGAGATGATCGACGAGATCAAAACCGTGGCCCGCCGGCACATCGCCCAGGAGGGCGCCGCGCTGTCCCTGCGCGCGGTCGCTCGCGAGCTCGGGATGGTCTCCTCCGCGCTCTACCGGTACTTCCCCAGCCGCGACGAGCTGCTCACCGCGTTGATCATCGACGCGTACGACTCGATGGGCGAGGCGGCCGAGGCGGCCGACGCGGCGATCCCGGACCGGACCGACGTGCTGGCCCGGTGGGTCGCGGTCGCGCACGCGCTGCGCGACTGGGCTGTCGCCCAACCGCACCTGTACGGGCTGATCTACGGCAGTCCGGTGCCCGGCTACGCCGCGCCGGAGGACACCATCGGGCCGGCCACCCGGCCGGTGGTCGTGCTCGGCGCCATCATGGCCGACGCCAAGGCCGCCGGCCGGCTCGACCTTGAAACCGGTGCTGCGCCGGCCATCCCGGCCGCGCTCCGGGTCGAGATCGATCGCGTGGCCGAGGCGGTCACCATGGACGTGCCCGCTGCGGTCGCGGCCCGCGGCCTGATCGGCTGGACCGAGCTGTTCGGCGCGATCAGCTTCGAACTGTTCGGGCGCTTCAACGACACCATCGACGAGCGCCGGGACTGGTTCGATCATCAGGTCCGGGTCATGGGCGCCTTCGTCGGCCTGCGTGGATAGGCTTCCCCGCCGTGAGCATGCGTCTCGCCCGGATCGTCACCGAGGTGCTGTCCCCGGCCGTCGTCGTGACCGTGCTGCCGCTCGCGGTCGCCTGGCAGGCCACCGGTTACGCGGCCGGTCCGACCCTGCTGTGGTGGGTGCTGACCGCGGTGTTCTTCAGCGTGCTTCCGATGATCTTCATCGTCCGGGGTGCCCGGCAGGGCCGCTGGGACGGCCATCACATCCGCGACCGCGAGCACCGCGCGCTGCCGTTGCTGATGGGGCTGTCCTCGGCCGCGGTGGGGCTGGTGATCATGCTGTTCGGCCGGGCGCCCCGGGACGTGATCGCCATGGCCGCCTCGATGATCGCCACCCTGCTGGTCTGCCTGGTGATCACCAGGTGGTGGAAGGTCTCCTTGCACGCCACCGTCGCCGCCGGCGCGATGACGCTGATCATCCTGCTGTTCGGCCCGCGCTACCTGCTGCTGCTCGTGCCGCTCGCGCTGGTGTGCTGGTCGCGGGTGCGGCTGACCGACCACACGGTCGCGCAGGTCGTGATCGGCGCCCTGCTCGGTCCGGTGGTGGGTGGCGCGGTGTTTCTCCTCCTCCCGTAGCCCATGATCGCGGTAGGTTGAGCACCGGAGGTGGCCGATGAGCACCGTTCCGGCGCTGACCCTCAACGACGGCGCGCAGATGCCGATGCTCGGCCTCGGCGTGTGGCAGGTGCCCGACGAGTCGGTCGCGGCGGCGGTGCGCACGGCGATCGAGGCCGGATATCGCAGCATCGACACGGCGGCGCTGTACCGCAACGAGTCCGGGGTCGGCGCCGCGGTCGCCGAGGCCGGTGTGCCGCGCGAGGAACTGTTCATCACCACCAAGCTCTGGAACGACGACCAGGGCTACGACGGCGCGCTGCGCGCCTTCGACGAGAGCATCCGCCGGCTGCGGCTGGACTACGTGGACCTGTACCTGATCCACTGGCCGACCCCGGCCCGGCCGCGGTTCGTGGAAACCTGGAAGGCGTTCGAGAAGCTGCGGGCCGACGGCCGGGTGCGGTCCATCGGGGTGTCCAACTTCCACATCGCACACCTGCGCCGGCTGCTCGACGAGACCGACGTGGTGCCCGCGGTCAACCAGATCGAGTTGCACCCCAACCTGATCCAGACCGCGCTGCGCGCCTTCCATGCCGAGCACGGCATCGCCACCGAGGCGTGGAGCCCCCTGGCCCAGGGCCGGCTGCTGCGCGACCGCACGATCCTCGGTCTGGCTCAGAAGTACGCGCGGACGCCGGCGCAGATCGTGCTGCGCTGGCACATCGAGCGCGACATCGTGGTGATCCCGAAGTCGGTGACGCCGGCGCGAATCCGGGAGAACATCGACGTCTTCGACTTCGAGCTGTCCGAGGACGACCTCGCGTCGATCGACGAGCTGAACAACGGCCGGCGCACCGGCCTGGATCCGGACACCTTCAGCTGAACCGTCCCCTGTGGACGGTCAGCTCCCGTTCCCCATGTGCGTGCCGTCCCGCACCGTGCCGACGTACTCCTCGACCAGGTCTTCCAGCGCCACCACACCGAGCACGGTGCGGTCCGGGCCGACCGCCTTGCCGAGATGGCTCTGCGCCCGGCGCAGCACGGCGAGCGCCTCGTCCACCCGGCTGTCGCCGGGCAGCTCGGGCAGGCCGCGCACCCGCGCCCACGGCACCGGCGTCGTCCCGGGCTCGCCGGCCAGGTCGAGCACGTCCTTCACGTGCAGGTAGCCGTTGAGGCGCCCGTCCGGCATCCGCACCGGGAAGCGGGAGAACCCGGTCTCGGCCACGGCCTGCTCGACCTCGCCAACGGTGGGGTTGACCGGCACGGTGCGCACCTCCGGCAGCGGCACCAGCACGTCGGCCACCGTGCGCCCGGTGGTGGACAGGGTCTGGGCCAGCCGGCGGTGCTCGGCCACGTCCAGCAGACCCTCCCGGCTGGACTCGGCGATCAGCGTGGCCAGCTCGTCGTGCGTGTAGGCGCTCTCCAACTCGTCCTTGGGCTCGACGTGGATCAGCTTGAGCACGCCCTGCGAGATCGCGGTGAACAGGCCCAGCACCGGATGAACCAGCCGGCAGAACCCGAAGTGCAGTGGCACCAGCAGCATCGCCGCCCGCTCCGGACCGGCGATGGCCAGGTTCTTCGGCACCATCTCGCCGATCACGGTGTGCAGCGCCGCCACGATGGCCAGCGCCACGGCGAAGGCCACGCCGTGCAGCACCGCCGCCGGGATGTCCAGCGATGCGAACGGCCGCTCCAGCAGGTGGGCGACCACCGGTTCGGCCAGCGCGCCCAGAGCCAGCGAGCACACCGTGATGCCCAGCTGCGCCCCGGCGATCAGCAGCGGCAGCTGGCGGCCGGCCGCGATGACCGTGCGGGCCCGCCGGTGCCCGTCCTCGGCCAGCGCCTCCAGCCGGTCCCTGCGGGCCGTGATGATCGCGAACTCGGCGCCGACGAAGAACCCGTTGCCGAGCAACAGAAACAGCGTGGCCAGCAGCGCCAGAAAATCACTCATGCTGATCCGCCTCGGCCGTCCGCACCACACGCAGCTCGGCCACCCGGTGCTTGTCCATCCGCAGCACGGTGATCCGCCAGCCGTTCACCGTCACCTCGTCGTTGACCTCGGGAATGCGGCCGAGCCGGGCCAGCACCAGCCCGGCGAGCGTCTCGTAGTCGCCGTCGGGCATGTGGAACCCGGTGGCCTCGGCCACCTCGTGGTCGCGCAGCAGCCCCGAGACGATCCAGCTGTTCGCGCTCAGGGTGCGCACCGGGCTGGTCTCCCGCCGGTCGTGCTCGTCGCGCACGTCCCCGACGATCTCCTCGACCAGGTCCTCGAGGGTGACCAGACCGGCGGTCCCGCCGTACTCGTCCACCACCAGCGCGGCCTGCAGGCTGGAGCTGCGCAACCGGTCGAGCAGGGTGTCGCCGTTGAGGCTTTCCGGCACGGTGAGCACGGGCCGGGCCAGCGAGACCACCCGGGTCGTGTCCCGCTGCCCGACCGGCACGCTGAACACCTGCTTGACGTGCACCACCCCGCGCACGTCGTCCAGATCGCCGCCGTGCACCGGGAACCGGGAGAACCCGGTGCGCTTGGCCAGCTCGATCAGGTCGATCACGCTCGCGTCCGCGCGCAGCGCCTCGACCTGCACCCGCGGGGTCATCAGCTCGTCGGCGGTGCGGTCACCGAAGCGCAGCGAGCGGTCCAGCAGGGTCGCCGTGCCGACGTCGAGGGTGCCCTGCTGGGCACTGGACCGCACCAGCGAGCCCAGCTCCTCCGGCGAGCGCGCCGACCGCAGCTCCTCGGCCGGTTCCACCCCGAACCGCTTGACGATCCAGTTGGCCGAGCTGTTCAGCCCGTGGATCAGCCAGCGGAGCGTGGACGAGAACCAGACCTGCATGGTGGCCACCGCGCGGGCGGTCTGCAGCGGTCGGGCGATCGCCAGGTTCTTCGGCACCAGCTCGCCGAACACCATGGACAGCGACGTGGCCAGCAGCAGCGCCAGCACGATCGCGATGGCCGTGGCCGCGGCGTCCGACAGGCCGACCGCCGTGAGCACCGGCTCGATCAGCGTCGCGATCGCCGGCTTGGCGATGTAGCCGGTGATCAGCGTGGTGATCGTGATGCCGAGCTGGGCGCCGGAGAGCTGGAAGGACAGCGACCGGTGCGCCCGCTGGATGTTGCGGGCGGCCCGGTCGCCGGTCTGCTCGGCGTGCCGGTCCACCTGGCTGCGTTCCAGGGTGGTCAGAGAGAACTCGGCGGCGACGAACACCGCCGTGCCCAGCGTCAACAGGACGACCGCGACGAGGCCGAACACACTGAGGACCACACTGGTCACAGCGGGGGTCACACCTCGACATTCACGGGAAGACGCACTGGTCCGGCAGAACTCCGCCGAGTGTAGAGGGACCTGGCCGGCCCGGCAGGAAGGTCCCCGGTGATTCCCAGCCGCGGAGAGTCTATGTCACAATCTGTGAGAATCTCCAGAGCTAAGAGGTGGGGCGATGGCCGACCGGGAACCCAACGACGCACTGACCCTGCGCGTGTCGGACACCGAACGCGCCCGGGCCGCGGCGGTGGTCGACGCCGCCGTCGCCGACGGCCGGTTGACCTGGACCGAGCACCACGAGCGCACCGCGGCGATCTGGTCCGCCCGGACCAGGGCCGAGCTGGTGCCGGCCGTCGCCGATCTCCCGGTGCCGGTGCCCGACCTGCCGCCCAAGCCGATCACCTCGGTGTTCAGCAAGGTCTGCCAGGCCCCGGTCCCGGACGCCCGGCCGCTGCAGGTCCGGGCCGTGTTCGGCGCGGTGATCCTCGACCTGACCGGCCTGCGCCGGGGCGAGCGCCTGGTCGTGCGGGCGTCCTCGTTCTGCGGCAAGGTCCAGCTGATGATCGGCCCGGATGCCACCGTGCTCGACGACGGCGGGGTGCTCCTCGGCAAGCGTGCCGCCGCCGGGCGCGGCCGGGCGCCCGACGGTCCGGTCATCCAGCTCAGCGGCCTGAGCGCGTTCGGCAACCTCAAGATCCTGCGTGGTTAGGGTCTAACCCTGACCCTTGCGGTGCCGGCGCACGCTGTCCTCGACCAGGTCCAGCACCCGGTCCAGGTCGGTGGCCGGCAGCCCCATCGCCAGGTGCGAGACCAGCCCCTCCAGCACCAGTTCCAGGAACGAGGTCAGCACGTCGACGTCGATGTCGTCGCGCAGTTTGCCCGCTTCCCGCTGGCGCAGCAGGCGCTGCCGGGTCGCGGCGGTCAGCTCCCGGGCCCGCTCCGCCCAGCGCGCCCGGAACTCCGGGTCGGTGCGCAGCCGGCGGGACACCTCCAGCCGGGTGCCCAGCCAGTCCGCCGGGTGCCCCTGCGGCCCCTGCTCGTCCGGCGCCGCCAGCAGATCCCGCATGACCTGGACCAGGCCGTGCTCCGCGACCACCGCCGCCATCCGGTGCGCCTCGTCCTCGGCCAGCGCCAGGAACAGCGACTCCTTGTCCCGGAAGTGATGAAAGATCGCGCCCCGGGACAGGCCCGTGGCATCCTCGAGCCGACGGACCGTGGCGCCCTCGTACCCGTGCCGGGCGAAGCACGCCCGGGCGCCGTCCAGGATCTGCCGGCGCCGCGCGTCGAGGTGGTCTTGGCTGACCCGTGGCATCCGTTGATCGTGTCAGTAGGGCCAGGCAGAAGCAATCCGTACGTACGTATTGAGTAACCGTTCGCCCGAACGGAGCAGCGTGTCATGCGGATGTCACCGGGCTCGGTCAGGGTTGACCGGAGGCCGTACCACGAGTTTTCGAAACTGTCGGCCCGCGCGTGTAGCTTCGATTTCGATCCTGAAGGGGGGAGACATGACCGCACTTCGGGCTGCGAACATCGCCGAGCCGCAGCGCCGCCGCCTGCGCGACCGGGTGGAAGCGGAGGCCTACGTCGCGTCGGTCTGCTTCAAGCACGGACCTCCGCGACTGACCGGCATCGAGCTGGAATGGACCGTCCACCACCGGGACGATCCGCGGCGGCCACTCGATGCGGACCATCTTCGCGCCGCACTCGGCCCCTACGCACCACGCACGCTGGTTCCTGACAGTCCCCAGCTTCCGCTCCCCGCGGGCTCACCATTGACGCTTGAGCCAGGGGGGCAGGTCGAGATCTCCGCGCTTCCCCAGACCAGCCTTGCCGACTTGTTCGACAACGTCAGCACCGATCTCGGTGTGCTCGTCGAACTGCTGGCCGCGGAAGGACTCGTACTCGGCCAATCGGGCACCGATCCGCACCGTTCGCCCCGGCGCATCCTGGACACCCCGCGCTACGCGGCGATGGAGCGCGCCTTCACGCCGATCGGTCCGCACGGCATGACCATGATGTGCTGCACGGCCGCCCTGCAGGTGTGCCTGGACGCCGGCGAGGCGGACACCCTGGCGCGGCGCTGGGCGGCGGTCTGCTCGCTGGGTCCGGTCCTGGTGGCCGCGTTCGCCAACTCGCCGGACCTCGCCGGCCGGGCGACCGGGTGGGCGTCCAACCGGTTGCGGTCGGTGCTCGCCGTGGATCCGGCCCGCAGCGCGCCATCGGCCATTTCGGACGATCCGGTGCGGGACTGGGCCCGGCGGGTGCTCGACACCCCGCTGCTGTGCGTGCGAGGCCCGGGGGAGTGCTGGGACGCCCCGGCGGGAACGACGTTCGCGGACTGGCTCGACGGCGCGCTCGGCCACCTGCCGACCGTGGACGACCTGGACTATCACGTGACGACGATGTTCACGCCGGTCCGCCCGCACGGCTACTTCGAGGTGCGCTACCTCGACACCCAGTCCGGTGCGGACTGGATGGCGCCGGTCGCACTGCTGAGCGCGCTGATGTCGTCCCAGGCCACTGTGGACACCGTGGTGGAACTCTGCCGGCCGGTCGCCGACCGGTGGCTTGCGGCGGCCCGGGCCGGGCTCGCCGACCAGAAGATCGCGCAGGTGGCCGGGCCGGTGCTGGAGCTGGGCATCCAGGCGCTGCCGGAAACCGGTCTGGGCAAGGAGGTTGTCGAATCGATCACAGCGGATCTCGACCGGGTGCTGCGCCGGGCAGCACGGGGCCAGGCGAGCAACGGAGGGGAAGCATGACCATGCCGGAAGCTGTGACCGTCGAGGCGATGCGGGACAAGGTGGCCGCGCAGCTGCGCCGGGCCCGGGACCGCAGCACCACGCTGACCGAGGCCGTCGACGAGGACGATCTGGTGCGCCAGCACTCGAAGCTGATGTCGCCGCTGGTCTGGGATCTCGCGCACATCGGCAACCAGGAGGAGCTGTGGCTGGTGCGCGACGTCGGGGGCCGGGAGCCGGTGCGCCGCGACATCGACGAGCTCTACGACGCCTTCCAGCATCCGCGTGCCAACCGCCCGCAACTCCCGCTGCTGTCGCCCACCGAGGCCCGCACCTACGTGCGTGAGGTCCGGGACAAGGTGCTCGACGTGCTGGACCGGGTCCGGCTCGAGGGCCGGCCGCTGGTGGACAACGCCTTCGCCTTCGGCATGATCGCCCAGCACGAGCAGCAGCACGACGAGACCATGCTGGCCACCCACCAACTGCGGACCGGTCCACCGGTGCTCGCCGCCGCGCCGACCCCGCCGGGCGCCCGGCCGGCTGCGCCCGAGGTGCTGGTGCCCGGCGGGCCGTTCACCATGGGCACCTCGACCGAACCGTGGGCCCTGGACAACGAACGCCCGGCGCACCAGGTGCACGTCGAGCCGTTCTTCATCGACACCACACCGGTCACCAACGGCGCCTACGCGGAGTTCATCGCCGCCGGCGGGTATGACGACCCGCGCTGGTGGTCCCGGGACGGCTGGGCGCACCGCAACCGGGCCAACCTGACCGCGCCCCGGTTCTGGCTGCGCGACGGTGACGGCTGGCTGCGCGACCAGTTCGGCGTGGTAGGTCCGATCGCCGCCGGCGAGCCGGTGGTGCACGTGTGCTTCTACGAGGCGCAGGCCTACGCGGCGTGGGCCGGCCGGCGGCTGCCCACCGAGGCCGAGTGGGAGAAGGCCGCCCGGTTCGACCCGGCGACCGGCCGGTCCCGCCGGTTCCCCTGGGGCGACGAGGATCCCGGACCGGAGCACGCCAACCTCGGGCAGCGGCACCTCGGTCCGGCCGAGGTCGGGGCCTACCCGGCAGGCGCCTCCCCGCTGGGGGTGCACCAGCTGATCGGCGACGTGTGGGAGTGGACCGGCTCGGACTTCCACGGCTATCCCGGTTTCGCCCCGTTCCCGTACCGGGAGTACTCCGAGGTGTTCTTCGGACCGGAGTACAAGGTGTTGCGCGGCGGGTCGTTCGGCACCGACCCGGTGGCCTGCCGGGGCACGTTCCGCAACTGGGACTACCCGATCCGCCGGCAGATCTTCGCCGGTTTCCGGTGTGCCCGGGACGCGTCCCGAGAGGAGCGGGGGTAGCCATGTGCCGACATCTCGCGTACCTGGGTCCGCGCGTGGCGCTGCCGGACCTGCTGTTCGACCGGCCGCACTCGCTGCAGCGGCAGACCTGGGCGCCGGCCGACATGCGTGGCGGCGGAACGGTGAACGTGGAGGGGTTCGGGGTCGGGTGGTATCCCGACGGCGCCGGCGAACCCGTGCGGTACCGGCGGGGCGTTCCCCTGTGGACCGACACCGGCTTCGCCTCGGTGGCCGCCGCGACCGCCAGCTCGGCCGTGCTGGCCGCGGTCCGCTCGGCCACCGTGGGCATGCCGGTGCTGGACACCGCGTGCGCGCCGTTCACCGACGGCCGGTGGTTGTTCAGCCACAACGGAAGGATCTCCGGCTGGCCGCACAGCGTCGCCGGGCTGGCCGGGCGGCTGCCGGTGGTCGATCTGGTCACGCTGGACGCGCCGACCGACAGCGCGTTGCTGTGGGCCCTGCTCCGGGACCGGCTGCGGGCCGGCGAACCGCCCGAGGAGGCGGTCGCCGCGGTGACCCGCGAGGTGGCCGCGTCCGCGCCGGACTCCCGGCTCAACCTGCTGCTCACCGACGGGCGCGTGATCGTGGCGACCAGGTGGTGGCACTCGCTGTCCGTGCTGACCACCGACGACGCCGTCGTGGTGGCCAGCGAGCCGTGGGACGACGACCCGCGCTGGTCCGCCGTGGCCGACCGGCAGCTCGTGGTGGCCGAGCTGGACGCCGCCGGCCGGCCCTCGGTGCGGATCACGCCGCTCGAGCAGGCCGGTGAGCCGGTCATCGAGGTGCACCTGCCCGAGGACCACGCCCTGCGCACGCTGGCCGCGGACGTGCGGCGTGGCCTCACCGCGACGCCGAAGACGTTGCCGCCCAAGTGGTTCTACGACGCGCACGGCAGTGAGCTGTTCGAGCAGATCACCCGGCTGCCGGAGTACTACCCGACCCGGGCCGAGCGCGAGATCCTCGACGCCCGGGCGGCGGAGATCGCCCGGATCACCGGGGCGCACACCCTGGTGGAGCTGGGCTCGGGGTCCTCGGAGAAGACCCGCCTGCTGCTGGATGCCCTGCGGGACAACGCGACCCTGCGGCAGATCGTGACGCTGGACGTGTCCGAGACGGCGCTGCGGGACGCCACGTCCGCGCTGCACGCCGAGTACCCGACCGCCGCGGTGCACGGTGTGGTCGGCGACTTCACCGAGCACCTCGGTCTGCTGCCCGGTGAACCGCTGCGCCTGGTCGCCTTCCTCGGCGGCACGCTGGGCAACCTGCTGCCGGACGAGCGCGCCAAGTTCCTCCGCTCCATCCGCGACGTGCTCGACCCCGGTGAGTGGCTGCTGCTCGGCACC
Source organism: Actinophytocola sp. (assembly GCF_035712165.1). Lineage (GTDB taxonomy): Bacteria > Actinomycetota > Actinomycetes > Mycobacteriales > Pseudonocardiaceae > DASYTH01. The sequence goes on along the minus strand of NZ_DASTBH010000534.1, from coordinate 5,459 downwards.
GACCTGGTCAAGGATCCGGACACGCTGGTCCGCGCCTACGACGACGCCGCGGGCGTCACCGCCGAGTTCAACCGCAACGTGCTGCGCGTCCTCAACCGCGAGCTGTCGGCCGACTTCGACGTCGACGCCTTCGCCCACGTGGCGCTCTGGGACCCGGTCAACGAGTGGATCGAGATGCGGCTGCGGGCCACCCGCCCCATGCGGGTCCAGATCCCCGCGCTCGGTCTGCAGATCGCCTTCGCCCAGGACGAGGAACTGCACACCGAGATCTCCGCCAAGTTCCGCCCCGCCACCATCGCCGAGGAGCTCACCGCCGCCGGTTTCACCCCCACCCACCACTACACCGACTCCGCCACCCGCTTCGCCCTGACCCTCGCCCGGTCCACCTGACCCCCGCGAGTTTGGGCCGGGTGGTTGAGGTGTGGGTGGATCTAGGCGATGGTGGGGGGAGACCGGACGTCGGGCGAGGAGGCGGGGATGGTCATCGCGCGGCAGGACGTGGGGCAGCGGCCGGAGAACTCGCGGCTGGTCGACATCGTCGATGACGGAGTCGTGGACCGGGTGTTGCGGCACATCCCGGAGCGCCCGGCGGTCCTCGCGGCGCCGCCGCCGGGCAGCGGGCTCAAGGCCGTGCCGGGTGAACGGGGGCTGCCCTGGTTGGGGCATGTGCTGGAGTCGCTGCGTTACGGCCCGGCCTTCGCCCACCGGAAGTACCGGCAGCTGGGCCCGGTGTCCTGGGCCCCGATGTTCGGCATTCCGATGGTGCAGGTCACCGGCCCGGACGCGCTGCAGCAGGTGTTCATCAACCGCGACAAGGCCTTCGGGCATGGCTGGGACTTCCTGATCGGCCCGTTCTTCCACCGCGGCCTGATGCTGATGGACTTCGAGGAGCACCTGTCGCACCGCCGGATCATGCAGCAGGCGTTCACCCAGGACCGGCTCGGCGGATACTTCGGCACGATCACCGCGCTGGCCGACTCCGCGATCGGCGGCCTGCCCGCCCACACCCGGTTCCCGTTCTATCCGACGATCAAACGGCTCTCGCTGGACATCGCCGCCGAGGTGTTCATGGCCGCCGAGGTCGGCGCCGAGCGCAGGCGGCTGGCCAAGGCGTTCCTCGCCTGCACCCATGCCGGGTCGGCCATCCTGCGGTTTCCCGTGCCGGGCGGCAAGTGGCGGGCCGGCCTGCGGGGGCGCAAGGTCCTCGAGGAGTACTTCGCCCGCATGCTCCCGGCCAAGCGCGCCGGCTCCGACGACGACCTCTTCTCCGCGCTGTGCCACGCCGAGTCCGACGACGGCGAGCGGTTCAGCGACGCCGACGTGATCAGCCACATGATCTTCCTGATCATGGCCGCGCACGACACGGCGACGATCACCGCCAGCGCGGCCAGCTACTTCCTCGGCAAGCACCCGGAATGGCAGGACCGGGCCCGCGCCGAGTCGCTGGCCAGGGGCGACCGGCCGCTGGACCTCAGCTCACTCGAGGAACTGCACACCCTCGACCTCGTGATCAGGGAGACGCTGCGGCTGGTGCCGCCGGCGCCCGGGCCGTTCCGGATCGCGGTGCGGGACACCGAGATCCTCGGCCACTACATCCCGGCCGGCACCACGATCGTGCTCGCCACGTGGGTCAACCACATGCTTGGCGAGTACTGGACGGACCCGCTGCGGTTCGATCCCGAGCGCTTCGACGAGCCGCGCCGGGAGGACCGCTCGCACCGGTTCGCCTGGCTCCCGTTCGGCGGCGGCGTGCACAAGTGCATCGGCATGCATTTCGGGATGCTCGAGGTGAAAACCGTGCTGGACGCCATGTTGCGCCACTTCCACTGGCGGTTCCCGGCCGACTACGAGATCCGGTGGGGGTTCAGTTCGTTGCCGTTCCCGAAGGACGACCTGCCGATCACGCTGAACAGGGTGCCTGGTCCCAACTAACGGACGTAGCGACTGACTCCCAAGCGTGTGACTCTCGTTCCGTTCTGTAGCGACATCGGCTCGCGTTCAGAGGGAAGAGAGGCACACCATGGCTCTCGCACGCATGGCTGTCAGACACCTGGCGACAGCCGCCGCCCTGGCCGGATCACTCGTGGTCGGGCTGCCGGCGGCAACCGCGGCCGCCGCGCCGGACCGCGCGGCCGCGCCGGTGGTGTGGGGGGCGTGCGCCCCCGCCGACATCTCCAACGTCCCGCCGGAGGAGCGGTTCCGGTTCAGCTGTGCCAACTACGTCGTACCGCTGGACCACGACCGGCCCAACCGCGGCTCGATCAACCTGGCCCTGATGCGCAGGGCGGGCAACGACCAGGCCAACCGGGTCGGGTCGCTGTTCCTCAACCCGGGTGGTCCCAGCGGCAGCGGCTACCGGCTGCCCACCATCGGACAGTTGATCTTCCAGCCGGCCGTGCTGGACCGGTTCGACCTGATCGGGTTCGACCCGCGCGGGGTCGCCCGGAGCACGCCGCTGCGCTGCTTCGCCACCCAGGAGGACGCCAACGCGGTGTTCAGCCGGATGGCTCTGCTCCCGATCACCCGCCAGGAGGAACGCTCCACGCTGGACGCGCTGCGGGACTACGGCCGGTTCTGCGCCACCTTCGCCGGCCCACTGCTGGAGGAGATGTCCACCGAGAACGTCGCCAGGGACCTGGACCTGATGCGCGCGGCCGTCGGTGACGCCCAACTGAACTACCTGGGCTTCTCCTACGGCACGCTGATCGGCGCCACCTACGTGAACCTGTTTCCCAACCGGTCCCGGGCGATCATTCTGGACGGCAACGTCGACCCGAACCTGCGCCTGCACGACGGACTGGAGTACGACCGGCAGCGGACCAACGGGTTCGAGATCGCGCTCGACGCGTTCCTGTCGCGCTGCGACGCGGTGGGTGCGGCCTGCGCGTTCAGCGAGGGCAGCCCCCGGGCGAAGTTCGACGAGCTACGCAACCACCTGCGCCGCAACGGTCCCATCACGCTGCCGGACGGCACCGTGGTGGCCATCGACGTGTTCACCGACACCGTCTCCGGAACGCTCTACGACCTGACCGCGCTGGCCGACCTCGCCGAAGCACTGCAGGGCCTGTACGACGTGATCCATCCGCCGGCCGCCGCGCAGCGCCGCGCGGTCTCCAGCCAGGCCGTGCAAACCGTGCTGAGCAAGGCAAAGCTCGGCCGGCTCGACATCCGGCCGGACACGCCGTACACCGCCGACGACTCCTACGCCGCGGTCAACTGCACGGACAAGCCGTTCCGCCACAACGCGAACCGGGTGCCGTCGATAGCCGACCAGTGGGAGCGGCAGATGGCCACGTTCGGCCGCTACCAGGCCTGGGCCGACCCGGCCATCTGTCCGAACTGGCCGCTGCGCGACCGCGACGTCTACAGTGGACCGTGGAATCGCCGCACGCCCAACCCGGTGCTGCTGTACGGAAACTACTACGACCCGGCGACGCAGTACGAGTTCGCCCGGCGGATGAGCCGCGAGCTGGGCAACGCGCACCTGGTCAGCGCGGACGCCTTCGGGCACACCATTCTCGGGTTCAGCACCTGCACCGACAACATCGCGACCAACTACCTGATCTCGTTGCGGTTGCCCGGACCCGGCACGGTGTGCCATCCGAACACGCCGCCGTTCCCGTTCATCCCGAGCACCAGTCCGGTCAACGGCGACCGGTCCTAACCGAACAGGCTGCGCCCGATGAGTGCCAACGCGCTCAGCCCGGCGAGGCCGACCACCGCGTAACGGATCCGCCCGCCGGCGACCAGCCGGCGGGCGGGCCCGGACAGCGCGAAACCGGCGAGCAGGAAGGGAACGAGGACGGCGGCCGAGGCGGCGTCCCGGCCGTCCAGGTGGCCGGCCATGGTCAGCCCGGCCACCGAGACCAGCGCCCCCAGCAGGAAGTACGCGGACAGCGTCGACCGGATCCGGGCGCCGTGCTCGTGCTGGTAGAGCAGGGCGACCGGCGGGCCGCCGATGGCCATCGCGGTGCCGAACGCCCCGCTCACCACGCCGGCGGTGACCAGCGCCTGCGGGGTGGGCCTGGGCCGCCAGGACAGCATCGACAGGGCGGTGAAGGCCAGCACGCCGCCGCCGACCACGACGAAGAAGGCACGCTGCGGCAGCGCGTCGACCACCAGGATCCCGGCCGCCGTGCCGGGCAACCGGCCCACCATCGCCCAGCCGACGCCGTGCCAGTCGACGTGCTCGCGCTCCCGGACCATGGTCAACACCGTGTGGACCAGGACGGCGAGCAGCAGCGGCGCGGGCAGCAACTCCGGGGCGATCAGGGCCAGCACCGGCGCGGCCACCAGCGCCAGGCCGAACCCGATCACCCCCTGCACGATGCCGCCGAGCGTCAGGACCAGGCCCGCGATCAGCAGCGTCGACGACATGCCTGCCATCCTTCGCCCGGCGACCGGGCAGCGCTCGGCGAATTGTCGGTGGCCTCTGTCACGGTGTTCCCATGAAGACCGCGAATGAGACGAAGCTCGCCGTGTCCGGTCCGTTCGACCTGGCCGCCTCAGCCAGGTTCCTCGAGGGGTTCACGCCCGCGTCCCGGCCGGACGCCGCGGGGCGGCCGGGGGAGTTGCGGTTCGCGTTCCCGGCCGCGCCGTCCTGGCGCCCGGTCGGTGTCGTGGCCCGGCAACGTGGTCCGGACGAGCCGGTGTGTTTACGGGTGGCTGGCGATCCGTCCGATGTGGACGCAGCGGTGCGGCATGCCCGGCGGATCCTGTCGCTCGATGTGGACGGTTCCGGGTTCGCCGAGGTGGGCCGGCGTGACCCGGTGGTGGCCGAGTTGCAGCGTCGCTACCCGGGCCTTCGGCCGGTGGCGTTCCACTCGCCGTACGAGGCGGCCTGCTGGACGATCATCGGTCACCGGATCCGGATCGTGCAGGCGGCCGCGATCAAGGACCAGCTCGCCCGCCGCCTCGGCACCATGGTCGATGTCGAGGGTGTCGAGCTGCCGGCCTTTCCCGGCCCGGAGACGCTGGCCGCCCTGGATCGCGTCCCGTTGGTCAACGAGGTCAAGAGCGACCGGCTGCGCGGTGTCGCCCGGGCGGCCCTGGCCGGCGAACTCGACCCGGACACCCTGCGGGCCATGCCCGTCGAGGCTGCCCTCGCCCGGTTACGCCGGATCCCCGGCATCGGCCCGTTCTCCGCCGAGCTGACCCTGCTCCGCGGCGCCGCCCACCCCGACGGCTTTCCCACCGCCGAACGCCGCCTCCACGAGGAGATGGCCGCCGCCTATCACACCGACGACCCGGCTGACCTCTCCCGCATCGCCCACACCTGGCGCCCCTACCGCACCTGGGTCGCCGTCCTCTTCCGCACCCGCCGCGAAATGCAAACCGGCGAGATCAGCGGCCGCCACCCCGAACGAGTTCCCGCCGCCAGCACCTGACTTGCCGCCCCAGCACCCCAGGTGCCGCCCTCAGCCCCCGAGTTGCCGGCGCCAGCCCCCGAGTTGCCGGCG
>NZ_DASTBH010000533.1:0-9164 GCF_035712165.1 Actinophytocola sp. | reverse complement strand
GGCCAGACTCGGTGCCGGCCTGCGCGGCCGGTTCGCGATCGCGGCCGTCGCCCTGCTGGCTCTGGTGCTCTCGCTGGCCGGCATGAGCCTGCTGCTGGCCAGGGACGCGCTGCCCGGCGACACGCTGTACGGCGTCAAGCGGACCGCCGAGGCCGCCTCGCTCGGGCTGACCTTCGGCGACGAGTCGAAGGCGGTCAAGCACCTGGAGTTCGCCGCGGCCCGGGTCGCCGAGATCGAGACGCTGGCCCGGCGCTACACCGATCCCTCCGACGCCCCGGTCGGCGCGTTCCTGACCGCCCTGAGCGACTTCGACAACGACGCCGCGGCCGGGTCCCGCCAGATGATCGCCCTGGCCACCCGCGACGACGGCCGGCAGCTGGAGGCGCTGCGGGACTGGGCCCGGCAGCAGGCCACGCGGCTGCAGGCGGTGACCGCGGGGCTGCCGGCTCCGGCCCGCAACCGGGCCGGGGTCTCGCTCGCCCTGCTGACCCGGATCGCCGAGCGGGCCGACGCCCTGCTCGCCCGGATGCCGTGCTACCAGGTCACCACCGGCTCCTTCGACGAGATCGGCGCCCTGCCGGCGACCGGGATCTGCGAGCGGGTGCCGAGCGCCGGCGGCACCGGGCCGACCGGTGGTGCCACCGGCGCGCCCCCCGGCCCGAGCGCCCTGCCCACCGCCGTGCCCGGCGCGCCGCAGCAGCCCGCCCCGACCGCCCCGCTGCCCGGGGTGCCGGTGCCGCCGACCCCCGGCGCCCCGACGAACCCCGCACCCGGCGCGACCCCCGGCCTCCCGGTCCCGAACCCGACGCTCTCGGTTCCGCTGCCGCTGCCGCCGATCGAGGTCCCCCCGGTGCTGCCCGGCCTGCCGGGCGTCCGGCTGGGCGGTTGACGGCGGGGAGATCGATAGTCTGTGCGTAGACACGCGCTGGACCGTCCGGAGGCGATGCGGTTGTCCCGTCGGCACGACGACAAGAAGAGCACCGAGCTCGAGCGGCTGGCCGCGCTCGCCGGTGAGGCGTCGGCGGAGGCGGCTCAGGCCATCGAGCGGGAGGGTCTGCTGGGCGCCGATCCGCCGCCGGTGCCGCTGGACCTCACCGCCGCCGCGTTCTTCGACGTGGACAACACCATGATGATGGGCGCGTCGATCTTCCACTTCGCCCGCGGGCTGGCCGCGCGCAAGTTCTTCACCGGGTCTGACCTGGCCCGCTTCGCCCTGCAGCAGGTGAAGTTCCGGGTCGGCGGCAAGGAGACCCAGGACGGTATCCGGGCCAGCCGGGAGCAGGCACTGTCCTTTGTGGCCGGTCACACCGTGGACGAGCTGATCATGCTCGGCGAGGAGATCTACGACGAGCTGATGGCCGACAAGATCTGGCCGGGCACCCGGGCGCTGGCCCAGATGCACCTCGACGCCGGACAGCGGGTCTGGCTGGTCACCGCCACCCCGGTGGAGTTGGCAACGATCATCGCCCGGCGGCTCGGCCTCACCGGTGCGCTGGGCACCGTGGCCGAGAGCGAGGACGGGGTCTACACCGGAAGCCTGGTCGGCGAGATGCTGCACGGCCCGGCGAAGGCGCACGCGGTGCGCGCGCTGGCCGCTCGCGAGGGCCTGAACCTGCGACGCTGCACCGCCTACTCGGACTCGTCCAACGACGTGCCGATGCTGTCGGTGGTCGGCACCGCGGTCGCGGTCAACCCGGACAGCGGCCTGCGCGAGGTGGCCCGCAAGCGCGGCTGGGAGATCCGGGACTTCCGCACCGGCCGCAAGGCCGCCAAGATCGGCGTCCCGTCGGTGCTCGGCGCCGGCGCCGTGGCCGGCGCGGTCGCCGCCGGCTACGCCGCCTACCGCAAACGCGAGCAGTGACTGTCCCGCCTCTCCGGGATTTTTTGCGGTTGTCGCGTTTTCGGGGGATGGTGCGGGGATCGGGTGGATTGTGGCTGGGTTACGTCACGGTCCCCTGAGGTCGCTGTTGTCGGGCGCGCCCTTCCTGGCTAGCCGCCGAGGAAGGGGTTGGGGCGGTGGGCTAGGAGGCGGTAGAGGTTCTGCTGGATGGTCTCGCGCACCTGGTCGGTCAGGTTGAACACGAGCATCGGGTCGTCCTCGGCGCCGCGGTGGCCGGCGGTGGAGATCGGCTCGCCGAACTCGATGTGCCACTTGGACGGCAGCGGGATCATGCCGAGTGGACCGAACAGCGGGAAGAAGGGCGTGACGGGGAAGTAGGGCAGGCCGAGCAGGCGGGCCAGCGGGCGCAGGTCGGCGACCTTGGGGTAGATCTCCTCGGCGCCGACGATCGAGCACGGGATGATCGGCACACCGGTGCGGATCGCCGCCGAGACGAACCCGCCCCGCCCGAACCGCTGCAGCTTGTACCGGTCCCGGAACGGTTTGCCGATGCCCTTGAATCCCTCCGGCCACACCCCGACCAACTCCCCGGCGCGCAGCAGCCGCTCGGCGTCGGGGTTGCAGGCCAGCGTCTGGCCGGACTTGCGGGCCAGCGCGCCCAGCAGCGGGGTCTGGAACACCAGGTCCGCCCCGAGCATCCGCAGGTGCCGCCCGCCCGGATGGTGATCGCGCACCGCCACCGCGGTCATCACCGCGTCCAGCGGCAGCGTGCCGGAGTGGTTGCACACCACCAGCGCGGCGCCGTCGGCGGGCAGGTGCTCGACCCCGCTCACCTCCATCCGGAACCACCGCCGGGCCAGCAGCCGCAGCGGCGGCAGCAGCACCGCGTCGGTCAGTTCGGGGTCGAAGCCGAACTCGTCGATCGGGTAGTCACCGGCCAGGCGCCTGCGCAGGAAGCCGACCGCGCCGGCCAGCGCGCCGGTCAGACCGTCCGGGGTGGCCTGCTCCCGCGGCGGATGCAGCGGGGTCGGCTCCACCAGCGGCCCGGCCTCGGCGACCGGCCGGGCCGGACCACCGCCCCGATGCCGTTCCGCACGCGAAAGCGGGATCACCCGGGCTTGCTGCATGCCGCACTACCTTCCAAATCCGCAGTTCGCCAATGGGGCTCAACGCTGAGGGAGTCAGCGCCGGCCGGCGGCCGCGAGCCGCCGCTCCAGCGCCGCGAGGCGGTCGCCGTCCAGCAGCGGTCGCAGGCCGCTGCCGTGCACGTAGTCGTCGAACGCCTCCGACGTGGTCCACTGCGGTGTGAACCCGAAAACGGTCTTCAGCCGAGTGGTGTCGACCACCCGGCCGTAGTTGAGGTACCGGACCTGGTCCGGCGAGAAGTTGACCAGCCGGGTGCCCCGGAACAGGCCGGCCATGGTCGGGATCGACTGACGCAGCAACGGCAGCGCCAGCCGGCCGGCCCGGCGGATGGCCTGGGAGAGCATCAGCACCCCGTCGCCGCCCGCGTTGAACACGCCCGGCAGGTCGTTGACGGTGGCCCGGTCCAGCACGGCCAGCGCGTCGTCGCTGTGCAGCAGCTGCATCCGGGCGTCGAAGCCCAGCACGGTGGGGACCACCGGCAGGGCGAAGTACCGGGTGAGCACCGTGTCCACCCGCGGCCCGATCAGGTTGACCAGTCGCAGCGTGGTGACCAGCACGTCCGGCCGGCGCCGGGCGAAGCCGCGGACGTAGCCCTCGACCTCGACAGCGTCCCGGGCGTACCCGCTGGACGGCAGATCCCGCGGCGTGTCCTCCTCGGCGAACACCGCGGGCGAGCGGGAGCTCGCGCCGTAGACCGCCGCGGTGGACTTCACCACCAGCTTGCGCACCGTGCGGGAGCGCTGGCACGCCGCCAGCAGCTGCATGGTGCCGATCACGTTCATTTCCTTGATCAGCGTGCGGCCGGACGGCCCCGGCGGGCTGGCCGTGGTCGAGGCGTGCACCACGGTGTCCACCTGGCCGGCGGAGATGACCTTCGCGATCAGGGGGTTGCGAATGTCGGCGCGGACGAACTCCGCCCGGCCCATTCGGCGCAGGAGGTCGCGTGGCGGCGGCGCGGTGTCCACGCCGATCACCCGCTCGATATCCGGGTTGGCAGCGAGCCGTGCGGCCAGGTTGCCACCGAGATAGCCGCCAACGCCGGTGACGAGGACGACGTTGGGCGTCATGACTTCCTAGGTTGTCTGCAACCGCTTGGGGCACCCGACTCTAACCCACCTCAGCGCTTCCGCTGAGGTGGGCAACACGGACTTAACCCCTACTTCTTCAGCTTGCGACGCTGCACCCGCGTCTTGCGCAGCAACTTGCGGTGCTTCTTCTTCGACATGCGCTTGCGGCGCTTCTTGATGACCGAACCCATGCGGATCCTTCGCTTCGTCTGTGGTCGTACGGCTCTTGGCGCTCCGGTGCAGCCACGACCACTCAACCGACGAGGCAGCAAGGCGTGCGATGGCACCAGGCACAACGAACGTCAAGGTTACCTGGCCACTCCGAGCGCCGTTCAGCCGGCGTCGAAGTAGGCGCCCTCGAGGTAGCTGTGCACGGCCTTCTCCGGCACGCGGAAGGACTTGCCGACACGCACCGCGGGTAGTTCGCCGTTGTGCACCAACCGGTACACCGTCATCTTGGACACTCTCATCATCGTGGCCACCTCGGCCACGGTCAGGAACTGCACCTGGGCAACTCCCTGGGGCTCCGGGTCCTGCTTCTTAGCCGGCATGAGCTCACCGCGTCCTTTGCCACGTGTCGCGCCGCGCGGCTTCCCCACCGGCGGAACCGACACTCACGTGCTTCTCCAGAGAGTAGCGTGACACCTGTGACTGATGCGACGGATCCGCCTCTCCGAAATTTGGGCGGTGGTCGCGCCGGCAGCGACATCACGCGTAAGCCGGTGGATGGTGGCTGGCTGCCGTCACGGTGCCCCTGAGGTTGCGTTGGTCGGCCCAAGACCTAATCGAGCTTGTGGGCGCGGCCCAGCTCCTCGGAGCGGTCCCGGGCAGCCTCGATCGCGGCCAGCAGGGCGGCCCGGACGCCGTGTTTCTCCAGCTCCCGAATGGCCATGATCGTGGTGCCGGCCGGCGAGGTGACCGCCTCGCGCAGGGTCACCGGGTGCTCCCCGGTCTCGGCCAGCATGGTCGCCGCGCCGACCGCCGACTGGATGATCAGCTTCTCGGCCACCGTGCGCGGCAGGCCGAGCAGGATGCCCGCGTCGATCATCGCTTCGACCAGGTAGAAGAAGTACGCCGGCCCGGAGCCGGACAGCGCGGTCACGGCGTCCTGCTGGGACTCCGGGACCCGGACCACCTTGCCCACCGCGGACAGCACGCTCTCCACGATGTCCAGGTGCTCGGGTCCGGCGTGCCCGCCCGGGGAGATCGCGCTCATCGCCTGCCCGACCACCGCGGGCGTGTTGGGCATGACCCGCACCACCGGCACCCCGGCCGGCAGCCGCCGCTCGTACAGCGCGGTCGGCAGGCCCGCGCACAGCGACACCACCAGGCTCGACGGGCCGATGAGCGGGGCCAGTTCGTCCAGCAGCGGCTCGATGTCCTGCGGCTTGACGGCGACGACCAGGACGTCGGCCTCCTGCGCGGCGACCGCGATGTCCACCGCCCGGATCCCGTACCGCGTGGTCAGTTCCTTGGCGCGCTCGATGTGCCGCTCGGTGAACATCAGCTCGTCCACCCGGCGGCCACCGCCGAGCAACCCGGACAGCAACGCCTCGCCGATCTTCCCGGCGCCCAGCACCGCGATGGTGGGACGCCCCGTAGACCCAGTCATGCCGCCAGCCTGCCAGGTAGCACTACCCGATCGCGGACAGGGCGAGCTGGCGCGCCTGGGCGATCAGTCGTCCAGTCGCGTCGATGACCGTCGCGTCGGAGTCGAACCAGGGGCCGTGCACGGCTTTGGACTCGACGAGCACCCGCAGCCAGCCGGGGGACGGGCGGGACCGCAGCAGGGCGGTCATCTGCACGGTGGGGGTCCAGCCGAACCGGCCGAGGTTGAACGTCAGCGGCATGTTGATGTCCCCGGCCACCAGCGCGAACAGCGGGTCGACCGGCTCCGCCCTCGGCCGCACCCACAGCCGCAGCCGCAGCGGGTCACCGACATGGCCGTGCAGGAACCCGGCGCCGTTGGGGTCGAGCCGGATGTCGCAGGCGGTGGTCAGCTTGAACACCGATGCCAGCGGGAGCGAGGCGACCTCGACCGCGTTGCCGGGAGGCTCCGCGGACACGTTGGGCAGATCCGCCCAGGCCGCCCGCTCCCGGGGTAAGCGCCCGGTGGTCACCACTCCCTCGACGCAGGTCTTGCCGCGTTGCTCCAGGTGCACCGACACCACCGTGGCCTGCCGGCCGGCCTTGCGGACCTCGGTGCGCAGCAGGACCGGCCCGACGCTGGGCGGGTTGAGGAACTGCGCGCTGACCGCGAGCGGATCCACCAGCGGGGCGCCGGAGCCGCCGCTGTGGGCCGCCATCGCGGTCCTGGCCAGCAGCGCCATCAGGAAGCCGCCGTGCGGCCGCCCGCGCACCGTCCACGCCCCGGGCAACTCCGCGGTGAAGGTGCCGTCACCGAGTGGGCGAACCCGGGACGCGAGGGCGAACGGGCCGGCGGTGGTACCCGTGCGTGCGTCCCCCTGGCCCGCAACACTGCTCATGATCCTTACCCTGCCATGTCGCGTCAGTTGTCGAACTGGGTTTCGGCGGTCATCCCCGCGTGGCCAGGGAACGCAGGAAGAAGCCCGTGTTGGACGGGCGCTCCGCGAGCCGGCGCATCAGGTAGCCATACCATTCGCCCCCGTATGGTACGTAGACCCGCACGGTGTGCCCGAGCTGGGCGAGCCGCAGCTGTTCCTCCGGCCGGACCCCGTAGAGCATCTGGAACTCGAAGCTGCCCGGCTTGTGCTCGAACGCCGCGGCCCGCTCGCCGATCAGGCGCACCAGCCGAGGGTCGTGCGTGGCGAACATCGGGTAGCCGTCCCCGGACAGCAGGGCCAGGGCGCACCGCACGTAGCTCAGGTCCACCTCGTGCGCGTCGGCGAACGCCACGTCCGGCGGCTCGGCGTAGGCGCCCTTGCACAGCCGCACCCGGGAGCCCGGACCGGACAGCCGCGCGCAGTCGTCCCGGGTGCGGCGCAGGTAGGCCTGCAGCACCGCCCCCACCCACGGCCAGCTCTCCCGCAGCTGCGCCAGCACCCGCAGGGTCGAGTCGGTCGTGGTGTGGTCCTCCATGTCCAGCGTGACCGTGGTGCCGCAGCGCTGCGCCGCGGCGCAGATCCGGCCGGCGTTCTCCAGCGCGAGCCGCTCGTCGAGCAGCTGACCGACGGCCGAGAGCTTCACGCTGACCTCGGCCCGCTCGGCGAGGCCCTGCGCCTCCAGCGCGTCCAGCAGCTCCAGGTAGGCGTGCACGGTCTGCTCGGCCAGGGCCGCGTCGGTGGTGTCCTCGCCGAGATAGTCCAGCGTCACGGTCAGCCCGGAGGCGACCAGCTTGCTGGTCACCGCCACCGCGTCCGCGGTCGTCTCACCGGCGACGAAGCGGCGCACCACGTCCCGGCTCACCGGCGCGCCGGCGACGACCCGGCGGATGGTGTGGTTTCCGGCGGCGGCCAGAATCAGCGAGCGCAACGGGTTCACGCCCGAGACTGTACGGGCCTCCTGGGTCATTGTCCGAGGTGGAGCCGCGCGAACAGCAGGGCTTCGGCGAGGTCCTTCGCCCGCTGCGCCGGATGCCGCACCCGGCGCGTGTTGATCTCCAGCACGACCTGGCCGGTGAACCCGGTGCGGACCAGCTCCTCGCACAGCTCCGCGCACGGCTGGGTACCGCGACCCGGCACCAGGTGCTCGTCCCGGGGCAACCCGCCGCCGTCGGCCAGGTGCACATGGCACAACCCGTCACCCATCCGCTTGGCCAGCTCCAGCGCGTCGACCCCGGCCGCGGAGGTGTGCGACAGGTCCAGCGTGTAGTGCCGGTGACCGACGTCGGTCGGGTCGATCGACGGCCGGAACGCCGACATCTCCATGGCCCCGCCGAACCGGCGCACCGGAAACATGTTCTCCACCGCGACGGCGATCCCGGAGTCGTCCTCCAGCTCGTCTATCAGCTCGGCGAACCGGTCGGCGTAGCGCCGCTGCCAGCGAAACGGCGGATGGGTGACCACGGTGCGGGCGCCGAGCTCCTGCGCGGCCTGCACGGAGCGGCGCAACCGGACCTCCGGGTCCGGCGACCAGACCCGCTGGGTGATCAGCAGGCACGGGGCGTGCACGGACAGCACCGGCACCCGGTGCGCGCGGGACGCCCGGCGCAGCGCCGCCACGTCCTGGCTCATCGGGTCGGCCCACACCATGACCTCGAGCCCGTCGTAGCCGAGCTCGGCGGCCAGCAGGAAGGCCGCGGCCGCGGTCTGCGGCCACACCGACGCCGTTGACAGGCCGACCGGTGTCACGGCTACTTGCTCAACAGCAGGAGCGCAGCGGGAGAGACGGTCACGAACAGTCCGACGAGGATGGCCAGCAGGGTGGTCTGCATGTCGTCGGCCCGGCGGATCTTGCGCACGATCCAGACCAGCCCGATGATCACCACGACCGCGGCCCCCAGCGCGGCCTGCGGGTAGCGGCCCCACAACCAATTGAACCCGAGCCAGACCGCGGCGCCGCCGACCACGCTGAGCGCGACCTGGGCCACCATGATCAGCCATTCCCGGCCCGCCGACGGGGCCCGCTCGTCGAGGTCGTCGTCCTCGCCGAGGTCGTCGTCGGGATAGTCGTCCGGCCCGCCGAACTCCGGACCGTCCGGGTAGTCCTCGTAGTCGTCGGCCGGCTGGTCCTCGCCCGGCGCGAGCTCGGTGAAGTCCTCGGCCGGCGGCGCGCCGCCGGACGGCCCGAAGCCGGTGGGCGCCGGCGGGAACGTCGGAACCTGGTGCGTCCCGGTCGCGTTGCGGGGGGCCGCGGGCGGCGCCGGGGGCACCCGGGGCATCTGCTCGGTCAGCCCCGCCTCCGGCGGGCGGACCGGCGGTGGCGGGGCCGGCATGTACCCGGTGCCGTGCGGCGCCATCGGGCCACCGCTCATCGGGAACGCGCCGGAGGGCATGGACTGCGGCGGCGGACCGGGCCGGGGTGACCGCGGCGGCTGTGCCGGCCGGTTCGGTGGCACCGGAGCCGCGATACCCGGCCGGGGCAGCTGCTGGGACGGCTGCGGCAGCTGCTGGGAGGGCTGCTGGGTGGGCCGGGGCAGTTGCTGGGAGGGCTGCGGGAGTTGCTGGGAGGGCTGCGCCAGCTGTTGGGAC
>NZ_DASTBH010000532.1:0-16755 GCF_035712165.1 Actinophytocola sp. | reverse complement strand
ATCATGGACAGCGGCGCGACGGACCGGCGCGGCTGGTCGAGTGCGGCCCTGGTCCACGCCGCCGCGGCTTCGAGGTCGCCGGCGCGCAGGGCGGTCACGGCGAGCGTGAACCGCGCCTCGGTCGCCCGCATGGGACTGCGTTCGCCGCCATCCGGGCGCCGGGACAGGCTGATCACCTCGTGGGCGTGTTCCGCGGCGCGCCGGTCATCCCCGAGCAGCCGGTAGCAGTCCATCGCGTAGAAGTCCCACTTGGTCGGGTCGATGACGAAGTGGTTCTCCGGGCGGGTCGGGTGCTCGTGCCTGGCCAGCAGCCGGAACCCGCGGTCGAGGATCTGATCCACCTCGCCGCGCAGACCCATGCGGGCGTGGGCCTTGGCCGACTGGGCGGCGAGCTGAACCACGACCGAGGAGTTGGGCGCCGCATCGGAACCGGCGGCGGTGTATTCGCTCACCGACCTCAGCCGGCCGTGCGTCAGCGAGAACCAGGCGCTCAGCTCGAAAGACCACGCGACGATCTCGCCGTGCCCGGTCTCCCGCCCGAGGCTGCGCGCCGCCACCCGCGCGTGGTCAGCCGGCCCGACGCGCCCGAGGTCGTATTCCAGGCATCCGATCAGCAATGTCAGCCAGCCGGCGAGCACCAGCAGATCACGATGCTCGCCCAAGGTGCACGGCCCGTCGACCAGCCGCCCGACATAGCGCAACAATTCACGGGCGTCATCACGCAGCTCCTCGACATCCCGCCAGGCATATTCGCAGCACAATTGCTCGGTAGCGGTCTCGAGCTGCTCGATCGTCTCCTTTCCCACGTCCGTGCGGTGCGTGTGCCGCATGAACTCCCTGATTTCCCAGCCATCCCGCCCCGGCTCACGCACCCGGCGAAACGCCGACACCAACCGTCCGCGCGCGTCCAGCAGAACATCGATCCGATCGACGATTGCCTCAGCGGGGCGGAACTGATCGTTCTCCGCCCGACTCACCTGGCTCTGACTCCACAGCGCCGCCCGCGCCAACTCTGTCTGGCTCAGCCCAGCCGCGACCCTGAGCGCCTTCAAAGCCTGGCCGAACGTTTCCACTGCGCCGAACCTCTCGCAAATGCGCATAACATGCGTGAGCCATTCATGCGGTCTTGTCTTTCCAGCTTACGGCCGATGGTCATGCTGGAGGGACGTGACCATGACCGTGAGCTGGCAGCAGGCCAACCACACCAGAACACTCATCGAAGCGCACGATGCGCTGGTCCAGCTGAGCCCGGGAGAGAGCGCCGCAGCATCCGCGTGGCTCACTTACCATCTGCGAAGCGCTGCCGTATATGACCGGATCGCCGAGGTCGATCGAGGGCATCATCACGAAGCGCTTTACTGGGCCGCCCGGGAACGGCGAATGGCCGAGGCTATCCGCTCAGGCAAGCCGATTCCCGTAGCGGACGAGACCGGCCGGTGGTGAACCGCCAAAGGCGCGGCGGGGGGGCGGCCCGAAGGGCCGCCCCCCGCGCCGCGCTTCGGTTCTACTCGGCCAGCAGGGCGTCGAGCTTTTCGTAGCCTTCGATGACGCCGGTTTCCATGCCGCTGGCCAGGATGGCGTCGCGGATCTCCATCGTGTCCACGACGGACAGGCCGACGACCCGGGTGCGGCCGTTGCCGAGGTCCTCGAACGTCGCCGTCTCCAGGCTGACGCCGTCCGGGGCGCCGTCGAAGGTAAAGGTCTGGACCAGGCGCTCGCTCGGCCGGACCTCGTGGAACGAGCCGTAGAACTTGGCGATCTCCGCACCGTCCTGAAGGGCGACGTAGCGCCAGCTTCCCCCGGTCCGCGCGTCCCAGTGGTCGATCCGCATGTCGACGGACCGCGGCCCCATCCACTTGGCGACCAGCTCCGGCTCGATGTGGGCGCGGTAGACCCGCTCGCGCGGCGCGTCGAACTCGCGGGTGATCCGGATGGTCGGCAGGTTGGGGTCGGCCTCGATGGTCGTCTGGTTGCGGGTGGACGTGCTCATGGTTGTTTTCCCTTCTCATTGTCAGCGTCGGCAAGGTCGGCGAGCAGGGCATCGAGGCGCTGGTAGCGCTCCTCGGCGGCCCGCCGGTATCGGTCGATCCAGGCGGTCATCAGCTCGAACATGTCCGCCTCGAGGTGGCACGGCCGCCGCTGGGCGTCCCGGCCCCGGCTGACCAGCCCGGCCTCCTCAAGCACCTTGAGGTGCTTGGAGATCGCCTGGATCGACACGTCGTACGGCGCGGCGAGCTGCCCGACGGTGGCGTCGCCGACAGCGAGCCGGGCCACGATGTCGCGCCGGGTGGGATCGGCGAGGGCCGCGAAGACCCGGGAAAGCCGGTCCTCGGTCATCTCGCCTCCCGCGTTGTAAACCATTTGGTTGAATAAGCAGACCATAGGAGTCCCTGACCTGCTTTGTCAACCATCTAGTTGAGGAACCGGGCGCGATAATGCCCGGGGCTCTGCCCGTGCACCCGCTTGAAGGCGACGCTGAGGGCGAACGGGCTGCCATAACCCACCTGCGTGGCGACCGCGCCGACGGTGGCGTCGGTCGCTCGCAGCATGTCCGCCGCCAGGGCCAGCCGCCACCCGGCCAGGAAGCTCATCGGCGGCTCGCCGACCAACTCGGTGAACCGCCGGGCGAGGGTGGCCCGGGAGACCCCCGTCGCCGCGGCCAGCGCGGCGATCGTCCACGGGTGCGCGGGGTTGTGGTGCAGCAGTCGCAACGCCCGCCCGACGACCGGGTCGCCCTGCGCGCGGTACCAGGCCGGCGCGCCGGCGTCCGGCCGGGCGAACCAGGTGCGCAACGTAGTGATCAACAGCAGGTCCAGCAGGCGGTCCAGGATCACCTCCTGCCCCGGCTCGTCGCGCCCGATCTCCTCGGCCAGCAACGCGATCAGGGAGCCGTCCCAGTCCTGCCCGTCCAGCACGAGCAACGCCGGCAGCGCACGCAGCAACCGGTGGCTGACCTCGCCGTCGAGATGGTAGGAGCCGACCAGCATCACGGTCCCGCCGTCCGGGTCGTTGCCCCAGGTCCGCACGCCGAGATCCATCTCCTGGTACAGCGACCGGCCGTCCGGGGTCTCACAGCGCTGCCCGGGATGGATGATGATCTGCGGCTCGGTGCCCGGGTCACCAGCCACCACGTACGGCTCCGGCCCGCGCACCACCGCGACGTCGCCGGGCCGCAGCGGCACGCTCCGCCCGTCGCCCGGCAGGATCCATGCCTCCCCGCTGACCAGCGCGATCAGCGACAGCGGCGCCTCGTCCTGGATCCGCAGCGACCACGGCGGCGCGAGCACCGCCCGGAGCAGGAACGCGTTGCGCGCCCGGGGTCCGTCGAGCAGGCCAGCAAGCGCGTCCACGACGCCAGCCTAGACGCTCGCGTATCAGATCGAGCCGCTGAACTATGGATCGTCTCAGTGCCTACCGCATTGAATGGCACCATGAGCGATCGCCTCGTGTTGACCCTGACCATCGCCGCGACGCTGGGCTGCGGGCTGGGCGCAGGCGTCTTCTTCGCCTTCTCCTCGTTCGTGATGCCCGGCCTGCGCCGGCTGCCCGCCCCGCAGGGCATCGCGGCCATGCAGTCGATCAACATCACCGCCGTCACCCCGGTGTTCATGATCCAACTGTTCGGCACCGCCCTGCTCTGTGCGGTGCTGGTCGTGTTCGGCGTCCTGCGTTGGGGCCAGCCGGCGGCGATCTTCCTGATCCTCGGTGGCCTGGCCTACCTGCTCGGCGCGATCCTGCTGACCGGCGTTTTCCACGTGCCGCGCAACAACGCGCTGCTCGCGCTCGACCCGAACACGGCCGAGGCGGCCGAGTACTGGACCCGCTACCTGCGCGAATGGACGGCCGGCAACCACATCCGGGCCGTGGCCTCGACGCTGGCGACCGGGCTGCTGGTGGCCGCGCTCCTGGCCGGTTAGACCTTCGGGGACACCTTGATCGTGATCACCGCCTGGACCACCACCCGCCCGGCGCTGTCGTAGATCAGCACCGGCACCGGCAGGTCGACCGCGTCCGGGCCGAACTCCGGCACCGGCTGGACCTCGGCGACGGCCCGCAGGCCGGTTTTGGCCTTGGCCAGGTAGTCCACGCTCATATGCCGGGGAATCCAGCGGTGCGTGGCCGGCACGGTCGCCTCGGCCAGCATGCCCATCGCGTACTCAGCCAGGTTGCACATGGCGATGGCGTGGAACGTGCGCAGGTGGTTGTGCACGCCCCACCACAGCGGTGCGCGTACCTCTGCCAGGCCCGGCCGCATGGTCACCACGGTGGGCAGGACGGTGCGGAAGTACGGCACCCTCAGCCACGAAGCCAGCGAGAACAGCCGGTTGCCCAGGGGCCGGGCGGCTAGCCTCTGCCACAGCGCGAAGGTCGTCGACGGCGGAGTCCGCTCGATGGTCTGCACGGTAGGCAGCTTAGCTACTAAGCGGTAGCTTAGCTAGATCGGAGGAACCCGGTGGCCACCCATGCGGTGTACCTGCTGCGGCACGGCCAGACCGAATGGACGGTGAGCGGCCAGCACACCGGCCGGACCGACGTCCCGCTCACCGCGGACGGCGAGCGGCGGGCCCGGCTGGCCGGAAAACTGCTGCGCGAGATGCGCGGCAGCACCGAGCCCCCGGCCCTGGTGCTGTCCAGCCCGCGCACCCGGGCGTTGCGCACGGCGGAACTGGCCGGCCTGACCGTCACCGAGGTCACCGAGGCCCTCGCCGAGTGGGACTACGGCGAGTACGAGGGCCTGACCACTCCCGAGATCCGCGAACGGGTCCCCGGCTGGCGGGTGTGGACCCACCCCGTTCCCGGCGGCGAAACCGCCGCCGAGGTCGGCGCCCGAGCCGCGGGTGTGGTCGATCGCGCCCGGGCCGCCCGGTCCACCGGCGACGTGATCCTGGTGGGCCACGGACACTTCAGCCGCGTCCTACTCGCCACCTGGATCGGCCGGCCCGCCGGCTTCGGCGTCCACTTCGGACTGGAGCCCGGCGGCATCGCCGTCCTCGGCGACGAGCGCGGCGAACCCCAGATCGTCCGGCTCAACGTGCCTCCCATCGGTTTCTAGGAGAACCTCTTGCCAGACCAACGAATCCGCCGTGCCCGGGAACCCGATGTGGACGTTCTGGTCAAGCTCATCCACGAACTCGCCGAATACGAACGCGCCCCGCGCGAATGCCACGTCACCCCCGACCAACTGCGCCGCGCCCTGTTCGGCCCCACCCCCGCCGTCTTCGCCCACGTCGCCGAACTCGACGGTGAGGTGGTCGGCTGCGCCCTGTGGTTCTTGAACTTCTCCACCTGGGACGGCGTGCACGGCGTGTACCTCGAGGACCTCTACGTTCGCCCCTCCGCGCGCGGCTCCGGCTTGGGTAAGGCGCTTCTCGCCGCCCTGGCCGAGGAATGCGTCCAACAGGGCTACACCCGCCTGCAGTGGTGGGTACTGGACTGGAACGAACCGGCCATCGGGTTCTACAAAACCCTTGGTGCCGTACCGATGGACGAGTGGACGGTCATCCGGGTGAGCGGCCCGGCCCTGGATCGGCTCGCCAAGAGCGGGTAGCGCTGACTCAGCCGAGGGCGCCGAGCACGTCGGTGTGCTGCCACTCCTCGGTGAGCACGCGGCTCAGCACCGGGTCGGGCGACCGATCGCAGTAGGGCGTGTGCTCGGGATCGCGCACCACCGCGTCGACCAGCGTGGTGAGCATCCCCCAGGGCGGCACCGGGTTGGCCAGCCAGCCGGTGAAGCGAAGGTCGACGTACTCGGGCTCCCACCACACGCCGAAGATGCGGTGCAGTTCGCCCGGGTCGACGGCCAACCACAGCCCGTAGGTCAGGGTGTGCCCGCCGGTCATCCTGATCGGCAGCAGCGCCCGGACGAACGCCCCCACGGACGGGACCTGCATCATCACCGACGCACCCGGGGTGTCATGGCTCAGCCAGGAGTCCGGCGGCAGTTCGGTGCCGAACCCGTCCAGCACCGGCTGCGGCAGGGTGAACCGCACATGCCTGTCATGGTCGTCAAGGTCATGGGTGCACATCAGGCACCGGGTGGCTGGCATGCCCGCAGTATCCCCCGACCGGCCGGCACCACCGGGACAAGCGTCGAGAAACGTCAGTATTACCCGTTGGAGTGGCATGCCTCGCGGCGGTTCGGCGGCGCGCCCTATGCTGCTTGCGAGACGGGGAATTCCGCCGCTCGTTTCCATAAAATTGTCATTCGCCCAGCAGCCAGGGGGCTCGCCATGGCACATTACATCAACCGGAGAATTAGACGGGGATTCTTGGGGTTCTCGGCTGGCCTGATGGTGGCCGCGGTGGTCGTCCTGCCGGGTGCTGCCGCAGCGCAGGCCGCGCCGGTTCCGGGCGAGACCGCACCGGTTCCGGGCGCGATTTCTGTTAGTGGGCAACAGGATTCGGCAAAGATCTGCGTCGGGCACGCGGTGGAGCACGGGGACTGGGTCAACACCGATCCGAACGCCACCGGGATCGCGCGAATTGAGCTTCGAGACTGCCAGCCGGTCACGGTGTGCAATGGAAACATCTGCAGCGTGACGCACGACGCGGGTTGGACGATGCGGGTGTTCGGGAAGTGTTCGCCGACGAACTGCGACTGGGGCTG
Organism: Actinophytocola sp.; assembly: GCF_035712165.1. Taxonomy (GTDB): domain Bacteria; phylum Actinomycetota; class Actinomycetes; order Mycobacteriales; family Pseudonocardiaceae; genus DASYTH01. The sequence goes on along the minus strand of NZ_DASTBH010000532.1, from coordinate 10,148 downwards.
GAGCAAGTCCGATTTCCGGATGTCGTCCGGTCATATCCACGGTTTCTACGATCAGGGGTTCGCCAAGCGGCACGTGTACGCGAAGATGTCGCAGTACCGGCCCGGGCAACTGTGGGTGTACTGGCGAACCGACTTCACCGACCCGAACCGGCCGGACTACGACAAGCAGGAGTGGTTCCGCCGGGTCTGAGCGCACGGGGTGGGAGCGGAGCCGGATGGCCGTCGTGCCATCCGGCTCTCGCGTGCGCGGCGGGAACGAGTGCGACGATGTGCGCTCTGGCGTGGCCGCGCGGCCGCTAGATCGGATCTAGCGGCGGGCGGCCGGGAACTCGCGCTTTCGGGGTGGGAGCCGAGAGGAGGCCGCGATGGGGTGCACAGCGCCGCTGTTGGTCGCGGTGATCATTGGTAGTACCCGGGAGGGCCGGGTCGGCGAGGCTGTCGGGCGGTGGTTCAGCGGCCTCGCGGGGTCGCGGGCCGGCCTCACGGTCGACGTGGTCGACCTCGCGGGGTTCGATCTGCCGGCGCGGTATCCGAACACGGCGACGGCGCAGGTACGCGCGTTCACCGAGCGGATCGGGCGGGCGGACGCGTTCGTGGTGGTGACGCCGGAGTACAACCGCAGTTTCCCGGCCTCGCTCAAGCAGGCGATCGACCTCGGGTACGACGAGTGGCAGGGCAAGGCGGTCGGGTTCGTCTCCTACGGGTGCGGGTCCGACGGGGTTTACGCGGTCGAGCAGCTGCGTTCGGTGTTCACCGAGCTGCACGCGGCGACCGTGCGCAACAGAGTGGGGTTCGACCTGATGGACGGCGGGTTCGACGCCGGCGGAACGCCGGCCGACCCGGACCGGGCCGACCGGGCGGCGTCGACCCTGCTCGACCAGCTCACCTGGTGGGGGCACGCGCTGCGCAACGCGCGGCCCTACCTGTCATAGAAGGGAACCGACGATGAGCGACGATCTGGCGATCGAGACATCCGGCCTGGTGAAGACGTTCGGGGCGACCCGGGCCGTGGACGGGATCGACCTGGCGGTGCGGGCCGGCACGGTGTACGGGGTGCTCGGGCCGAACGGCGCCGGCAAGACCACCGCCGTCCGGATGCTGCCACGCTGCTGCGGCCGGACGGCGGCGAGGCCCGGGTGTTCGGCCACGACGTGCTGCACGAGGCGGACGCGGTGCGCCAGCGGGTCAGCCTGACCGGGCAGTACGCCTCGGTGGACGAGGACCTGACCGGCACCGAGAACCTGGTGCTGCTCGGCCGGCTGCTCGGCCATCGAAAGCCCAGGGCCCGGCAACGGGCCGCGCAGCTGCTCGAGGCTTTCGGCCTGACCGATGCCGCCGACAAGCAGGTGAAGAACTACTCGGGCGGCATGCGGCGGCGCATCGACATCGCGGCCAGCATCCTGAACACCCCGGACCTGCTGTTCCTCGACGAGCCGACCACCGGGCTGGATCCGCGCAGCCGCAACCAGGTGTGGGACATCGTCCGGGCCGTGGTGAGCCAGGGCACGACGGTGCTGCTGACCACCCAGTACCTGGACGAGGCCGACCACCTGGCCGAGCGGATCGCGGTGATCGACCACGGCAAGGTCATCGCCGAGGGCACCAAGGGCGAGCTGAAGGCCTCGGTCGGCGCGGGTTCGGTGCACGTGCGGCTGCGCGACCCGTGGCAGCGCCCGGACGCCGAGCGGCTGCTGGCCGGCTGCCTGGAAGCCCAGGTGCAGCTCGATCCCGACCCGGTAGCCCTGACCGTCCGGGTGGGCTCGGACGACAACGGCCACGGCGCCGCCGCCCAGGCTTCCCGGGCGCTGCGCGAACTGGCCGAGGCCGGCATCACCGTCGACAACTTCTCCCTCGGCCAGCCCAGCCTGGACGAGGTCTTCCTGGCCCTGACCGACCGTAAGGGGGTACCGGCATGAGCACGGTTACCGAGACCCGCACCGAGGAGTTGGCCCCGGTCTCCGCCGAGGAACTGGCCCGGGTGCTCCTCGACACCGACCGGCCGCCGCGACCGAGCGCGCTGTCCGCCGCGCTGAGCTTCGGCTGGCGGGCCGTGCTGAAGATCAAGCACGTGCCGGAGCAGCTGTTCGACGTCACCGCGTTCCCGATCATGATGGTGCTGATGTACACGTACCTGTTCGGCGGCGCGCTGGCCGGATCGGTCACCGAGTACCTGCAGTACCTGCTGCCCGGAATCCTGGTGATGAGCGTCGTGATGATCACGATGTACACCGGGGTGGCGGTCAACACCGACATCCAGAAGGGCGTCTTCGACCGGTTCCGCACGCTGCCGATCTGGCGGCCCGCGCCGATGGTCGGCTACCTGTTCGGCGACCTGTTCCGCTACGTGATCGCCTCGGCGGTCATGCTGACCGTCGGCCTGATCATGGGCTTCCGGCCGGGTGGCGGGGTGACCGGGGTGCTGGCCGGCGTTGCGCTGCTGGTGGTGTTCTCCTTCGCGTTCTCCTGGATCTGGACCATGTTCGGGTTGCTCATGCGCTCCGAGAAGGCGGTCATGGGGGTCAGCATGATGGTGATCTTCCCGGTGACCTTCCTCAGCGACATCTTCGTCGACCCGAGCACCATGCCGGGGTGGCTGGAGACCGCGGTGAACCACAACCCGATCACCCGGCTGGCCTCCGGGGTGCGCGAGCTGATGCACGGCAGCTGGCCCGCCGCCGACATCGCCTGGACGCTCGGCTGGGCCGTCGCCTTCGTGGTGATCTTCGGAACGCTCACCATGCGGCTGTACAACCGGAAGTGACTCGACGCGCGACCGCCCCGTCCCACCCGGACGGGGCGGTTCAGCGCACCCAGCTCACCGCGTTCCGGGGCTGGTAGCGGCAGGTCAGCCCGGTCGAGATGGTGGCCCGCAGGTGCTCGGCCAGCTCCGGATGGCGTTCGTCGAGCTTGCGCAGGGTGTCCCTGATCCGGGCGGTGACGGCCTTGCGGGCGCGCTCGGTCTCGTCGCCGAGCCGGCGGGTGCGGCCGGCCAGGCCGGCGGCCGCGCGTAGCTCGTCGAGCAGGGCCGCGCGCTCGCGATCCAGCTCGGCGGCCCGCCGGTCGTCGCCGAGCACGGCGGCCCGGTCGATCTCCTCGTCCAGCGTGGACAGCCGGCGCCGGTAACTGATCTTGGCCTGCTCGTCGAGCACGGCGTCCCCGGCGAAGCGCCTGGCGGCGACCGCCAACCGGCCGCCGTCCAGGGCGAGCAGCTCGACGGCCGGGACGTCGGTGTCCGGGCTGCCGAGCAGCAGGTGGATGTCGCGCAACCCCTTGGCGTCCGGCAGGTGGATCGTGCGGCCGGACATGGTCAGCGTCCACACCTCACCGGTGAACCGGAACTCGTTCACCGGTTCCGCACCGTCCACAGTGGCCGGTGCCGGTGGCTGGAGCAGGCCGAGCTCGGCCGCCTCCCGCTCCACCTCGCGCCGCAGCCGGGCGGCGGCCTCGGCGTCGCCCGGCCGGCCTCGGGCGAGCAGCGCCTCGGCCAGGTGCCCCCGGGCCTCGACCGCCCAGGGCCGGGCCTGCAGGCGGTCGGCGGACTCGGCGGCGGCGGTGAACCCGTCGATCGCCTCGTCCCAGCGTTGCTGGGCGGCGTCGACCACCGCCGACCAGAGCACCATCGGCCCGCCGACGTCGCAGCCGTACAACGCGATCGCCCATTCACCCGCGTACGGGGCGAGCTCGGCGCGGGCCCGCTCGCACAGCGCCGGGTCCCGGGTGGCCGCCGCGGTCTGGGCCAGGAAGCGCACCCAGATCGGGGCGACGAACCGGCTGTACTGCACGCCGCGCGCGGTCACGTCAGCCAGGTGCCGCACGGCCACCTCGCGGTTGCCGCTCTGCACCGCGGCGAGCGCCATCAGCAACCGGGGACAGGGATGCTGGCCGGCGAGGAGCCGGCGGTGCTGCTCGTCGAGGTCCTCGAACCGGCCCCAGCGCAGCAGCAGCGCCCACCGGACGTGGTCGACCATGTGGGCGAACTGGTCGTCCTCGGCGTGGCCGAAGGTGCCGGTGATCGTGTCGAGCAGCGCCTCGGCCTCCTTGAACCGGCCGGTGAGCGTGGCGATGATGGTCCGGTCCAGTTGGCCGCCCGCCTCGGACCAGGCGCTCGCCCCCCGTTCGGAGATGGCGACGAGCTCGTGGAACTGGTCGAGGTAGCCGGGGTCGCCCTGCTCCAGCAGCGCCACCCAGCGCAGCGACGCCGCGATGAACTCGGTCCCGTGGTCTCCGGTCCGGCGGGCGACGCTGAGCAGTTCCGCCGTGACCGCCTCCCGCTCCGGCGCGCTGCCCGGGCCCCAGATCGCGTTGTGCCGGGCCCACAGGCTGAACTCCAGGGCCTCGTCGTCACCGCTGCGTTCGGCCAGCAGCATGACCCGCAGGGCCAGGTCCTGAGCCAGCCGCGTCGGTGACCGGTCGCCGTCCGGCCGCTCGCCGACCAGGGTGCGATACGCCTCCTCGACCAGCGCGCCCCACAGCTCCGGCCGGTCGCGGCCCTCCTCGGCGCCGTACACCGTGAGCGCCGCGCGGGCCAGCAGTTCGGCGTCGTCCAGCTCCCGGGCCAGCGCCGCCGCCTCGGCGAAGATCCGCAGCGCGTCCTCCCGCCGGCCGGCGTGGTGCAACCCCCGGCCGGCATCGAGCGCGACCGTGAACCGCCTGCGCGGCTGGTCGGCGGCGGCCCGCTGGTAGGCCCGGACCTGGTGGCGCAGCGCCTCGTCGGCCGCCATCCGGTTGCCCGCGGCGCGCGCGGCCGCGAGCAGCAGGTCGACCGCCGTGGCCGGGTCCAGTTCGGCGCCGGCCAGCCAGGCGTGGTTGGCCAGGTCGGCCGGCGACATCCGCCCGGCGAGCGCCGGGACGCCGGTCACGGCCCGGACCACCGCCGCGTGCAGCCGGGCCGCCTCGGCCTCGGCCAACTCGTCGTGCAGGGCCTCGCGGAGCAGATCGTGGGTGAAGCCGAACCGGCCGCCGCCCGCGGCGACGACCAGCCGCGCGGCCACCGCCTCGTCCAGCAGCCTGGCCGCCTGCGGCACCGGCTCCGCGACGGCAGCGGCCAGCACCTCCCGGTCGAACTCCCGGCCGAGCACCGCGGCGGTGGTGAGCAGTCGCCGGACCGCACCCGGCAGCTGGGACAGCCGCCGCTGCACCGCGTGCCGGACGCCGGGCGGGATCGCGGTGAGCGAACCGCCGCTGTGCCACAGCCGCGCGGTCTGCTCCACGAAGAACGGGTTGCCGCCGGTGCGCCGGTGCACCTCGGCGACCAGGTCCGGCTCCGGCTGCCGGCCGACCGTCGCGGTGATCAGCGCGCCGACCTCGTCCCGGTCCAGGCCGGTGAGCGAGATCGTGGTGGCCTTGGCCAGCAGCGGCACGATCACCGGCCGGAGCGGATGCTCGACCGCCTCCACCTCGACGTCGCGGTAGGTGCCGATCAGCACCAGCCGCTCGAACCAGGTGTGCTGGGCGGCGAACTCCAGCAGCCGCAGCGAGGCGGTGTCCGCCCAGTGCAGGTCCTCGAGCACGACCACGACCGGCCGGCTGTGCGAGACCGACACCAGCGCGGTGGTCACCGCGTCGTACAGCGCGAAGCCCTCCGACCCCTCGGCGCGCTGCGACTCGCCGAGCAGGACCGCGAGACCGCTGCCGGCCGCGGTCTCGGCGGCGGCGTACTCCTCGGGGGTGGCACCCCGCCGCAGACCGCGGATCACCTGGACCCACGGCCAGTAGTCCGGTGCGCCCGCGGAGTCCCAGCAGGTCCCGCCGAGCACCAGCGCGCCGAGCCGGCGCGCCTCGTCGGCCGCGGCGGTGACCAGGGTGGACTTGCCGATCCCGGCCTCGCCGGTCACCAGCACCAGGCCACCGTGGCTGTCCACGGCACGCCCGATCTCGGCGTGCAGGATGCCGGCGGGATGGTCCCGCCCGATGAGCGCCCCCGTCATGCCGCCGACCGTACCCGCACGCGGCGACAGTTCCGGAGGATTTCCCGCCGGGCGCAGCGCTCAGAGCTGCAGCATGTCGCAGGCGAGGGTGTCGAGCTCGTAGGCCTGCTCGACCTGCTCGTAGGTCGACCAGCCCTCGCCGGCGGCGGGGTCGAGCACGTACATCTGGTAGCCCTCGGTGTCGTCGCCCTCGATCGCCGAGATGACGATCCAGTGACCGGGGATGGCGACCATGACCGGGCCGGCTTCCAGCACCTGCCACCAGGCCGCGGCGGTGCGGCACAGCTCGGGGTGCTCGTACATGCCGAGTTCCTTGACCATCACCCGGCACTCGGCCTCGTCCTGGCCGTCGGTACCGAACTGCGGGAACTGCTGCAGGATCGTCTCGTCGGTGTAGCAGACGCTGTCCCGCCAGCCGAGCAGCATGGCGGAAGCCGCGGCCCAGCACGACATCTGCTGGCTCTGCGGGACATGGGCGACGAAGTGACTGGGCATGGCGATCTCCTTGGGCTGGCCTTTACCAGCGTTTGTCGCCTGCCGGGGGTCTTCTCTTGCGGGTCGGTGGCGCTGCCCCGGGGGCAGTGCCGGCCGCCCCGAAGGGCGGCCCGGCGTCAGCGGTCCCGGGCGGGACCGGCGTCCGAGCTGCTGGAACCCTCGCCGTCGGCCCACGCGCGGGCCCGGGCGGACAGCAGCAGCACCAGCACCAGCACGCACAGCGCGGCGACCGGGAGGCCCAGTTCGGGCCGGCGGGACGGGCCGATGGCGTACCAGGACACCCCGAGCAGCACGATCTCGACCACCAGGGTCGGGGTCCTCGCCCAGGACTTGCCGAGGATCAGCCCGATGCCGCAGGCCAGCACACCACCGCCGATGAGCGCGAAGTAGGCCGTCTCTCCGAGCAGGTTCCCGGCCGGCGCGTCCGAACCCAGCGCGTGCACCAGCACGGCCACGGCGAACGCGACGCCTGCCAGGCCCTGCACGGTGACGAGGACTCCCGCGGCCCTCACGCTCCGTGGAGCGGCGGATACCTGCATTCGGGTGATCGTAAACCCACCCGGACGGGGGTCCCTAACGACAGCCCTTCGGGGGACGATCAGTACAGTTGGAACATGCTTCTCGCGAGCAGACGGTCGTCTGGGTGCACTCGCGTGGGGCGGCGAGAGAGGAAGGGGACCGGTCCCGGTTCTTGACCAGAACGGCACGGCTTACGCTGCGCCCATGCGCGCGGTGTTGGTTGTGAACCCGAAGGCGACCGCTACCACGGCCGCCGGGCGGGACGTGCTGGCGCACGCCCTGGCCAGCCAGGTCAAGCTCGAGGTGGTCGAAACCGACTACCGCGGGCACGCCATGGCGGCCGCGGCCAAGGCCGCGGTCGACGGGGTCGACCTGGTCGTCGCGCACGGCGGCGACGGCACGGTCAACGAGGTGGTCAACGGTCTGCTGGCGGAGGGGGTCAGCGGGGCGGTACCCAAGCTCGGGATCGTGCCGGGCGGTTCGGCCAACGTGTTCGCGCGCGCCCTCGGGCTGCCCCGTCACCCGATCGAGGCGGCGCATCAGTTACTGCTCGCGATCACTGAGGGTCGCCACCGCACGGTGGGCCTCGGCCGGGTCGTGGCCAACGGCTCACCGGGCCGCTGGTTCACCTTCAGCGCCGGGGTCGGCTGGGATGCCGACGTGGTGGCCGACGTCGACCGCAAGCGCGGCAAGCGGGCCAGCCCGTCGCTCTACACCCGGGTGGCCGTCGCCGAGTATCTGCGCCCGTCCCAGGGCCGGCAGCGGCTGACCGTGCAGTTGCCGGGCCAGGAACCGGTGTCCGACCTGCGCCTGGTGTTCGTCTCCAACACCGACCCGTGGACCTACCTGGGCAGCCGGGCCATCCACCTCAACCGGGGCTGCGCCTTCGAGAGCGGGCTCGGCGTGTTCGCGCTGCGCAGCCTGCACCTGCCCACGGTGCTGCGGCACCTGCGGCAGGCGGTCAGCCGCAAGAGCGAGACCCGCGGCGCCAACCTGCTGCGCCACGACGACGTCGAGTGGATCCGGGTGAGCTCCGAGCAACCGGTGCGGGTCCAGTGCGACGGCGACCTGCTCGGCGAACGGACCAACGTGGAGTTCGTGTCCGTCCCGCGCGCGCTCACGGTCGTGGTGTGAGAACCTCGAAGACGGGTCGTGGATCGCCCGGACCAGACCAGTGGTGATCGAGATCTAATCGTAACTCTGTGCAGTTACAGGCCCGCGACCAGCCTCTTTTGGGTGAGTTCACTCACCGGGTGCATGAGAACCCTTGACATCTAGCCGGTTCGTGAAAGCATTCACAAGCACCCCGACGACCGGATGACGACTACAGGCGCGACCAACCGCGCCTAAGCGAGGAGCAATTAACCATGGACTGGCGCCACCGCGCGGCCTGCCGGGACGAGGACCCTGAACTGTTCTTCCCCGTGGGGACCAGCGGTCCTGCATTGCTGCAGATCGCCGAGGCCAAGGGCGTTTGCCACCGCTGCACCGTCGCTTCCAACTGCCTGACCTGGGCGCTCGAAAGTGGCCAGGACGCTGGCGTGTGGGGCGGGATGAGCGAGGACGAGCGACGCGCGCTCAAGCGGCGCAACACTCGTACCCGGCAGCGCAGCAACGCCTGATCAGCCGCAGTACACAGCAAAGCTAACAGAGCCCGGCACCTCCCAGGTGACCGGGCTCGTTGCTGTGTAGATCCGGCTCAGCGGCGGTGGGACAGGGGGACGCGCAGCACCGCCTCCGTGCCCCGGGGCTCCCGGCGGCGCAGGGACAGGGTGCCGCGTAGCTCGGTTTCCACCAGGGTCCGGACGATCTGCAGGCCGAGACCGTCGGTGCGCTCGAGCGAGAAACCGCGGGGCAGACCCCGGCCGTCGTCGCTGACCACCACGTCCAGCCAGCGCGCCGAGCGTTCGGCGGAGACCAGCACCTCACCGGACTGACCCGGCGGGTACGCATGCCCGACCGCGTTCTGCACCAGTTCGGTCAGCACCATGACCAGCGGGGTGGCCACCTCGGCGGAGACGACCCCGAGCTGGCCGGTCTTGCGCACCTTGACCTGGCTCTCGGCCGCCGCCACGTCCCCGACCACCGGGATCACCTTGTCGACCAGGGAGTCCAGGTCCACCCGCTCGTCCACCGAGGTGGACAGGGTCTCGTGCACCATCGCGATCGCGGCCACCCGGCGCATCGACTCGGCCAGCGCGTCCTTGGCCTCCTGGCTGGTCGCCCGGCGCGACTGCAGGCGCAGCAACGCCGCCACGGTCTGCAGGTTGTTCTTCACCCGATGGTGGATCTCCCGGATCGTCGCGTCCTTCGACAGCAGCGCGCGGTCCCGGCGCCGGACCTCGGTCACGTCCCGGACCAGCACCAACGCGCCCGCCGGCTGGTTGGCCGGGCGCAGCGGCAGGGCCCGGAACAGCACCGTCGCGCCACGCCGCGACTCGGCCTCCACCCGCATGCTCGGCTGCCCGTCCAACGCGGCCAGGATGCGCTGGGCCACCTCGGTGGCGTCGAACGGATCGGCGATCAGCGTTCTGGTCAGCGGCACCAGCCGGGCGCCGACCAGGTCCGCGGCATGACCCATCCGGTGATAGGCCGACTTGGCGTTGGGGCTGGCGAACACCACCGCGCCGGAGAAGTCCAGCCGGATCAGCCCGTCGCCCACCCGGGGGCTGGTGTGCGCCCCCGGCGAGGGCTCAGCGGTGGGAAAACTACCGTCAGCGACCATCTGGCACAGGTCGCCGGCCACCCCGAGGTAGGCGATCTCCAGCGAGCTGGGCACCCGGGGCACGGCCAGGTTGGTCTCCCGGGACAGCACCGCGATCACCTCACCCGCATGGGTGACCGGAATCGTCTCCCGGCGCACCGGCACCCCGAGGTACCAGCGCGGGTCCTCCTCCCGGCAGATCCGCCGCTCGGTGCTCGCTTTCCGGAGCTGAGGGTGCTCCCTGGCGACCACCCGGCTGCCCACCACGTCCTCGGCGTGCGCGGTCAGCGCCGTGGTCGGCCGGGCCTGGGCCACGCACAGGAACTCCGCGCCGTCCGAGCCGCTCTCCTCGTCGGCCGGCACCCAGAGCAGGAAGTCGGCGAACGAGAGGTCGGCGAGCAGCTGCCACTCGGCCACGACCATCTGCAGGTGGTCAACCTGCTTGACGGACAGGCTGGTGAACTCGGCCAGCAGGTCGGAAAGCGTGGACACGGAACCTGTTT
>NZ_DASTBH010000531.1:0-15025 GCF_035712165.1 Actinophytocola sp. | reverse complement strand
TGGCGACCACAGCCCTTGATCAAGAGCCACGAAGAAGGTAACGGGGGTTTGCCGTTGTAGGGGGCGTTCTGCTCGCCGATCGCCGACCGGGTCGCCACCACGGCCCGCTGACGCCTGGCACCGCGACATCACCGGCAGCGCCAGCTGACCGGCGGCGGGAGGCGGCCTGAAGGTCGCGCCCCTCGTGCAAGCGGCTCGAGGTCGTCCGCACTCCGCTGACTGCAGCACAACAGCCGAGGTTCCCGCACCCAGCCACAAGTGGCCGGCCTCCTGCGGTGATGGAGGAGTCTCGTCCACCTCGCGGTCGTGCAACCCGACCAAGCGGTACGCGACTCCGACCTCCACATCCGCACAGGACAACAACTCGGGCATCAGCTAACCCAGACTTTCATGCGGGTCGACGCGACACGGGGCCGAAAGCGAGGCGAAGTGCCTGTCAGGCAAGGGAAACTGAGACTTACTGAGGTCCAGGTGGCGGCACAGCCGGGCTTCCGCGCGCTGCCGGGTTGTCGGCGAGGTAGGCGCGCACGACGTCGTCGAAGGACGAGTCGGGGGTCAGGCCCAGCCGTTGCGCGCGGGCGGCCCGAACCTCTGCGGGCCAGCTCCGCACGATGGCGCCGATGACGGGATCGTCGACCCAGTTGATCAGGTCGCTGGTACCGGCGCCGGCGATACGGTCGAGGGCGGCTGCCATCAGTTCGGGTGTGGTGGTGAGTGCGGGCAGGTTCATGGCCGTCCTGCTGCCCCACGTGTCGTCGTCGGCCTCGGCGGCAAGCACGATGCCGGCCAACGACCGGCGGGGTGAGGACAGCGCGACGGGGGTGTCCGGCGGTACCGGGCATGCCGCCCGTTGCCCGGCAAGGGGTTCCCGGATGATCCCGGACAGGAAGCCGGACACCGCCGCGTTGGGTGTGCCGGACCGCACGGACACCGTCGCCAGTCGCACGGCCCGGCCGCGGACGAAGCCCTTCCGCGTGTAGTCGGCGACCAGCTGCTCGCCGATGAACTTCTGGGTGCCGTAACTGGTTTGCGGCCGTGGCAGGGTGTCGTCGTCCACCGGACCGATCGGGCCGAGGGCGGGGTCGCTGCCGAACACCGCCAGCGAGCTGGAGAAGACCAGGACCGGAGGCACGCGGCGTCGTCGCGTGTACTCCAGTACCGCTCGGATGCCGTCCACGTTGGTGCGCATGCCGAGATCGAAGTCGGCCTCGGCGGCACCGCTGACCGCCCCGGCGAGGTGGAAGACCGCGTCCACGTCGCCCAGATCGCCGATCGTCGACACGAGCTCGCCGACAACGGGTCGGACCACATCGGTGCGGGCGAGGTCCGGCGGTGGGGCAACCAGGTCGAGAAGCACCAGTTCCCCGACCCGCTCGGCGCTTCCGCCACCCAGGGAGATCGACGACGCCAGCAGCCGGCGAGCCAGCAGGCAACCAAGGAAACCCGCACCTCCGGTGATGACGATTCGTGCGCTCACCTGACTCCCCATACCAGTTCGCTGACCGGTCCGATGAGCGTCGAGGGACGGTGCGGGCCGGTCAGGATGGAGCGGAGGGCGTCGGCGGTGAGTTGCCGGCGGGTGTGGCCGTCGTCGAAGCCGTGTCCGACGCAACCGCTGTAGCGGACCACGACCTCGGTGCCGCCGGCGATTCTGAGCACGACGAGTTCGTCGCCTGCGGCGTGTTCGGCGGCGCAGTTCTCCGGGGTGTCGGGACCGGTCCCCTCCGGCGCGGCGAGGATCGCGCGGGACACGGCGGCGGCCTCGGCGCCGGTGAGCCGGCTGGTGGACAGCACGGCCGGACCGTTGCCGGTGAGCGAGTAGCGGCAGATGGTGATCGATTCGACCGGTGCGAGGCCGGGCTTGCCAGGGTCGGGGCGGGCGTCGCGGTTAATCCTGGCCGGGTGGTCGGCCGGACACGCCGGATCCGTCGCCCCGGCGGCCGGGCGGGCCGAGCCGAGGATGCGGGCGCGGAGGTCCGGGTCGTCGCTGAACACGGTGAAGGTGGTGCCGGCGACGGTACGGGTCTGCGAAACCCAGCCGCCGTCATAGGTCTGAACCCGATCGGCGCTGACGGTGTTGCCGGTGAACCACAGGTACGGGACGCGCAGCTGCAGTGCCGGCACCGGCGGGCCCGAGCACTTCACCAACGGGACCATGCCAGGACGGCCGACGTGCGGCCGGCCCTTTTCCCGGTTCAGACAGGGCGGATAGTTGGAGGTGCCGTGCCCCCAGTCGGCCGGCACTTGCACCTCGACGCCGCCGTAGGCCTCCCAGCGCCAGCCGGCTGGCAGGTCCGTCACCGACCCGGCGGGCGGCGCCGCAGGAGGCGCGGCCCCCTGGGTCTCGCCGCGCCAGAACACGGCGACGAGCACACCCACCACCACGAGCACAAGGACGACAACCGACAACGCGACCCGGCGCCCGGTCATGAAACACCTCCGCCTGTAACACGGAAGGTAACCCACGACCGGTTGCATCGTCAGCGGGCGGTCCGGCGTTGATCATCGGTTGCGGACCAGGGCTGGGGGCTTTCTACTCGGACATGATCACGACCGCGGCCGGTCTGGTGCCTATGCTGTCGTCATCGTCATGCGGCGCCGCAGGTCGAACGGCGGCAGTCCTCGCCGCCGCCCTGGCCGGCCACGCCCGACCCTCACCAGGCCGCAGAACTCCACGCCAGTGCCGAGAAGAACCACGCCGAACGTCATACAGCTTCGCCTGCCGGCAGCCGACTGCAACGCCGGGACACCCTGGGAAGTGCTGTGCCTGCCGACTGCCGACCTAGTCCCTCGGATGGTCGGAGCGATTTCAACCTGCTCTCGGTGGTTTCCCCGGCCGATGTCGGGCTATGCCTGCTCCCATGGGTGAAGTTCGGCAGGACCGGGCCGTGGTCCGGATCATCGTGATCGCGATCGGCCTGCTGTTGGCCACGGCGGTGCTGGTCGCGCTGGTGCTCCGGGTGGAGCGCGTGCTGGTGTGGCTGCTCATCGCCGTCTTCTTCGCCACGGCGCTGCATCCCGCGGCGGACTGGATCCAGCGCCGCCTGCCGTGGTGTCCGCGATGGCTCGCGACCCTCGCGGTGTTCCTGGTGGTGGTGCTGGCACTCGGCGGCCTGCTGGCGGCGTTCGCGGTGCCACTGGCCAGGCAGGGGACCGCGCTGGCCGGCCCGCTTCCCCAACTGATCTCCGAGGCCCGCGCCGGCCGCGGGCCGGTCGGCGACCTGCTGCAGCGGACCCACGCGCTGGAGTACGTGCAGCAGAACCAGGAAAGCATCCGGTCCTTCGCCGCCGGACTCGGGGAACCGGCGCTGAACGTGCTGCGCGGGGTCGGCACCGGGATCATCGCGACGATCACCGTGCTCGTGCTGGCCTTCCTGCTCGTGCTCGAAGGTCCGAAGATCATCGACGGCACGTTGGGACTGTTCCCCCCGCACCGGGCGCAGCGCATCCGGCGGGTCGGCGCGGAGTGCGCCCGGACCGTGACCGGCTACCTCACCGGCAACCTGATCATCAGCGTGATCTGCGGAACGCTGACCTTCCTGGTGCTGAAGATCCTCGGCGTGCCCTTCGCCGGGCTCATCGCCCTGTTCGTCGCCATCGTCGATCTCATCCCCCTGATCGGCGCCACGCTCGGCGCCATCGTGGCGGGGGCGGCCGGGTTCATCCACTCGGTGACCGCCGGCATCGTGGTGGTCGTGTTCTTCGTGCTCTACCAGCAACTGGAGAACCATCTGCTGCAACCGGTGGTGTTCTCCCGGACCGTCAAGCTCGATCCGCTGACCGTGCTGGTCTCGATCCTGATAGCCGCCGAACTGGCCGGAATTCTCGGGGCGCTGCTCGCCATCCCGATCGCCAGCATCATCCGGATCATCCTTCGCGACCTGTGGCGCAACCGTGCGACCAGTGATCACCACCCACCCGAGACGCCGGAGAGCACCCCGCCGCAACGGACCGACGACGGGGATCGCGGCGCCGACCCCGGATCGGCCGGGACCGTGGTCACCGCCGCACACGACCGGTAACGGATCGGGCCGATCTTCGTAACCTGACCTGAGCGTGGGCTGGCGGTGTCCTGAGTGACGGCGCCGGCGCCGTTGGTTGTGGGATGCGTTCGGCTGGCCGGGAAGGGCCGGACGTGGAAACGCTCGTCTCGAGCGATCTCGTCCAACGCCCGCCGGACCCGGTAGGTCGATACTCCGAGGTGCTGGGCCAACGCTGGGCGGCCGGGCATGCGCTGTCCCGCACGGTGCGCCTCGCGCCGTATCCGTCGGATCAGCGCGACCAGCTCGGGCTGACTCATGGGGACCTGCGAGTGGTCACTCGTTCCGTGAGGTCGGGTGAGGGTGCTGGGTTCGGCGATCGTCATGCTGCCACCGCCACGGTGGTGACCGGCTCGGTTTGGCCGGGGATGTGGACCGCCATCTCATAGTCGGCGAGGTCCCCGCCGGCCCGGCGCACGGCGGCCCGCAGCAGGTTCTCCACGGTCTCGGTCGCCGGGACCGGATCCGCCGCACCCGGCTGATCCGGGTCGGGTGCGACCGAGCGTGGCGGATATGCGGGAGTGGCGCGATCGGAATCGAGGCAGGGCAACACGATGCTGCGGTGTCCATTGCGGACCTCGAGCACTCCACGGTCCTTGAGGGCGCAGATAGCCCGGTGCGCAAACGTATTCAGTGACGTTGTGGCAGCGCGCGAGGCCGTTGACGGTGACCTCGGCTCCGCCGGCCAGTGCGCCTGCGCACCAGTCCTGGTCGAGATTCGCGGCGAGCTGCTCATGGACCTTGCGGGTGGCGGCCGTGTCGGTGTGGGGTCGCTCGGGCATGCGGTTCATCAGCGCGATCGAGGCATGCTGATCGGCGGCGGCCGGCAACGGTGCGGATGTCGACTCCGGCGGTGATCAGTTCGGTGGCCGGGTAGTGCCGCAGGTTCTTCAGACAGGTGGCGATGCCCAGGCGGTGGCGCAGCCCTTGTAGCGGTTGGACATCGTGGACGGCTTACGTGGCGTGGTGCCGTCGGTGGTGGCGGCGAAGATGTAGTGCTGATCGGTGAGCGTGACCCTGGCCTGGGCCGCGGCTCGCGCCTGGCGCTGCCGGTGTTCGGTGAGCACGGCCACGGTCTCCACATCGAGCGCGATCCGTCGCCGACGGACTGGCCAAATCGCCGGGCGCACGACCAGCCCCCACCGGCAGCCAACCGCGACGCAGTCGTGGCGACCCCGTTCGGCATGCACGGCTTGCTCCGCGGTGGGCGGGTCCGGTGCCGGTGGCGAGGGAACCTGCGCCTGCCGGGTCGGGTTGGCATCGATCCACCTCCACCGGATCGCGCGCTCGTAGGCCGAGCTGATCAGAAAGGACGGTCCACTGCGCCAACTGTCGGCACGTGTGCGGCGGGCACCGGCCGGTGCAGCGGTGCGCGGTGGCCGTGTAGTGGCGTCACCGTCGGTCGGCCGTCGCAATGCTCGCGGCAGCGGCGCAGCTGGGCGTAGAAGGTCTCCAGCGCGTGCGCGTCGACCTGGCTAATCGTGAGCTGGCCGATCTTCTGCGGATGGACGCGTTTGCGCGCGTACTGAGATGTTCGTCGATTAGTTGGCCGAGTGTGGGTTGGTCCGGGGCCCGCTCGACCTGACCGATGAACTCCGCACAGACCTGCTCGGCCAGCCCCCCAAACATAGAACCGAGGCCGGGAAACCACCGTCAAGCTGGTGATTTCCCGGCCTCGGGATGCCCGGGTGACAACTGTAGCCCCGACGGGATTTGAACCCGCGCTACCGCCTTGAGAGGGCGGCGTCCTAGGCCGCTAGACGACGGGGCCTTAACCAGAGAGAATCATACCCGATTCACTCTGCTGGGGTACCAGGACTCGAACCTAGACTAACTGAACCAGAATCAGTCGTGCTGCCAATTACACCATACCCCACTGGCGCGCATGAGCAGCGGGTCCGCTTTACCGCGGATCACTGTTCGTGGCACCGTCCAGAGATGGTAGACCACGCCCCGCCGGCACCGGAAACCGGATCCGGACCACGCTGACCGGGTACCCCGGCGGGTCCGGTCGCGGCCGGGGTCAGGTACTCGCTGACGATGAGCGCCGGCAGGTCGGACAGGGTCTCGATCACGTGCACGCCGGTGTCTCCGGGGGGCTGGGGCCCGCGCCGGTGCAACCACACTCCGTGCAGGCCGGCGTCCTGGGCCCCGACCGCGTCAGTGTCCAGGCGGTCGCCGACGTGCAGGGTCTCGCAGGCGGACACACGGAGTTGCCGGCACGCGGTCTGAAAGATCACTGGATCGGGTTTCGCCACCCCCAGCTCGCCGGCGATCACGACCGTGTCGAAGAACCGCGCGATACCGAGACTGTGCAGTTTCGCGCGCTGCTGCGGACCGGACGCGTTGGTCACCGCGGCCACCTTGAGACCGGCCGCGCGCAACCAGTCCAGGCACGGCACCACGTCGTCGAAAAGCTGCCAGGCGCCGGTCATGTCCGCGTGCCGGCGGCATTCGAGCTTGAGCACCGACTCGTCGTCGAGCACGGTGCCCAGACCGGCCATGAAAGCCTTGGTGCGGGCCAGCCGCATGCTGTCGGAGTCCATTTCCCCGGCGACGACCTTCTTGACGTGCTCCTCGGTCATCCGCTGCCAGGTCGGCCACATGTCGTCCCGGCCGATCATCCTGGCCAGTGCCCTCCGCGCTGAGGTGGTGAAGTCGACCAGAGTGTCGTCGATGTCCAGGCAGACCGCGTGGATCGGGATGAGCTGGTGCGGGGCCTCCAGTCCGGTCGCCGGGTGGTCATCCAGTTGCTCGGGCACGAGCGCAGAAGTCACCCCGAGAGGCTAGGTCGCTCGGCGCCCTGTCCGATTCGGCTGTTCAGGGTATAGTCCTACTTCTGATTCGATCCAGATCCGGGCGTCCACAACGGACCCAAAAAGAGCTACATCGCCGCGTGCCCACCGAGCGTTACGGCCGGGCCCGACCCAGCCGGGCCAGTGACCGCTCGCGGCCGAGCAGTTCCATCGACTCGTAGAGCGGCGGCGAGACGGTGCGCCCGGTGACCGCCACCCGGACCGGGGCGTAGGCCTTGCGCGGCTTGAGCCCGAGGCCGTCCACCAGCGCCGACTTGAGCGCCTGCTCGATCCCGGCGGCCGACCAGTCCGACAGCCCGGAGAGGGCCTCGACGCTCGCGTCGATGACCGGCCCGGCGTCCGCGCCGAGCGCCTTGGCCGCCGATTCCGGCTCGGGTGCGAAATCGTCGTCGGAAACGAACAGGAATGCCACCATCCCGGGCGCCTCGGAAAGCACGACCAGGCGCTCCTGAATCAGCGGAGCAATGGCGCGAAGAATGGTCAGCTGATCGGTCGACGGCTTTTCCGGAAGCGTGCCGGCGGAAACGAGGTACGGGATCACCCGGTCGACGAACTCCTCGGCCGGCAGCGCCCGGAGGTGCTCGGCGTTGATCGCCTCCGCCTTCTTCATGTCGAACCGCGCGGGGTTGCTACTGACCTTGGCGATGTCGAAGGCGGCGATCATCTCCGCCATGCTGAACACGTCGCGGTCCTCGGCGATGGCCCAGCCGAGCAGCGCCAGGTAGTTGAGCAGCCCCTCGGGCAGGAAGCCGCGCTCCCGGTAGCGGAACAGATCCGACTCGGGCTCCCGCTTGGACAGCTTCTTGTTGCCTTCGCCGCGCACCAGCGGCAGGTGGCCGAACTCGGGGACGAGGCTGGTCACGCCGATCCGGCGCAGCGCCTGGTAGAGCGCGATCTGCCGGGGCGTGGACGGCAGCAGGTCCTCCCCGCGCAGCACGTGCGTGATCCGCATCAGCGCGTCGTCCACCGGGTTGGTCAGCGTGTAGAGCGGGGCGCCGTTGGCCCGCACCAGCACCGGATCGGGCACCGAGCCGACCTTGAACGTGATCTCGCCGCGGATCAGGTCGGTGAAGGTGATGTCCTCGTCCGGCATGCGCAGCCGCAGCACCGCCTCGCGGCCCTGCTCTCGCAAGGTCGCCTTCTGCTCCACGGTCAGGTCGCGGTCGGCGTTGTCGTAGCCGAGCTTGGGGTCCTGGCCGGCCGCGCGCCGCCGGGCGTCGACCTCCTCGGGCGTGGAGAACGACTCGTACAACTCCCCCGCCGCGAGCAGCCGGGTGGCGATGTCGGTGTAGATCGCGCCGCGCCGGCTCTGCCGGTACGGCTCGTCCGGCCCGCCCACCTCGGGACCCTCGTCCCAGTCGATGTTCAGCCAGCGCAGCGCGTCCAGCAGCGCCTGATAGCTCTCCTCGCTGTCCCGGGCGGCGTCGGTGTCCTCGATCCGGAACACCAGGGTGCCGCCGTTGTGCCGGGCGAAGGCCCAGTTGTAGAGGACCGTGCGGATCAGGCCGACGTGCGGCGTTCCGGTCGGCGACGGGCAGAACCGGGTGCGGACACCGGTGGGTGCGGGTGCGGTAACCATGGTCCATTCAGCGTATCCACGTGATGTGCCCTTGACGCATCCGGTGGGGGGGTGCATCCTCATGGTATTCAACTACTGTTGAAATTTGGGGAGAGATCATGACCGGCAACGAACGAACCACCTGCCTGGTCGTCGGTGGCGGCCCGGCCGGGATGGTGCTCGGCCTGCTGCTCGCCCGGGCCGGTGTCGAGGTCACCGTGCTGGAGAAGCACGGCGACTTCCTGCGCGACTTCCGCGGCGACACCGTGCACGCCTCGACCGTGCGGCTGCTCGACGAGCTGGGCCTGGGACCGCAGTTCCGCAGGCTGCCGCAGAGCCGACTGGAGTCGATCGGCGTGCCGACGCCGGACGGCGGCTTCGCCACGGTCGGCGAGATCAACCGGCTGCGCCCGCCGTACAACTACGTCGCGATGGTCCCGCAGTGGGACTTCCTGGACCTGCTCGCCGACGCGGCAAAGCAGGAGCCGACGTTCACGCTGCGGATGAACACCGAGGTCACCGGCCTGATCAGGGACAACGGCCGGGTCACCGGCGTGCGGTACCGCACCAGCGACGGCACGACCGGCACCCTCCACGCCGAGCTGACCGTGGCCTGCGACGGCCGCCACTCGGTGATCCGCGAACAGGCCGGGCTGCGGCCCAAGGAGTTCCCGGTGCCGTTCGACGTCTGGTGGTTCCGGATGCCGCGCTACGAGCAGGGCGGCGAGGTCAGCGGGCTGTCGCCGCGGATCAACGGCGAGGACTTCGGGCTGCTGATCAACCGAGGGGACTACTTCCAGATGGCCTACTTCCTCAAGAAGGGCGACGACGCCCGGCTGCGGGCCGAGGGGCTGGACCGGTTCCGCCGGCGGATCGTCAACATCGCGCCGGAGCTTGCCGACCGGGTCGACACGCTCACCGACCTGAACGACGTGAAGCTGCTCGACGTCCGGCTCAACCGGCTGCACCGCTGGCACACCGAGGGCCTGCTGCTGATCGGCGACGCGGCGCACGCCATGTCGCCGGTGGGCGGGGTCGGCATCAACCTCGCCGTGCAGGACGCGGTGGCCACCGCGACGCTGCTGGCCGAACCCCTGCGGCAACACCGGGTGCGGCCGGCCGACCTGGCGAAGGTCCGGCGCCGGCGATGGATCCCCATGGTGCTCACCCAAGGCTTGCAGCGAGTCCTGCAGCGACTGGTCATCCGGCCGGTGCTGACCGGCGAGCGGACCACCTTCCCAGCGGCGCCAGTGGTCCTGACCCGATACCTGCCGTTCCTGCGGGCCATCCCGGCCTACATCGTGGCGATCGGCCCCCGCCCCGAGCACGCCCCCACCTTCGCCCGCCGCCCCAACCACCCCTGAAAGTCCGTCCCCAACCACCCAACAGCTACCTCAGGGGACCGTGACGCCGCCCAGCCACCATCAACCCGCCACCCGCACCGCTCCGCAGAACGCAACAACCGCACAAAAATTCCGGAGAGGCGGGACAGCTCAGCGGGGGGCTACGGGGTTGGTCAGGGTGCCGATGCCCTCGATCGTGACCGAGACCGACTGCCCGGCCGACATCGGGCCGACGCCGGCGGGCGTGCCGGTGAGGATCACGTCGCCGGGCAGCAGGGTCATCACCCCGGTGATCCATTCGATCAGCTTCGGCACGTCGTGCAGCAACAGCGAGGTGCGCGCGTCCTGCTTGACCTCGCCGTCCAACTCGGTGCGCAGCGCCAGGTCGTCCGGCCGCACCGTGGTCTCGATCCACGGGCCCAGCGGGCAGAACGTGTCGTAACCCTTGGCCCGGGCCCACTGGCCGTCGCTCTGCTGCTGGTCGCGCGCCGTGACGTCGTTGCCGATGGTGTAGCCGAGCACCACGTCGGCGGCCCGCGCCGCGGGCACGTCCCGGCACGGCATGCCGATCACGACCGCCAGCTCGCCCTCATAGTCCACTCGGGACGAACTGGGCGGCAGCTTGATCGGCACGGCCGGGCCGATCACCGCGGTGGACGGCTTGAGGAAGATCACCGGATCGGCCGGCGCCTCGCCGCCCATCTCGCGGGCGTGGTCGGCGTAGTTCTTGCCGACGCCGACCAGCTTGGACGGCAGGATCGGGGCCAGCAGCCGGATGTCGGCCAGCGGCCAGCGCCGGCCGGTGAACGTCGGCGTGCCGAACGGGTGCTCGGCGATCTCGGCGGCGGCCAGGTCGTCCCCCTCGCCCTCGACGGCGACGAAGGCCACACCCTCCGGGTGAGCGATACGGGCGATACGCACGACCGTCAGCCTAGGTGATGGTCTTCTTCGCCAGCAGATAGGCGGGCAGTAGCGCCTGGTACTCCTCGTCGTCGATGCCGCCCACGACGACCACCACCACGCCGCCCGGCGCCGGGGCCGCGAAGGCACGCTTGCGGCCGGACTCGCCGTCCTTCCAGATCACCTCGGCGCCCGAACCGGAGCCGACCTCGGTGTCCCGGTAGCTGACCTCGCTGGTGTCCTTCTGGTCGGCGACGTAGGCCTCCAGCGCGGCCCGGGGCTGCGCCGCGCCGGTCCACACCCGGATGAACCCGATCGGACCGGCCGGTTTCGCGTCGATCTCGCAGACCAGGTCCAGGTCACCCTGCCGGAACGTGCCCGCCTCCACCGACTTCGGCAGCCACTTGTCGGCGACGTCCATGGTCACCGGCAGCGGGCACGGATCGCCTGCGCCGATCTTCGTGGCCGCGGCGGCCGGCTGCATCCCGTCCGACCACGGACCGGCGCCCGCGTCCGGCTCGTCCTCGCCGCACCCGGCGAGCGTCAGCATCAGCACGATTGCCGCCAGCCCCACAGTCGCACGCATGGCGGCACTATAGGGACAGCGGCTGGTGCGACCGCACCCGCATGGCCTTGTGCGCCAGGGCATCGCACAGCGCGAGCCAACTCGCCTCGACGATGTTGCCGTGCACGCCGACGGTGGTCCACTCGCTTTCGTGGTCGGTCGACTCGACCAGAACCCGGGTGACCGCGTCGGTTCCGGGGTGATCGGTGAGGATGCGCACCTTGTAGTCGGCCAGCGCGACCTCGCGCAGCCACGGCAGATGCGGCAGCAGCGCCTGCCGCAGCGCTGCGTCCAGCGCGTGCACCGGTCCGTTGCCCTCCGCGGTGGCGATCACCCGTTCCCCGGCCACCAGCACCTTCACCGTCGCCTCGGACACCACCTCGCCGTCCAGCCGGTGGTCCAGGATGACCCGGTAGGACTCCAGCACGAACGGCGGAGTGTCCACTTCGGACATCTCGGTACGCAGCAACAGTTCGAGCGAGGCGTCCGCCGCCTCGAACGACCAGCCGCGCGCCTCCAGCTCCTTCACCCGGCGCACCGCCGCGTTCAGCACCGCGGGCTGGCCGGCCAGGTCGAGTCCCAGCTCCCGACCCTTGAGCTCGAGGCTCGCCCGGCCGGCCATCTCGGTCACCAGGACCCGCATGTCGTTGCCCACCACGGTCGGGTCGATGTGGTTGTACAGCAACGGATCCACCTTGATCGCGCTCGCGTGCAGCCCCGCCTTGTGGGCGAAGGCCGACGACCCGACATAGGCCTGGTGGGTGTCGGGCGCGATGTTCGCGATCTCGGCCAGGGCATGCGAAACCCTGGCCAGTTCCGGCACGCGTTCGGTGGGTAGCACCGGCATGCCGAGTTTGGTCACCAGATTGCCCACCACGGCGAACAGGTCGGCGTTGCCGGCCCGTTCGCCGTAGCCGTTGGCGGTGCACTGCACGTGGGTGGCGCCGGCCTGCACCGCCGCCACGCTGTTGGCCACCGCGCTGGCCGTGTCGTCCTGGCAGTGGATGCCGACCCGGAAACCGGTCCGGGCGACCACCTCGCGGACCGTCTCGGCCAGCCCCAGCGGCAGTTGCCCGCCGTTGGTGTCACACAACACGGCGACGTCCGCCCCGGCGGTGACCGCGGCGTCGAGGATCCGCAGCGCGCAGTCCGGGTCGTGGGCGTAGCCGTCGAAGAAGTGCTCGGCGTCCAGGAACACCCGCCGGCCCTCCCCGACCAGGAACGCCACCGTGTCCGCCACCATCGCGCACGCCTCGGTGACGTCGGTGCGCAGCGCCCGCTCGATGTGCCGGCGGTCGGACTTGGCGACCAGCGTGACCACCGGCGCCCGCGACTCCAGCAGCGCGCGCACCTGCAGGTCCTCGGCCGCCGCGGTTCCCGCACGCCTGGTCGAGCCGAACGCCACCAACGCGGCGTGGCGCAGGCTCAGTTCGCCGGCCGCCGCCCGCGCGAAGAACTCGGTGTCCTTGGGCAGCGCGCCCGGCCAGCCACCCTCGATGAACCCGACGCCCAACTCGTCCAGCAGCCGGGCCACGGCCAGCTTGTCGGCCACCGAGTACGAGATGCCCTCACGCTGGGCCCCGTCGCGCAGCGTCGTGTCGTAGACGTGGAAGTCGTCGCCGAGCGGCGTGCCGGCGGGGGCGGTTCTCACGGGACTCGTCTCCTCATGTGGCTGGAAAACAAAAAGACCCCCCGCTGGGAATGCAGGAGGTCAGCGCGCTGGAGGTGAATCGCTATCCAGCGCGCTCGTCGATAATGATCACAACAGAGTTGACCACGGACGCATCGTGCCACAGCCGCCGAGCGGGTACCACCTCGCGGTCGAATCCTCCCACCCCTTGAGACCCGGCGAGGTGTGGGAAGTCCGTGCCCGGCCAACAGCGACCTCAGGGGACCGTGACGGCACCCAGCCATGATCCACCCGACATCGCACCCGTTCGCCGGAACGCAACAACCGAACAAGAATTCCGGAGAGGCGGGACAGCTCAGGCGTCGGTGCGGGTGTTGGAGGAGACCAGGGCGGCCAGGCGGTCGCCGATGGCGTAGGTGTTGCCGGGGGACGGGTGGTCCCGGGTGGCGAGGTCGAAGGCGACGGAGGCCTCGATGCGGCGCGCGGGTTCGGCCTCGCCGAGGTGGTCGAGCAGGAGCGCCACCGACAGGACGGCGGCCGTGGGGTCGGCGATGCCCTGGCCGGCGATGTCGGGGGCGCTGCCGTGGACCGGTTCGAACATGCTCGGGTTGCGGCGGGTGATGTCCAGGTTTCCGCTGGCGGCCAGGCCGATGCCGCCGGTCACCGCCGCGGCGAGGTCGGTGAGGATGTCGCCGAACAGGTTGTCGGTGACGATCACGTCGAACCGGCCGGGATCGGTCACCATGTGGATCGTGGTGGCGTCCACGTGCTGGTAGGCCACCGTGACGTCGGGGTGCTGCAGGGAGACCTCCTCCACCACCCGGGACCACAGCGAGCCGGCGTGCGTCAACACGTTGGTCTTGTGCACCAGGGTGAGGTGCTTGCGCGGCCGGGCGGCGGCCCGGGCGAACGCGTCGCGAACCACCCGCTCGACGCCGTAGGAGGTGTTCACCGACACCTCGGTGGCGATCTCGTGTGGAGTGTCCTTTCGCAACAGTCCGCCGTTGCCGGCGTAGAGGCCCTCGGTGCCCTCCCGGACCACGATCATGTCGATCTCGCCGGGGTCGCTGAGCGGGCTCTGCACCCCGGGGTAGAGCCGCGCCGGCCGCAGGTTGACGTGGTGATCCAACTCGAACCGCAGCCGCAGCAGCAGCCCGCGTTCGAGAATGCCGCTGGGCACGGACGGATCGCCGACCGCGCCGAGCAGGATCGCGTCATGCTGGCGAAGCTCGCCGAGCACCGATTCCGGCAGCAGTTCACCGGTCGCGTGCCAGCGTGCCGCCCCGAGGTCGTAGCGCGTGATCTCGGCGGTCGGCGCCACCTCGCCCAGGACCTTGAGGGCCTCAGCGGTCACTTCAGGCCCGATCCCGTCTCCGGGGATGACCGCGAGCCGCATGTACACCTCCATGGGTGTTCCCTTGAACAGACCAGGGAAGGCTACCCGGACCACGCCCGGGCGATCATTGAGGCCACCCGACTAGGTGATGTCGCGCGTGTCGCGGTGTGCGTGCCGGACTCAGTTGAAGTCGACGGACCGGACCAGCCGGGCACCGACGGCAGCGCCGATCGAGGACAGCACGGCGGGATCCACCTGCCGGTCCACCCGCAGCAGCATGATCGCCTCGGTCTTGTCCGTGGTCTGGGACAGCTGAGCCGCCTCGATGTTGACGCCCACCTCGCCGAGCAGCGTGCCGACCCGGCCCATCACACCCGGCCGGTCCTGGTACTCCAGCAGCAGCACGTAACCCTCGGCGCGCAGATCGAAGTGCCGGCCGTTCACCTCGACCAGCTTCTGCACCTGCTGCAGCCCGGTGAGCGTGCCGCCGACGGTCAGCGTGCCGCCGTCCGGGTAGACCGCGCGCAGCCGCACCACGCTGCGGTAGGCGGCACTCTCCGGCTCGGTGGTCAGCTCGACCGCGACGCCCAGTTCCGCGGCCAGGCGCGGGGCGTTGACGAAGGTGACCTGATCCTCGACGATCCCCGAGAACACGCCGCGCATCGCGGCCAGCGGCAGCACCGAAAGGTCCTCAGTGGACAGTTCACCGCGCACGTCGACGGCGATCGAGTCGGGAGCCTTGCTGGACAACGCCGCGAGCACCTTGCCCAGCTTCTGGGTCAGCGGCAGGTACGGCCGCACCTCCTCGCCGACCACGCCGCCGCCGGACACGTTCAC
>NZ_DASTBH010000530.1:0-5868 GCF_035712165.1 Actinophytocola sp. | reverse complement strand
TCGGCCACTCAGCGCGGCGCGGAGCAGGGTGATGGCGTCGGCGACGCCGGCCGGGTTGGTGCCACCGCCCTGGGCGAGGTCGGGCTTGCCGCCACCCCGGGCCTGGATCGCCGGGGCGAACTCCGGAACCAGACGACCGGCCGCGAGCCCCTGGTCACGGGCCGTGGCCGTGGTGGCGACCACGAAGTTCACCTTCGGCCCGTCCGCGGAGAACAGGGCCACGACGCCGGCCCGGCCGCCGAGCCGGTTGCGCACCTCGCCGGCCAGGGTGCGCAGGTCGTTGCCGGCGACCCCGTCCGGCGTCGCCACCGCGACCAGGGCGACCCCGCCGGTGTCCTCGGCCGCGTCGGCCAGGGTCCCGGCGGAGGACAGCAGCTGGGCGCCGCGGAGCCGGTCCAGCTCCTTCTCCGCCACCCGCAGCTTCTCCACGACCGCCCCGATCCGCTCGGGCAGCTCCTCCGGCCGGGCCTTGAACTGCTCGGCCAGCTGGGCCACCAGGACGTGCTCACGGGCCAGGAAGCGGAACGCGTCCAGCCCGACCAGCGCCTCGACCCGACGGACGCCCGCGCCGATGGACGCCTCGGACAGCAGCTTGACCAGGCCGATCTCGCCGGAGCGGTGCACGTGGGTGCCGCCGCACAGCTCCCGGGAGTACTCACCGATGGTGATGACCCGCACCTTGTCGCCGTACTTCTCCCCGAAGAACGCGATGGCGCCGGACCTGCGCGCCTCGTCCAGGGTGGTGATCTCGGCCTGGACGTCGTAGTCGTGCAGCAGCACGTCGTTGACCTCGTCCTCGACGTCGGCGAGCACGCTGGGCGGCACCGCCCCGGCCGGCGAGGTGAAGTCGAACCGCAGCCGGCCCGGCGCGTTGAGCGAGCCCGCCTGCGCCGCCTGGGTGCCTAGCGCCCGGCGCATGCCGGCGTGCACCAGGTGGGTGGCCGAGTGCGCCCGGGACACCGCGCGCCGGCGGGTGCCGTCGACCTGCGCGTGCACGGTCTCGTCCAGGGTGACCTCGCCGGAGAGCACCTTGCCGCGGTGCACGTTGAGCCCCGCCACCGGCGACTGGACGTCGTGCACCTCGATCTCCGCGGTGGACCCGGTGATCCGGCCGGTGTCGGCGAGCTGGCCGCCGCCCTCCGCGTAGAACGGGGTGCGGTCCAGCACGATCTCCACCTCGGTCCCGGCGCCCGCCGCGGCCGACGGCTCGCCGCCGACCAGCAGGCCCACCACCCGCGCCTCGGCGGTCAGCTCGCGGTAGCCGAGGAACTCCGTGGTGCCGTGCTCGTCCAGGATCGAGCGGTAGCCGCCACCACCCGCGTGGCCGACCTTGCGCAGGTTCGCGTCCTCCTTCGACCGCGCCCGCTGCTCGGCCATCAGCCGCCGGAAGCCCTCCTCGTCGACCTTCAGGCCCTGCTCGGCGGCCATCTCCAGGGTCAGGTCGATCGGGAAGCCGTAGGTGTCGTGCAGCTGGAAGGCCTTGTCGCCGGCCAGGACGTCGCCGCCGCGCTGCTTGGTGTCGGCCGCGGCCAGGTCGAAGATCCGCGACCCGCTGGACAGGGTGGTGAGGAAGGTGTCCTCCTCGTTGCGCACCACCGCGTCGATCCGGGCGAAGTCGGTGGCCAGGTCCGGGTAGAACGGGCTCATGGTGTCCCGCACGACCGCCGCGAACTCGCCGAGGACCGGCTCCGTGACCCCGAGCAGCCGCACCGAGCGCACGATCCGGCGCAGCAGCCGGCGCAGCACGTATCCGCGCGCCTCGTTGCCCGGGCTGACCCCGTCGGCGATCAGCATCATGGCGCTGCGCGCATGGTCGGCGATGACCCGGAACCGGACGTCGT
The DNA here is from genome assembly GCF_035712165.1 of Actinophytocola sp. Lineage (GTDB taxonomy): Bacteria > Actinomycetota > Actinomycetes > Mycobacteriales > Pseudonocardiaceae > DASYTH01. Next base: position 4,027 of record NZ_DASTBH010000530.1, on the reverse strand, counting down.
CGGTGTGGTCGGCGCCGTACCGCCGGCCGGACATCTCCTCCGCCCGGACGATCACCGGCCGGACCAGGTCGGTCTCGTAGACGTTGTCGACCCCCTGCAGCAGGGTGGCCACCCGCTCGATGCCCAGACCGGTGTCGATGTTCTTCTTCGGCAGCTCACCCAGCACCGGGTGGCCCTTCTTCGGGCTGCCCTCCCCCCGGATGTCCTGCATGAACACCAGGTTCCAGATCTCCAGGAACCGGTCCTCGTCGGCCTCCGGGCCGCCGTCGCGGCCGTAGGCCGCGCCCCGGTCGACGTAGATCTCCGAGCACGGGCCGCCCGGGCCGGGCACCCCCATGTCCCAGTAGTTGTCCTCGGCTCCGCGCCGCTGGATGCGCTCCTCGGGCAGGCCGGACACCTTGCGCCACAGTTGGAACGCCTCGTCGTCGTCGTGGTAGACGGTGGCCCACAGCAGTTCCGGATCGAAGCCGAAGCCGCCGTCGGCCTGGCTGCCGGTCACCAGGGTCCAGGCGTGCTCGATCGCGCCTTCCTTGAAGTAGTCGCCGAAGGAGAAGTTGCCGGCCATCTGGAAGAACGTGTTGTGCCGGGTGGTCTTGCCGACCTCCTCGATGTCCCCGGTGCGCACGCACTTCTGGATGCTGGTCGCCCGCGGGTAGGGCGGCGGTTCCTCGCCGAGGAAGTACGGCTTGAACTGCACCATGCCCGCGTTGACGAACAACAGGTTGGGATCGTTGAGGATGAGCGAGGCGCTGGGCACCTCGGTGTGGCCGTTGTTCCTGAAATGGCTCAGGAACCGGTTGCTGATGTCATGGGTTTCCACGGTGTCTGTCCTTTGTGGTCTGTCGCGGTCCGGGCGGCTGCGGCAGGCGAACGGCGGGCGCCGGTGGGTGGCGCGCGGTCAGCCGTTCGCCCGGCGAGCTCGCGCGTCGGAGGCGTGCGCCGGCCGCCGCGTCGCGGGGGCGGATGCGCCCAGCGCGCGGCGAGCCAACGGGCTCACTCCGGACCGCTGCTCAACCATCTCGGACAACTCCTCCTCGCGCTCGGCCATGCCGGCGCGGATGTCCGCCCCGAACGCGCCGACCGCGGTCGCCAGCTCGCGCATCGCCTCACCGAGATTGGCGGCGATACCCGACGGGCTGGCCTGCCGGACGGCACTCTGGGCCTTCCTGGTCAACGCTACGCCGGTCGCGATCCCTACTCCAAGCCAGAAAACCCGCCGCATCAGTGTGCCCCTCCGCGCCGGGCCAGCCGCCGGCCGCGGGCGTGCCGGCCCTCGGTGACGGCCTTGGCCCTACGCCGCGCCCGCAGCGCCCGGTTGACGCCGTAGGAGAACGCGGCGAACTTGACTAAGGGGCCGCCCAGCGTCGCCGTGAACACCGAGGTGAGCGCCGAGACGTTGCCGGTGACCGCCTGGGTGTTGGCCGTGATCCCGTCGACCCGCTCGAGCTGCGTGTTCACGTGGTTGATCGTGGTGTTGGCGCCGGCGAACAACGGGTCGGTGTTGGTGTAGAGCTTGCGGATGGCGATGGTGGCCTCGTCCAGGGTGCGGCTCAGCTTGATCAGGGTGATGGCCAGGATCACGCTGATCACCAGCAGTGCGCCGGTAGCGATCAGCGCAATCCATTCCCATGTCGACACGAGCCCTCCTTGCCAGTGGATTGCCTGATCGGGCGTCAGGTTACCGCGCGGCATCGGTCCTGGTCCGGCCGGACCGTCGCCGCCCGGCGAGTCCCCATCCGGGCTACCCCGAGTTCCCCGTTCAGCGCCCTACTCGGGCGGGTCCTGGCCACGCACGACCCGGCGCAACCGGGGCAGCCGGTCGGCGACCGCGCGCTCGGCGCCACGCTGGGTCGGCTGGTAGTAGTCCCGGCCCACCAGCTCGTCCGGGGGGTACTGCTGGGTGAGCACGCCGTCCGGGACATCGTGCGGGTAGCGGTAGCCGGTCGCGTTGCCGAGCTTCTTGGCGCCGGCGTAGTGGCCGTCCCGCAGATGCGGCGGCACCGATCCGATCGCGCCCTTGCGGACGTCGTCCATGGCCGCCGAGATCGCCGTGGTGACCGCGTTGGACTTGGGTGCGGTGGCGATGTGCACGGTGGCCTGAGCCAGGTTGAGCGTGCACTCGGGCAGCCCGATCAGCTGCACCGCCTGCGCCGCGGCCACCGCCACCTGCAACGCCGTCGGGTCGGCCATCCCGATCTCCTCGCTCGCCTGGATCACCAGCCGGCGTGCGATGAACCGCGGGTCCTCCCCCGCCTCGATCATCCGGGCCAGATAGTGCAGCGCGGCGTCCACGTCCGACCCGCGCAGCGACTTGATGAACGCGCTGATCACGTCGTAGTGCTGGTCGCCCTGCCGGTCGTAGCGCACCGCCGCTTTGTCCACAGTGGACTCGACGGTGGCCAGGTCGATCTCCTCCAGGCCCTTGGCCAGCGCCGAGTCGGCGGCCGCCTCGAGCGCGGTGAGCGCCCGGCGGCCGTCCCCGCCGGCCAGCCGGACGATGTGGTCCTCGGCGTCGGTGGCCAGGCCGATCACCCCACCGAGCCCGCGTTCGTCGGCGACCGCGCGGGTGATCAGCGCCCGCACGTCCTCGTCGGACAGCGAGCGCAGCTGCAGCACCAGGGACCGGGACAGCAACGGCGACACGACGCTGAAGAAGGGATTTTCGGTCGTGGCGGCCACCAGCAGCACCGTGCGGTCCTCGACCGCGCCGAGCAGCGCGTCCTGCTGGGTCTTGGAGAAGCGGTGCACCTCGTCGATGAACAGCACCGTCGGCTCGCCGGAGTGCGCCAGCCGCCGCCGGGCCTCGTCGATGACCGCCCGGACCTCCTTCACCCCGGCCGACACCGCGGACAGCGCGGCGAAGCGCCGGCCGATCGCCTGCGACACCAGCATGGCCAGGGTGGTCTTGCCCGTCCCGGGCGGGCCGTAGAGCAGCACCGACGCCGGCGCGGCGCCCTCCACCAACCGGCGCAGCGGCGATCCCGGTCCGAGCAGGTGGTCCTGCCCGACCACCTCGTCCAGCGACCGCGGCCGCATCCGCACCGCCAGCGGGGTGTTCGCGGCGATCCGCGCGTCGCGGTGCGCCAGCCCGTCCGGCGGAGTCTCGAACAGGTCGAGGTCCAGGCCCTCCTCCACAGCGGCGACGCTACCCGCCGGGGCCGACGTCAGCCGGATCGGGACACGGTTGCGCCGACGGCGAACCGCCTGGTTTTCCGCACGCCGGGCGGGCCAGGGTTGGGGCATGGTCGACCGGGTCGCGGTGCTCGCGGATGTCCACTGTGTCCTGCCCGCACTGGAGGCGGTGCTGGCCGAGCCGGACGTGCGCTCGGCCGATCTGATCGTGCTGGCCGGCGATCTCGCCGCCGGGCCGCAGCCGGTCGAGACGTTCGACCTGGTCTCCTCGCTCGGCGAACGGGTGGTCTGGGTGCGCGGCAACTGCGAGCGGGACACGCTGGACTGGGCGCGCGGCGCGCCGGCCCCGGCCGATCCGCTCCTCGCGGTCGGGGTCTGGGCGGCCAAGGCGCTGCGGCCCGACCAGGTGGCGCTGCTCGACGGCCTGCCGGACACGGTGACCCTGGACGTCCGGGGCCTGGGCTCGGTGCTCTTCTGCCACGCGACACCGCGCGACGACGAGGAGTTCGTGCTGGTCGACAGCGATCTCGCCCGGTGGACCGAGGTGCTCGCCGGGGTCGGCGAGCCGGTGCGGACCGTGGTGTGCGGGCACACTCACATGCCCTACGTCCGGCTCGTCGACCGGACCACGGTGGTCAACCCGGGCTCGGTCGGGATGCCGTACGGCTCGACCGGGGCGCACTGGGCGCTGCTCGGCGGCGCGGACGGCCCGGCGATCCAGTTGCGCCGCACGGAGTTGGACGCCGAGGCGGTGTGCGCGGCGATCACCGCCGGCTCGGGATTCCCGGGAGTCGCGGACTGGGTCGACAACTACGTCCGCAACCCGCCGTCGGACGTCGAGGCGCTCGCGGCCTTCCGGCCGAAGGCCACTTAGCAGGCGGTCAGCGGAACGCGG
>NZ_DASTBH010000529.1:0-3756 GCF_035712165.1 Actinophytocola sp. | reverse complement strand
GCGCATTCCGCCCGGCCGCCAGCCGGTCATCCTGGCCGCGCTGCTGCTGGAACCGAACCGCGTGGTCAGCATCGACCGGCTGATCGACGTGGTGTGGGAGGAGAAACCCCCGGCGACCGCCCGCACCCAGGTGCAGATCTGCGTTTCGGCGCTGCGCCAGGCGTTCACCGGTCTCGGCGTCGAGCCGCTCATCGAGACGCGTGCCCCGGGATACCTGCTGCGGCTGGCCGACGGGCAGTTGGACAGCCAACTGTTCGCCCGGCTGGTCACGGAGGCCGGCGTGGCCGAGCGGGACGGGCTGGTCGAGGACGCGGTGGTGTTGCTGCGCAGGGCACACGCGCTCTGGCGGGGACCGGCGCTCGGCGGGCAGACCGGGTCGGCGCTGGGTAGTGCCGCGGTTCGGTTGGAGGAGGCCAAACTTTCCGCGCTGGAGACGTGCATCGACCTGGAGCTGCGGCTGGGCCGGCACACCCAGCTGGTCGGCGAGCTGGGGGTGCTGGTGGCCGAGCATCCGCTGCGGGAGCGGTTGCGCGCACTGCTGATGATGGCGCTCTACCGGTCCGGCCGGCCGGCGGAGGCCCTGGAGGTCTACCGCACCGGCTGGCGGATCATGGTCGACGAGCTCGGCCTGGAACCGGGGGAGGAGCTGCGCCACCTGGAGGCCAGCATCCTCGCCGAGGACCAGAGCCTGCAGGTGCAGACCCAGGACCAGCCCGCACCGGCCGGCGCTCCGGCCGGGCCGCACCAGCTGCCGGCCGACATCGTCGACTTCACCGGTCGCGACGCGCTGGTCGCGGAGGCGGAGGCGGCGCTCGACGGCGCCGACACCGCCGCGGTCCGGGTCGTGATGATCACCGGCAAGGCCGGGATCGGCAAGACGTCGCTGGCCGTGCACGTGGCGCACCGGCTGGCCCGGGGCCGGTTCGCCGACGGGCAGCTGTTCTGCAACCTGTCCGGCACGCAGCACCGGTCGGTTCAGGCGACCGACGCGCTGGCCCGGTTCCTGCGCGCGCTCGGCCTGCCGGGCTCGGCCATTCCGGAGGACCTGGAGGAGCGCGCCGAGATCTACCGCAGCCTGCTGTCCGGCCGGCAGATGCTGGTGGTGCTCGACGACGCCGCCGCGGCGCGCGAGGTGTTGCCGCTGCTGCCCGGCAGCGGGAGCTGCGCGGTGATCGTCACCAGCCGGCTGCGGCTGACCGAGATCCCCGGCGCGAAGCTGCTCGACGTCGACCTGCTGCCCCCGGACAAGGCGATGGAGCTGCTGTCCAACGTGCTGGGCGGGCAGCGGGTGGCCGGTGAGTCGACCGCGGCGATGGCGCTGGTGCGGATGGTCGGCGGGCTGCCCCTCGCGCTGCGGATCGTCGCGGCCCGGCTGGCCGCCCGGCCGCACTGGTCGCTGGCCGCGATGGTGGGCCGGCTGGCCGACGAGCGCCGCCGGCTGGACGAGCTGGCGCACGGCGACCTGATGATGCGGGCCAGCCTGCGGCTGACCTACGAGGGTCTCGAGCCGCGCGACGCGCAGCTGTTCCGGTTGCTCGGCGTGCTCAGCGAGGGCAGCTTCCCGGTCTGGGCGGCCGCCGCGCTGCTGGACGACGAGCCGGTCGTGGTCGGCGCCCAGCTCGAGCGGCTGGTCGACATGCAGCTGCTCGACGTGACCGGCCCGGACCTCGACGGTGAGCCCCGCTACGCGCTGCACGCGATCATCCGGTTGTTCGCGCGGGAGGAACTGGACGCGCGGGAGAGCGAGCCGGCCCGGCACGACGCGCTCGAGCGCCTGCTGGGCGGCTGGCTGGCCGTGGCCGAGCGGGCCCGCCGGGAGCACTACGGCAGCGACGCCGGGGTGCTGCGCGGCACCGCGCGCCGGTGGCGGCCGCAGGGTGCCGAGCCGGCGCTGCCGGACGATCCGACACGGTGGCTGGAGGCGGAGTGCACGAACCTGGTGGCGGCGGTCGGGCAGGCCGCGGCGGAGGGGTTCGACGAGCTGTGCTGGGACCTGGCGATCTGCCTGGTCGCGCTGTTCGAGGTGGGCGGCTATCTGGACGAGTGGGAGCGGACCCACCAGCGCGCCCTGGCGGCGGTGCGGGAGGCCGGCAACCGGCGTGGTGAGGCCGCCGTGCTCTGCTCGCTGGGCTCGTTCTATCTGTTCCGGCGCCGGCCGTCGGCGATGCGTGGCGTGCTCGAGCCGGCGCTGCGGATCTTCGAGGAGCTCGGCGACGTGCTCGGTCTGGCGATGACCCGGCGCAACCTGGGTCTGATCACCTACCTGGAGGGGGACAAGGACCGGGCGGCGGCGATCTACGGCACCGCCCTGGAGGGCTTCCGCACCGCGGGCGACGTGCTCGGCCAGGCCTACGTGCTGAGCAAGCTGGCCCAGATCTCCTCCGAGCGCGGCGAGTTCCACCTGGCCACCGACCAGCTCAGCGCCGCGCTGGAGATGTGCCGCGACATCGGCGGCCGCCGGGTGGAGACCATGGTGCTGTTCCGCCTCGGCGAGAACCTGATGCGCCAGCACAAGTTCGAGGAGGCCGACCTGGTGCTGGGCACCGTGCTGGAGCTGGTGCGCAGCCAGGGCGACCTGCAGGGCGAGGGAATCGTGCTGTTCGCGCTGGGGCGGGTTCGGTTCACGCTCGGCCGGCACACCGAGGCCCGGCAGTTGCTGCGCGGGTCCATCGCCGTGCGGGAGCGGATCATGGATCACGTCGGGGCGGCCCGGGCGCGGCTGGATCTGGCGCCGATGCTGGCCGAGCACGGTGACCAGAGCGAGGCGATCGAACTGGCCACCAATGCCGCCACCACGTTCGGGGAACGCAAGGCGGCGGCATTGGAGGTCGAGGCGCGGCGGGTGCTGGCGATGCTGACCGACACGGAGGTGGCGACGTGACCGGGCCGCCCGTTCGGGGTCAGTCGCCCCACGGGTAGTCCGAGGTGCCCAGCGGCGTGGGGCTGTCGGACATGGTGGTGGGGGGCGCGCTGGGAGCGGCGGTGGCGATCGCCGGGGCGGCGATCACTGCGGCGGCGGTGACCAGACCAATCGTCAGAGTCCTGATGAGCATTGTGACCTCTCTTTTTCGGTGGCGCTCATTCCGTTTGCTTGAGTGCCGACTGGTTGTTGGTCACGACGCTATTAATCAGCCGCATTGTCGCGGTATTTTGGCGTTTCTTTGGCTAACTATCGTGGTCAGAGTGTCGCGGTAGTCGCGCGATAACCCCGCAATAGCGTGGCGGTCAAGGGTATGCGCACGACCGTGAACAGGCGCGTTGGACTCCACGAGGGGTAAGAAATGGAGCGCGTCCGCGATTCGAATCTCCTCGAATCCGTACGTTTTCCCGGGCGTCGGCCAGAGTTCGCAAATGCGTTTTCCCCGTCGTTCGCGGATGGCGGTTTCCTGCTCGGGGCCAGCGCGGCCGGATCGTTCGGAGCCGGGATGAGCCGTACCGCGGTGCCCCTGCTCGCCGTGACCGGGCTGGGCGCGACGCCGTTCGAGGTCGGCGTGCTCGTGGCCGCGCAGACCGTCGCCTTCGTGATCATCGGCCTTCCGGCCGGTGCGATCGTGGACCGGCTCCGCAAGCGCCGGATGATGATCGCGATGGACCTGCTGCGGCTGGGTCTCGGGGTGACGATGCTCGGGCTGTGGTGGACCGGTCTGCTCGGTACCGGGCTGCTGATCGCCGTGGTCGCCGCGACCGGCTGCGCGAGTGTGTTCTTCGACGTCGCCGCGATGGCCTACCTCTCGCAGCTGGTCCGCCCGGGCGGTC
>NZ_DASTBH010000528.1:0-17163 GCF_035712165.1 Actinophytocola sp. | reverse complement strand
GAACTGGCCGGCGAGTTGGAGGACTTCCTGCGCCGCGAGCACCCGGCGGTGGATCTCGCGGTGTACCCGGGCGGCCAGGACGCGGTGCTCATCCTCGGGGTCGAGTGAAGGGCCCCACCCGGCCGGCGACCTACAGGCCGGTGGCGCCGTCGAGGCCTTCGCGGAGCAGGTCGGCGTGGCCGCTGTGCCGGGCGTACTCGGCGATCATGTTGATCAGCACGCGGCGCAGGGACACCGGTTCGCCGGTGCGGTGGTGGGTTCCGGTGTCGTCGAGGGAGTGTGCGGCCACGATCTCGCGGGAGTGCGCGCACATCGCGCGCCAGGTGGCGAGATCACCGGCGAACGGGTTGGACAGGTCGTCGAAGTCGTCGGCGGCGTTGGTGACCGGATCGAACAGCCACTCGACCTGCTCGCCGGCGAACTGGTAGTGGAACCACCACTGCTCGGCTCCGGCCAGATGCCGGACCAGGCCGTGCAGCGTCATGGTGGACGGCGGCGCGCTCCGTTCGGACAGCCGCTCGGGCGGCACCCCGGCGCACTTGAGCGCCACCGTCTCGCGGTGGTAGTCGAGATAGCTGGTCAGCAACTCCCGCTCGGAGCCGGTCAGTGGCAGCGGGCTCCGGGTGTCGTCCGCCCACACGGGCGAGTAGTTGCCCTCCGGGATCTCGTCGGCCATGTCCACACCCTGGCACGGCACACCGACAGTGGCGTTGACGTGGGCGTCAATGTCTAGCATCGGGCGCATGCGCATCGGGGAGCTGGCCCGCACGGCGGGCACGACCACCAGGGCCCTGCGGTACTACGAGGCGCAGGGTCTGCTCGACGCGCCGCGCCGGACCAACGGCTACCGCGAGTACGACGAGTCGCATCTGCGGCTGGTCCGGGAGATCCAGGCCCTGCAGGCGGTCGGCTTCCAGCTCGAGGAAACCCGGCCGTTCGTCGAGTGCCTGCTTGCCGGCAACGCCACCGGTGACTCCTGCCCGGACTCGGTGGCGGTCTACCGGCGCAAGCTCGCCGAGGTGGACGCCTGCATCGCGCGGTTGACCGAGGTGCGCCGGGAGATCGCGGAGAAACTGACCCACGCGTGCGACCAACGGGAGCGGACATGCGAGAAGTGACCACCGAGACCTTCGCCGGCGAGGTTCTCCGGCACGACAAGCCGGTGCTGGTGGAGTTCTGGGCGACCTGGTGCGGGCCGTGCCGGATGATCGCCCCGGTGCTGGCCGAGGTCGCTGCCGAGCGGGCGGCCGAGCTGTCCGTCGTGAAGATCAACTATGACGAGCATCCCAGCATCGGCCAGAACTACGGCGTCATGGGGCTGCCGACGATGCTGCTGTTCCGCGACGGCGAGCCGATCCGGTCGTTCGTCGGCGCCCGCCCGAAGGCCAAGCTGCTCGCCGAACTGGACAGCGCACTGGGTGCCTGAGCCGGTCTGTCGGGGGAGGGCGACATAATCGGGCCCGATGGTTTCCCTGGACGACAAGCTCGAGCCGCTCGTGGGCGCGAAGTCGGCCGCCGCGCTGGCCGGCGCGTTCGACGTGCACACGGTTCGTGACCTGCTGCGGCACTACCCGCGCCGGTATGCCGAGCGCGGCCAGCTCACCGACATCGCCGGGCTGGAGATCGGCGAGCACGCGACCGTGCTGGCCCGGGTGCGCTCGGCCGACGAGCGCCGGATGCGCCACCGCAAGGGAACGATCCTCGCGGTGGTCATCACCGACGGCCACCGCACCCTGGACTGCACGTTCTTCAACCAACGCGGCCTGCAGCACAAGCTCAGGCCCGGGGTCAGCGCGCTGTTCGCCGGCAAGGTGTCGGTCTACAAACACAAGCTGCAGCTCACCAACCCGGACTTCCACCTGATCGGCGCGGACACCGACGACGCCGACATCGAGGGGTTCCTGGGGCTGATCCCGGTCTACCCGGCGGCGGCCAAGCTCCAGTCCTGGCAGATCACCCGGTGTGTGCGCCAGGTGCTGGACCTGCTGGACGAGTTCGACGACCCGATTCCCTTGGAACTGCGGGCAAAACACAGCCTGGCCGAGTTCGGCGAGGCTGTCCGCGCCATCCACCTGGCCCCCGACTGGGCCAGCGTGCAGGCCGCCCGGGCGCGGCTGAAGTTCGACGAGGCGCTGGCCGTGCAACTCGCCCTGGCCCAGCGTCGCCAGGCGGCCGGCGCGCGGCCGGCCCCGGTCTGCAAGCGAACGGGCGACGGCATCAGGTCCGCGTTCGACGCCCGGCTGCCGTTCGAGCTGACCGCCGGCCAGCGCGAGGTGGGCGAGGCGATCGCGGCCGACCTCGAGGTGGCGCACCCGATGAACCGGTTGCTGCAGGGCGAGGTCGGCAGCGGCAAGACGGTCGTGGCGCTGCGGGCGATGCTGCAGGTGGTGGACGCCGGTCGGCAGGCAGCGCTGCTCGCGCCGACCGAGGTGCTCGCCGCACAACACGCCCGGTCGCTGCGGAACATGCTCGGCGACCTCGCCATGGCCGGCGAGCTCGGCGCGGCCGAGCAGGCCACCCGGATCACGCTGCTCACCGGTTCCCTCTCGGCGCCGCAACGCAAGCAGGCGCTGCTGGACGCGGCCAGCGGGGCGGCCGGAATCGTGGTCGGCACGCACGCGCTGATCCAGGACAAGGTCTCCTTCGCCGACCTCGGGCTGGTGGTGGTGGACGAGCAGCACCGGTTCGGCGTCGAGCAGCGGGACGCGCTGCGCGCCCGCGCCGGGGAGAACGCCAGCCCGCACGTGCTGGTGATGACCGCGACCCCGATTCCCCGCACCGTGGCCATGACCGTCTACGGCGACCTGGAAACCTCGTCCCTGCGGGAACTTCCGGTCGGCCGGTCGCCGATCAGCACGACCGTGGTGCCGGCCGCGGAGCGGCCGGCCTGGCTGGAGCGAGCCTGGGCGCGGCTCCGCGAGGATATCGAGGCCGGTTACCAGGCCTACGTCGTGTGCCCGCGGATCGGCGACGAGGAGGAACCGTCCACTTCGGACGAACAGGACGGCAGGCGGCCGCCGCTCGCGGTCGCCGACATCGCCCCGATGCTGAGCGAGGGCCCGCTCGCCGGGCTGCGGATCGGGGTGCTGCACGGCCGGCTGCCCGCCGACGAGAAGGACTCGGTGATGCGCTCGTTCGCGGCCGGCGAGGTACAGGTGCTGGTGGCCACGACCGTGGTCGAGGTCGGCGTGGACGTGCCGAACGCCACCATCATGGTGATCATGGATGCCGAGCGGTTCGGGGTGAGCCAGCTGCACCAGCTGCGCGGCCGGGTGGGCCGGGGCACCGCGCCCGGCATCTGCCTGCTGGTCACCGACACCCCGCCCGGCGTCACCAGCCGGGAGCGGCTGGACGCGGTCGCGTCCACTGTGGACGGTTTCGAGCTGGCCCGGCTCGACCTGGAGATGCGCCGGGAGGGCGACATCCTCGGCGCGGTGCAGTCGGGCCGCCGGTCGGCCCTCAAGCTGCTGTCCCTGCTGCGCGACGAGCGGCTGATCGCCGACGCCCGCACCGAGGCGCAGGCCCTGGTCGCGTTCTCCCCGCAGCTGGCCGAGTTCCCCGGACTGGCCCGGATGGTCGCCGATCTCGTCGACGAGGACCGGGCCGAGTACCTGGAGAAAGCCTGACTACTTACCGTTCGTGGGCGCCTTGGTCTCGACCGGCTGCGGCACGATCGGCACGGCCGGTGGTTTGACCTCCGGCGCGCCGGCCGCCTTCGCCTGGGCCGCGAAGTGCTGCCGGGCGTCCTCCAGTAGACCGAAGGTGTTGTTCACCTGCTCGGTGACCTGCTTCTCGAACTCGGTCGCCTTGCGGATCCGGCTGTTGGCCTCGGCGAGGCGCTGCTCGGCATCCTCGATGATCTTGGCGGCCCGGATCTTCGCGTTGGCCTGCTCCTCCGAAAGCTCCCGGTCGATCCGGGTGCGCTTCTCGGTGATCGCCTTGTCGCTGGCGTCGCTGCGCTGCTTGGCGTCCTCCAGCAACAGGTCCGCCTGCTCGCGGGCCGCGGCCTGCTGCTTGGCCAGCACCGCCTCGATGGTGGCGCGCTTCTCGGTGATCGCCTGCTCGGCCGCGGCACTGCGCCGTTCGGCGTCGGCGATGGTCTCGTCGGCGAGCTCCTTGGCCGCGGCCTGCTGCGCGGCCAGCTCGGCCGCCACCTTCGCCCGCTTGTCCGCCAGCGCCTTGTCGCCGGCCTCGCTGCGCTCCTTGGCCTCGGCGAGGATCTGCGCCACCTGCTTGTGCGCGGTCGCCTCGCGCTCGGCCAGCTCGCTGTCCAGCGTGCTGCGCCGGGACTCGATGGCCTCCTCGATGGCGGCCGCCCGGCGCTGGGCGTCGCTCTCGATCTGGTCGGCCCGCTCCTTCGCGGCGACCGTGCGCTTCTCCAGCTCCGCCTCCAGCTCGGCGCGGCGCGCGGCCAGCGCCGTCTCCAGCTCCAGCTCCTGCGCCGCCCGGCGCGCGGTCGCCTCCTCGTCCAACTCCGCGCGCAGCCCGGCGGCCTCGGCGTCGGCCTGCTCCCGGCGGGTGGCCGCGTCCCGGTCCAGCTCGCTGATGCGTTCCTGGCTGGCCAGCGCCTCCCGCTCCATGTCGGCGCGCGCCTCGGTGATCAGCTGCTCGTGTTCGGCCCGCAGGTTCGCCCGCAGCTCGTCGTGTTCGCTCTGCATCGTGGCGAGGTTGGCCGCGTGCTCGGCCTCGAGCCGGGCGCGCAGCTGCTCGGCCTCGGCCAGCAGCCGGTCGTGCTTGTCCTTGCTCTCCCGGGCGTAGGCCTGCGCCTCGGCGCGGATGTCGAGCGAGTACTCGTCGGCGGCGGACCTGGTGGCCAGCACGTAGGCCTCGGCCTCCGCCCGGGTCTTGGCGGCGTAGTCGTCGGCGGCCGTGCGGGTCGCCGTCGCGTACTGGTCGGCGTCGCTGCGGGTAGCCGACGCGTGGCTGTCCGCTTTGGCGCGCGTGGAATGGCTGTACTGATCCGCCTCGGTTCGGGCGGTTCGGTTGTATTCGTCCGCTTTAGCCTTGAACTCGGCGATCTCCTCCTCGGCGAGCTGCATCATCAACCGCACCCGCTCGGTCATGCCCTCGGTGCTGTTGGGGCTCGCACTGATCCGAGCCAACCTGGCCCTGGACTCCATCAGCTGTTGCTGAACGCTGCCCAGGGCCTTGGTCAGCTCGGCGACCTTGGATACCGCCTCGTCGCGACTCTTGGTGGCGTGCCGCAGGTCGTAGGTCAAGCGGGTGACCCGCTCGTTCACCTGACGCTGGTTATAGCCGCGGATAACAGTGTCGAAATGAGGCAAACGAGGTGTCGCGTCAGAGTCACCGGCAGACATGTTCGCTCACTTTAGTATGTGAACCCGCTTTGGGAAGACCCGGATCCCACCAATTCACCTTTGCGTTCGGCACGCACCGCGTTCCGTCCCGGCATGCGGGAGGGCCACCAGTTCGCCCGGCCGAGCAGGGTCATCAGCGACGGCAGGACCAGCACCCGGATGATCATCGCGTCCAGGAAGACGGCGGTGGCCAGCCCGACCCCCATCTCCTTCATCTCGATCATGCTGAGGAACGCGAAGACCGCGAACACCGACATCATCACCAGTGCGGCGCTCGTCACCACCCCGGCGGAGCGGGTGATCCCGTACTCCACCGCGTCCCTGGTCGACATGCCGCGCTGCGCCGCCTCGCGGATCCGGCTGACCACGAACACGTGATAGTCCATGGAAAGCCCGACCAGCACCACGAACACGAACAGCGGGATCCAGGCGATGATCGCCCCGGTGTTGGTGAACCCGAGCAGGCCCTCCGCCCAGCTGTGCTGGAAGACCAGAGTCAGCACCCCGAACGCCGCCGCCGCGGACAACGCGTTGAGTACCAACGCGGTCAGCGCGACCGCCAGTGAACGGAATGTCACCGCCATCACCACAAATGTCAGCACCAGGACGAAACCGACCACCCACGGCAATGTGTCGGACTGATTCTGTTGGTAATCAACGTTCCGCGCGACGTCTCCGCCGACCGCGTAGTCCACGTCCGCGACCCGCCCGACCGTGGCCGGCAGCAACGCCTCGCGCAGCACCGCCAGCGACCGCTCGGCCTCCGGTGCGCTCTCCGTATACGGGATCGGAATCCCCACCGTGCTCACCCGGCCGTCGTCCGAGGTCCGAATCTCCGCCCGGGCGTCGGTGGCGAACAGTCCGTCACCCTGGGTCCGGTCGAGCAGTTCGGTCAGCGCGGTGCGCACCTCCCCGGCGCGCTCGGCCGGCGCCCGTACGGCGATCTGGTGGCTGGTGCCCTCGCTGGGGAACGCCGTGGTGAGGTCGTCCCAGGCGGCCACCACCGGGATGGACCTGGGCAGCGTCTCCGGTCCGGCCGAACGCAGCGTCATGTTCAGCGCCGGCAGGGCCAGGGCCACCATCGCGCCGGCCGAGATCACCAGGGTCAACGCCGGGTACCTCAGCGCCGGGCGCAGCAGCGCCGGCCACACCCGGGGCGGACCCTGCCGGTTGCTGATCCGCCACAGCAACGGGATCCGCGGCCGGTCCACCCGCCGGCCCAGCTTGGCCAGCAGCGCCGGCAGCACGGTCAGCGAACCCAGCATGGCCACCGCCACCACGATGATCGAGCCGGTGCCCAGCGAGGAGAACACCGCGTCGTTGGCCAGGTACAGCCCGGCCATCGAGACGATCACCGCGAGGCCGGAGACGACCACGGCGCGCCCGGCCGTCGCCGCGGCGATCTCCACCGCGGCCACATGGCTCACCGGGTTTCCGTTCAGGCGCTCGCGTTCCTCGCGTTCGCGCTTCAGATAGAACAGTGAGTAGTCCACGCCGACCGCCATGCCCATCAGCAGGATGACGCTGTTCACCGTGTCCACGGCCGGAACCAGGTGCGAGGCCAGCGCGGTCAGTCCCATCGCCGCCGCCACGGCCGAGATGGCCAGCAGCACCGGGACGCCCGCGGCGATGATCGCGCCGAACGCGATCAGCATGATCAGCAGTGTGACCGGCAGGCTCATCAGCTCGGCCCGGCCCAGATCCTCGCCGACCCGCTCGTTGATGCCGTGTCCGATCGACTCCGGGCCCACCTGGGCGATCCTGAGGTCCGGATGGGCCCGCTGGGCGTCGGCGGTGGCGGTCAGCAGCGCCTCGATCCGGTCGCCCGCGGTCGCCGGGTCGCCGCTCATGGTCACCGGGACCAGCAGCGCCGAGCCGTCCTTGGCCAGCACGGGTTCGCCGACCTCGGCGACCTCGGACCGGGCCCGCATCCGCTCCGCCACGTCCGCCGCGGCGGTCCGGGCCGCCGCCTGGTCCAGCGCGCCGTCGGGCTCGGTGATCAGAACGTTCTCCACGACGGGATCGTCGAAATGGCCGTCCTGGACGATCGCGGCGGCCCGGCCGGACTCGCCGATCCATTGGTCCTCGTCGGTTGCCTGCTTGGTTCCGGCCATGGTTCCGGCGGCGAAGCACACCGCCACGAACACCAGCCACATCGCGATCGCCCGCCACGGATGCGTGGCGCTCCAGCGGGCGACGCGTACCGTCACCGGCTGGCGGCTTTCCTTGCGCACGTTGGTATTCCTTCCCTCGAAAGGCGAAGCTCGTTGGTGTTGATCGTCTCGGGGAAGGGGTCCCGCACACACGCCTGCGCGCCCCCGAAGCGGGGGTGGGGCCAGCCCTACCACCCTGCTGGCAACTGGTGAACCTTGCCGGGGACCGGAATGGGGGATTATCGACGTATATATGAATATTTGGGCAGCCATGGGCAAACGGTCGGCGGCGGTTCTGACGGTGGTGGGGCTTGCCGCGGTCGCTGTGCCGGCCGCCACCCAGGCGGCCCCGGAGCCGGCAGCATCGGGCTACATCGTGACGTTACGCACCGGCGTCCCGGCGGTGCTCGCGGACCGGTTCGCCGGCCGGGTCGAGCACGTCTACGACGGCGGCTTCCGCGGCTTCGCGGCCCGGCTCACGGCGAGCGAGGCGCGCCGGCTGGCCGGTGATCCGGCGGTGGCCTCGGTGGAGGCGGACACCGGGGTGCGGGCGCTCGGCGAGCAGCCCAACCCGCCGTCCTGGGGGCTGGACCGGATCGACCAGCGCAACCTGCCGCTGGACAAGTTGTACCGGTACGCCACCGGCGCTCCCAACGTCACCGCCTACGTGATCGACACCGGGGTGCGGGCCACCCATCAGGACCTCCGCGGGCGGGTGGCCGGCGGGGTCGACTTCGTCGACGACGACAACAACCCCGACGACGGCAACGGGCACGGCACGTTCATCGCCAGCATCATCGGCGGCACCCGGTTCGGCGTGGCCAAGGAGATCCGCATCGTTCCGGTGCGGGTGCTGGGCAACAACGGTGCCGGCAGCATCGCCGACGTGATCGCCGGCGTGGACTGGGTCGCGGCCAATGCGCGCAAACCGGCGGTGGTGAACATGAGCCTCGGCGGCTCGGCCAACCCCGCTCTGGACAGCGCGGTGCGCGCGGCGATCGCGTCGGGCGTGACGTTCGTGGTCGCGGCCGGATCCTCGGCAAGCGATGCCGGCAACTTCTCCCCGGCCCGAGTGCCTGAGGCGATCACCACCGCGGCGACCCAGATCAACGACTGCGTGTTCACGCCGTCGAACTTCGGCCCGCTGATCGACCTGTACGCGCCGGGGGCGAGCATCACCGGCGCCTGGGCCACGTCCGACACCGCCACCAGCACGCTCAGCGGGACCTCGTTCTCCACCCCGCACGTGGTCGGCGGCGCCGCCCTCTACCTGGCCGGTGCCCCCACCGCGACCCCCGCGCAGGTCGCCACCGCCCTGATCAACCGGTCCACCAAGAACATCCTGTGCAACCCCCGCCCCAACACCCCCAACCGCCTCTTGTATACAGGGTGACCCGGTGCATAGATATTCCGGAGAGGCGGGGTCACCTGCGGCGGCGGAGGACGGCTTCGCCGATGGCGCTCTCGGTCTCGGCGACGAGGATGCGCAGCGGGGTGGGGAGTTGGGCGACCTGTTGCTGCTGGTAGGGCTGGACGTCCTCCAGCGCGGCCGCGCGCAGGTAGCGGTTCAGGCCGGTGGCCCGGACCAGGCCGGCGAGCACGGTGTCGGGCAGCACCAGGGACTCCTGGCGGGTCAGCTTCTGGGCCAGCCGGACCAGCGGCCAGGCGGCCGCGTTGAGGTCCACCGGCTGGTAGCCGCCGCCGCGTAACAGCCCTCTGGTTCCGGTGGCCAGCAGGCCCTCGCGCATCATGCGCTGCGCAACCCGGTCGTAGGAGTCCCGCGCCAGGTAGCGCAGCCACTCCCACACCGGCGACGGCTCCGGCTCCCGGCGCACCTCCTCGAACACCAGGTGCGCGAGCGCGTCGGGCACCGGGCCGCGGTCGACCACGACCACGTGCCCGCGCTGCAGGCTGAGCTTGCGGAACATGATCAGCTCACCGAGCAGGGCGGCGGCGAGCCCCAGGCCGGCCGCCCGGCCGGGTAACCGGGGCCGGCCGGACACGTCGTCGTGCGCCGCCAGGAAGAGATCGTCGGCGAGCAACAGCTCCGTAGGCACCCGGGCGCCCGCGATTCCATTGGTCGTGTCCACCGTTGTCCCCAATATCCCTGGTCTGGAGGCGACCACGGTAGCGTGCTGGATCGGCAGACCCGACCCATATGGAGGTAACCGGCATGTTCCGCAAGGTGCTCGTCGCGAACCGCGGTGAGATCGCCATCCGGGCGTTCCGGGCCGGTTACGAGCTGGGCGCCGGCACCGTGGCGGTCTTCCCGTACGAGGACCGCGCCTCGGCGCACCGGATGAAGGCCGACGAGGCGTACCTCATCGGGGAGCCGGGCCACCCGGTCCGGGCCTACCTCTCGGTGACCGAGATCATGGCCGCGGCCCGCCGGGCGGACGCCGACGCGATCTACCCCGGCTACGGCTTCCTGTCCGAGAACCCCGAGCTGGCCAGGGCCTGCGAGCAGGCCGGCATCACCTTCGTCGGGCCCAGCGCCGACGTCCTCGAGCTGACCGGCAACAAGGCCCGCGCCGTGGCCGCCGCCCGGGAGGCCGGCCTGCCGGTGCTGCGCTCCTCGGCGCCCTCGAACGACCTGGACACCCTGCTGGCGGCCGCCGAGGAGATCGGGTTCCCGGTGTTCGTCAAGGCCGTGGCCGGCGGCGGCGGCCGGGGCATGCGCCGGGTCGCCGACGCGGACGTGCTGCGCGAGTCGATCGAGGCGGCGATGCGCGAGGCCGAGTCGGCCTTCGGCGACCCCACCGTGTTCCTGGAGCAGGCGGTGGTGGAGCCGCGGCACATCGAGGTGCAGATCCTCGCCGACGCCGGCGGCAACGTCATTCACCTGTTCGAGCGGGACTGCTCGGTGCAGCGCCGGCACCAGAAGGTGATCGAGATCGCGCCGGCGCCCAACCTCGACCCGGAGCTGCGCGAGCGGATCTGCGCCGACGCGGTCGCCTTCGCCAGGCACATCGGCTACCGCAACGCCGGGACCGTGGAGTTCCTGCTGGACCGCGCCGGCAAGCACGTGTTCATCGAGATGAACCCGCGCATCCAGGTGGAACACACGGTCACCGAGGAGGTCACCGACGTCGACCTGGTGCAGTCCCAGCTGCGCATCGCCAGCGGGGCCACGCTCGCCGACCTCGGGCTGCGCCAGGAGGACCTCCGGTTGCGCGGCGCCGCCCTGCAGTGCCGGATCACCACCGAGGACCCGGCCAACGGGTTCCGCCCGGACACCGGGATCATCAGCGCCTACCGCTCGCCCGGCGGCGCCGGCATCCGGCTGGACGGCGGCTCAGGCGGATCGGGCACCCAGATCAGCGCCCACTTCGACTCGATGCTGGTGAAGCTGACCTGCCGGGGCCGGGACTTCCCGGCCGCCGTGATGCGGGCCCGGCGCGCGGTCGCCGAGTTCCGGATCCGCGGCGTGGCAACGAACATCCCGTTCCTGCAGGCGGTGCTGGACGACTCGGACTTCCAGGCCGGCCGGGTCACCACCGCGTTCATCGAGCAGCGCCCGCACCTGCTCACCGCGCGCACCTCGGCCGACCGGGGCACCCGGCTGCTGACCTACCTGGTCGACGTGACCGTGAACAAGCCGCACGGCGCCCGGCCCAAGGTCATCGACCCGCGGGACAAGCTGCCCGACGTCGACCTCGCCGCGCCGGCCCCGGACGGCTCCCGGCAGCGGCTGGTCGAGTTGGGCCCGGAGGGCTTCGCCCGGGCGCTGCGGGAGGCCACGGCGGTCGGCGTGACCGACACCACGTTCCGGGACGCGCACCAGTCGTTGCTGGCTACCCGGGTCCGCACCCGCGACCTGGTGACCGTCGCCCCGTACGTCGCGCGGACCATGCCGCAGCTGTTGTCGCTGGAATGCTGGGGCGGGGCCACCTACGACGTGGCGCTGCGGTTCCTGGCCGAGGACCCGTGGGAACGGCTGGCCGCGCTGCGCGACGCGGTGCCCAACATCTGCCTGCAGATGCTGCTGCGCGGGCGGAACACGGTGGGCTACACGCCGTATCCCACCGAGGTGACCCAGGCGTTCGTGCAGGAGGCCACGGCGACCGGGATCGACATCTTCCGGATCTTCGACGCGCTCAACGACGTGGACCAGATGCGGCCGGCGATCGACGCGGTGCGGGAGACCGGGTCGGCGGTCGCCGAGGTCGCGCTGTGCTACACCGCCGACCTCGCCGACCCGGCCGAGCAACTGTACACATTGGACTACTATCTCAAGCTGGCCGAGCAGATCGTCCGGGCCGGCGCGCACGTGCTGGCCATCAAGGACATGGCCGGCCTGCTCCGCCCGCCCGCGGCCATCCGGCTGGTTTCCGCGCTGCGCAAGGAGTTCGACCTTCCGGTGCACCTGCACACGCACGACACCGCCGGTGGGCAGCTGGCCACCTACCTCGCCGCGATCCAGTCCGGAGTGGACGCCGTGGACGGCGCGGTCGCGTCGATGTCCGGCACCACCTCGCAGCCGTCGCTGTCCGCGATCGTGGCCGCCACCGACCACAGTGACCGGGAGACCGGACTGTCGCTGACCGCGGCGTCGGATCTGGAGCCCTACTGGGAGATCGTGCGCCGGGTGTACGCGCCGTTCGAGGCCGGGCTGCCGTCGCCGACCGGCCGGGTGTACCACCACGAGATCCCGGGTGGACAGTTGTCCAACCTGCGCACGCAGGCCATCGCGCTCGGGCTGGGGGACCGGTTCGAGGAGATCGAGGCCATGTACGCGGCGGCCGACCGGATGCTCGGCCGGTTGGTCAAGGTCACCCCGTCGTCCAAGGTGGTCGGTGACCTCGCGCTGCATCTGGTCGGCGCCGGGGTGAACCCGAAGGACTTCGAGGCCGATCCCGGCCGGTTCGACGTGCCCGACTCGGTGGTCGGGTTTCTGCACGGGGAACTGGGCGACCCGCCCGGTGGCTGGCCGGAACCGTTCCGCCGCAAGGCTTTGGCCGGCCGGCCGGCGCCGCGCGGGATCGCCGAGCTGACCGCCGAGGACCGGGAGGGGCTGGCCGCGAACCGCCGGGCAACCCTGAACCGGCTGCTCTTTCCCGGGCCCACCAAGGAGTTCCTCGCCCACCGCACCCAGTTCAGCGACACCAGCGTGCTGGCCAGCAAGGACTTCTTCTACGGTGTCGAGCCGCGCAAGGAGTACACCGTCGCGCTGGACAAGGGCGTCACGCTGCTGATCGAACTGGAGGCGATCGGCGAGGCGGACGAGCGCGGCATTCGCAACGTGATGGCCAACCTGAACGGCCAACTGCGCACCATCCAGGTCCGGGACCGCTCGGTCGCCTCCGACCTGCCGGTCGCCGAGAAGGCCGACCGCGCCAACCCCAACCACATCGCCGCCCCGTTCGCCGGCGTGGTCACCCTGGCCGTCGAGGAAGGCGCCGAGGTCAAAGCCGGCGCCACGGTCGCCACCATCGAGGCGATGAAGATGGAGGCCGCGATCACCGCGCCCGCGGCGGGCAAGGTCGAACGTCTCGCCATCGGCTCCGTGCAGCAGGTCGAGGGCGGGGACCTGCTGGTCGTGCTCAGCTAGTCCGCCTCTCCGGGATTTTGATGCGGTGGTTGCGTTTCAGGGAACGGTGCGGATTTGTGGTGGATTGTGGCTGGGTGCCGTCACGGTCCCCTGAGGTGCGGTTGGCCGCCCCAAGACCTCACGGGATGATTGATGAAACCTGTACCTGGTGTCCTGAGTCGGCGCTCAGGGGACGGTCTCCCGGACCGGCGGCGGGGGATGCAGCGCGGCGTGCTCGCGGAACAGGCGTTCGGAGACCCGGTCCAGGGCCAGGGTCAGGTCGCCGTTGCGGTCCGGCTGCCATTCGGGTAGCTCGCCGATGAAGCGTTCGCGCCAGATTCGGAAGATGTCGGTGAGGATCCGCCGGCCGGCGTCGGTGAAGGACAGTTGACCGTCCTGCCGGGCCAGCAGGCCGCGGGTGACCTGGTCGTCGATGGCCGGCGCCAGGATGCGCGGCGGGATGTCGATGGCGGCCGCGATCTCCTCGACCGTGGTGCTGCCGGTCTGTTTGGTGTGCCGGAAGACCTGGCCGATCAGCCACACGTCGGCGATGTCCAGCCGTTCGGTGACCCGGGCCAGCAGGGTCGGGAACACCTCCCGGCCGAACCGCCGCCACCACACCGAGATGGCGCGCTCCATCTCCTCCTCGGCGTGCTGCGACTCGAGCATGGCGAAGCCGTCGCCGACGTCCGACGCCTTGGCCCGCGCGGCATCGTGCAGCGGCACCTCCTTCATCAGGAACGCACACACCAGCGAGATCAGGGCGACCGGGATCGCCGACCGGAACACCAGATCAAGGGCGTCGGCGTAGGCGACGGTCGGCGACATGCCGGGCGTGGCCAGCCGCTCGTTCAGGGCGTTGGCGAAGATCGTGCCGAACACCGCGACGCCGAAGGAACTGCCCATCGTGCGCAGGAACGTGACCCCGGAGGTGGCCACGCCGAGGTCGGCGTAGTCCACGGTGCTCTGCACGGCGATCACCAGAACCTGCATGCCCAGCCCGATACCGACCCCGAACACCAGCATCGCCGCCGACACCGCCAGGTAGCCGGTCGCCTCGTCCATAGTGGACAGCAGGTACAACCCGACCGCCGTGACCGCCGCGCCGACGATCGGGAAGATCTTGTACCGACCGGTGCGGCTCACCACGACCCCGGATCCCATCGCCGCGACCAGCAGGCCCAGCACCATCGGCAGCATCCGCAGGCCGGACTCGGTCGCCGTGTTGCCCTTCACCACCTGCAGGTACAACGGCAGGAACGTGATCGCACCGAACATCGCGAACCCGGTGATGAAGCTCAGCAGGCTCGCCACCGCGAACACCCGCGAGCGGAACAGCCGCATGGGCAGGATCGGCTCGGCGGCGCGCAGTTCCACCAGCACGAAGACCACCAGCGAGCCGACCCCGAGCACGCCAAGACCGATGATCGTCGGCGAGGCCCACGGGTAGGTCGTGCCGCCCCAACTGGTCATGAGCACCAGCGCGGCGGAGCCGATCGCCACGAACGCGATGCCGGCGTAGTCGATCGCCGGCCGCTGCACCTCGGTCGGTTTGGGGATCGCCGCGATGGCGACCAGCAACACGATGATCGCGAACGGCACGTTGATGAAGAACGCCCAGCGCCAGCTGAGGTGGTCGACGAACAGCCCGCCGAGCAGCGGGCCGATCACCGTGGTCACCCCGAACACCGCGCCCAGGGCGCCCTGGTACTTGCCGCGTTCGCGCAGCGGCACCACGTCGGCGATCAACGCCGAGGCGGTGACCATCAGCCCGCCCGCACCGAGCCCCTGCACCCCGCGGAACAGCACCAGCGAGAGCATGTTGCCGGCGAACCCGCACAGCAGCGACCCCACGCCGAACACGGTCACCGAGATCGCGAACACCCGGCGCCGGCCGATCATGTCGCCGAACTTGCCGACCAGCGGGGTGACCACGGTCTCGGCGAGCAGGTAGGCGGTCACCACCCAGGCCAGATGATCGGCCCCGCCGAGGTCCCGCACGATCGTCGGCAGCGCGGTGGTCACGATGGTCTGGTCGAGCGCGGCCAGCAGCATGCCCAGCATCACCGCGCCCACCACGGCATTCTGTTGCCCGCGGCCAACCTCGACCGTGTCCATGACCCCGAGTGTTGACCAAGCCTCCGGCCGCCGCCCGGCGAAACCCCGCCACGAACAGGGGATATCCCAATGCCGCTCTATCAACGGCACCTCAGGGGCACCGTGACGGCACCCAGCCACAATCCACCGGATGTCCGCACCGTTCGCTGGAACGCCACCACCGCATATGAATTCCGGAGAGGCGGACTAGTGCGGCCAGGCGGGGTCGGTGGTCAGGACGGTGAGGCGCTGGGTGGCGCGGGTGAGCGCGACGTAGAGCGTGCGTGGTCCGGTGGTGGACTCGGTCACCAGCTCGTCCGGCTCGACCACCAGCACCGCGTCGTACTCCAGCCCCTTGGCCTCCAGCCCGTCCACCACCCGCAGCCGGCCGGGTTCGAGCTCGGCGGTGGCGGCCCGGATCTGTGCCACCCGGCCCGCCGAGGTGATCACGCCGACCACCCCGTCGACCTCACCGAGCAGTTCCTTGGCCGCCGCCACCGCGGCGTCGGCCAGCTCGACGGTGGTCGCCACCGACACGACCGGCTCGATCCCGGTCGACCGCACCGCGTGCGGCAGCTCGTCGGCGGTCGCCACCCGGTGCACCACCCGGGCGGCCAGCCGGAAGATCTCGGCCGAGTTGCGGTAGTTCGTGCGCAGCGTGAAGCGGCGGCGCGTGGTGCGCGGCCCCAGCGCGCCGATCCGGGCCCGCTCCGCCTCGGCCGGGTCCGGCCAGGAGCTCTGCACCGGATCGCCGACGACGGTCCAGCTCGCGTACCGGCCGCGCCGGCCGACCATCCGCCACTGCATGGGGGAGAGGTCCTGCGCCTCGTCCACCACGATGTGCGAGTACTCGTCGTAGTGGTCGGGGCGCCGGTAGCTCGCCCCGGCCGGGCGCGCCTCCTGCGCCTCGGCCCGCCTGCGGCGCCGCTTCGGCGGCCGGCCGAGCAGCACCCGCAGCTCGTCCAGCAGGGCCGCGTCGGCGACGGTCGGCCCGGCGCCCGGGTCGGCCCACGACTCGGCGAGCATGCTCACCTCGGCCGCGGTCAGCGCGTTGCCGGCCGCCCTGGCCAGCCGCTCGCGGTTGCCGAGCCAGCCGAGCACCTCGGCCGGCTCCAGCAGCCGCCACCACACCACCACGAACCGGTGAAAATCGATCCGCTCGCCCAGATCGGTGATCAGCTCGGTGCGCCGGGCGCTGGCCTGGCCGTCCCGGTCACCGTCGTCCCGGTAGGACTCCGCCTTGCGCCACAACGCCTCCAGCAGCGCCTCGGCGGCGTCCACCCGGGACTCGTTGGGCGGCCGGCCGGCCGAGTGCACCGTGCGGCGCACCTTGGTCAGCTCGCGGGCGGTCAGCTTGAGCACCTCGCCCTGGTAGACGATGCGCAGCTCGGTCGGTGCGTCCGGGGGCGCCTCGCGCATCGCCTGCTTGAGCACCCGCCGCATCCGCAGCGAGCCCTTCACCGCCGCCACCGCGGCCGGGTCGACCCGGGTGGCCGTGACCCCGTCCAGCACGTCGCCGACCGCGCGCAGCTCCACGCTGTCCTCGCCCATCGACGGCAGCACCCGCGAGATGTAGGAGGTGAACGCGGCCGACGGGCCGATCACCAGCACCCCGGCGCCGCCCATCCGGCGGCGGTCGCGGTAGAGCAGGTAGGCCACCCGGTGCAGGGCCACCGCGGTCTTGCCGGTCCCCGGGCCGCCGGTGATCTCGGTGACCCCGCGCCACGGGGCCCGGATCACCTCGTCCTGCTCGCGCTGGATGGTGGCGACGATGTCGCGCATGGTCTCGCCGCGCGCCCGGGCCAGGCTCGCCATCAGCGCGCCCTCGCCGACCACGGCCATGCCGTCCGGCCGGGCCTCGGGCATCAGCAGGTCGTCGTCGATGTCCACCACCGACTGGCCGGTGGACCGGATCACCCGGCGGCGCACCACGTCCATCGGCTGCTCGGCGGTGGCCTGGTAGAACGCCGCGGCGGCGGGCGCCCGCCAGTCGGTCACCAGGTTGTCGAAGTTCGCATCGCGCACCCCGAGCCGGCCGACGTGCATCGCCTCGCCGGAGGTGTCG
>NZ_DASTBH010000527.1:0-2071 GCF_035712165.1 Actinophytocola sp. | reverse complement strand
CGTCATCCACCACCAGACCGCCCTCCGCTCGACTCGATTGGCTGGCGGCCGCAGCCGCACGGTCTCCACCTGCGCTGACATCAGCGTTCGTCCCTCCCCGCGTGCTGTCTCCACCCTGCCTCGGATGGGCAGCAGGCGGCTAGTGACCAAAGTGGTCGGTCTGACGGTGGCGATGCAACTTTCGTTGCGTCCCCAGCCTACGAACGTGTGCATTTGCCCAGCTCAGGCGGCCGGTGTGGGTAGCGTGGCGGCCGTGAGCGAAGCATCGACCACCGCAGCAGTGCCGGGCCGGCCCGAGGCCGGGCCGCGCCCGCCGCTGTGGCGTTCCAGCCGGGAGGCCTTCTTCTACCTGGTCCCGACCGGCGTCCTGCTGATGCTGTACGCGATCGCCATACCGCTGGACGACGACCCGGGCCGGCCGGCGACCGTGGTGCAGTTCGTGGTGGAGATCGGACTGGCCCTTCTCCTTGTCCTGCGCAGGCGCCTGCCGCTGGTCATCGGCGGCGCCTGTGCGGCCGTTTCGGTGGTGATGCTCCTCGCCATGACCCTGGCGGCGGACCAGCTCAGCCTCAGCCACCGCGACCCGTGGTTACCCCTGGCGGCACCGGTCGCCGTCTACACGGTCGCGCTGTACCGCAACGACATCGCCGGTTGGACGCTCATCGCCGGCCTGACGGTGCTGGTGTGCCGCCCCTGGGATCCTTCGGCGGACGTGATCTCCGGCGGGCTCCTGATGGCGCTGGTGCCGGCCTTGCTCGGGCTCTACATCGGGGCGCACCGGCGGCTCGTCCACGCGCTGACCGACCGCGCCGAGCGGGCCGAGCGGGAGCAACACCTGTTGGCCGAGCAGGCCAGGGCCGAGGAACGCGTCCGACTCGCCGAAGAGATGCACGACGTGGTGACCCACCGGGTGAGCCTGATGGTTCTGCACGCCGGGGCGCTCGGCATGACCGCGTCGGACCGGTCCGCCAGGGACGCCGCCGAGGCGTTACGGGTGGCCGGCTGTCAGGCGCTCAACGAACTGCGGGACCTCGTCGGCGTCTTACGCAACGGCGAGACCGACGCGGACACGATGACGGAGGTGGATCGAAGCAGGAACACCGAGTCCGGCCTGGATCTGTCCACTTTGGTCGCCGAGTCCCGAGCGGTGGGAATCCCGGTCGACCTCAGGGAGGTCGGCAACCCGGAGCGCACCTCCCCCACGGTGGGTCGCACCGCGTACCGAATCGTGCAGGAGTCACTGACGAACATCCGCAAGCACGCTCCGGGAGCGTCCGCGACCGTGTCCGTGCGCTACGGCGGGGACCGGGTGCAGCTCACCGTCCGCAACACTCCATCAACCACAACCGTCGACAGTGGACTGTCCAGCACCGGGTCCGGGACCGGACTACTCGGTCTGCGTCAACGAGTCGAGCTGGTCGGCGGAACGTTGCACGCCGGCCCGAGCACCGACGGCGGCTTCGAGGTGGATGCCATACTCCCGGCATACGTGCCGACCCGCGAGAAAGCACAGAATTGAGCCCGTACCACGACCCTGCCGACCGGCGACCCCGGTCGGTGATCCGCGTGCTCGTCGTCGATGACGAGCCGATGGTCTGCGCCCATCTGCGCACGATCCTCGGCTCCGCCGAGGACGTCGAGGTGCTCGACGCCGCCCATGACGGCGCCGCCGCGGTGGAGGCCGTGGTGCGACACCGGCCCGACGTGGTGCTCATGGATCTACGCATGCCGGAGGTGGACGGGCTGACCGCGATCGAGCGGATCGGCCGGCTGCCGCAGCGGCCCGCCGTGGTCGCGCTGACCACGTTCGACGCGGACTCCTACGTCATCCGGGCATTACGGGCCGGCGCCAGCGGGTTTCTGCTGAAGTCGACCCCGCCGGAGGATCTGATCAGCCTGGTCCGGGTCGCGGCCGACGGGCACACCGTCCTGTCTCCGGCGGCCCTGCGCCGGCTGGTCGCCGCGCAGGCCGGCGAGCAGGCGGTCCGAGAGCGGGCGCTGGGCCGGGTGCGCGAACTCACCGAGCGGGAGACCGAGGTGCTCACCTGCCTCGGTGTGGGCCTGTCCAACG
>NZ_DASTBH010000526.1:0-3735 GCF_035712165.1 Actinophytocola sp. | reverse complement strand
CCGGCGCTGGTATCCGCGGGTGTACTTCGGCCAGCCGCCGAAGGGCCTAGCTCACCGGGCGCTGGCCGACATCCGGGAGAGCATCCGGGAGCTCGAGTACTACCGCCGGGCCATCTTCGTGCCCCCACCCGGCCCCGACGTGGAGGCAGCCAAGGCCATCGCCGCCGGGATCTGACTTCCCGCGATCTTGCGCTTGTCAGGTGCGGTTGCCCTGGTCTGTCCCTTTCTGGGTGCAAGATCGTGCGGATCGCCGGGGCGGGAGTTACCCGCTCGACGCGTTCCGGGGTGTTGCGGCTATCATGGGTCGGCACCTCGCGGCGGGCGCGGCCCGCGGCGGTGATGCATGGTGGTCGTAGCTCAGCTGGTAGAGCACCGGGTTGTGGTCCCGGGGGTCGCGGGTTCGAGTCCCGTCGATCACCCCACGCGAATCGGCCGGCACCCCCTCGGTGCCGGCCGTCGTCGTTCGCCGGTTTCCTCGCCGGCCGGGGCGCTCAGCCCTCCACCGGGAGGGCGCTGCCCTTGGTCCACTGCTTCCAGCTCACGTTCCAGGCCGTCCAGCCGTTGCCGTTGGCGAGCTTGCGTTCCGTGCCCTTGATCGTGACCGGGTCGCCCATCTTCGTGACGCCGAACAGCCAGGCCGCGTTGGCCATCGACATGTTCACGCAGCCGTGCGAGACGTTGCGCCGGCCCTGCGCGTCCACCGACCACGGCGCCGCGTGGAGGAACTCGCCGCCGTACGTCAGCCGCTGCGCGTACTCGATGTCGACCCGGTAGCCCTCCTTGGGCCCCAGCTCGTCGAACGTGTCGAAGACCGTCTTGCGCAGCTTGCCCATCACGACCATCGTGCCGCTGGAGGACGGCGTCGACGGCTTGCCCAGGCTGATCGGGATGGTCCGCAGCACCTTGCCGTTGCGCTTGACCGTCATCCGCTTCGAGTTGTTGCTGACCGTCATGACCACGGCCGAGCCCACCTTGACCCGCAGCGTGATGTCCGACCGGCCGTACCAACCGCTGCCCATCGGCAGGCCGCGGGCCGCGACCTTGACCGAGATCTTGGTGTTGGCCTTCCAGAACGCCTTCGGCCGGTACTGCACCTCCGTGCCGCTCAGCCAGTTCCACGCGCCGGTCTGCGCCGGGGTGCTGGTCACCGTCATCCGCTTCTGCACGTCGTCGCGGAGGCTCTTCGGGATCGAGCGGCCGAAGTTCACGATCAGCGGCATGCCGATGCCCACCACCGCGTCGTCGCCGAGTTGGGTGCTCACCCGGACCAGCTTCTCCGGCTTGGCCATCACCGTGAAGCTGCTGGTCGTGGTGGCCGTCTTGCCGTCCGCGCCGTCGACCGTGATCGCCGCCGTGTACTTCGTGCCCCACTTGAGGGCCTCCGCCGGCACCCACGACTTGCCGTCGGCCGCCAGCTCGCCCGGGACCGACCCGCCCTTCGAATCGGTAAGCGTCAGGCTGGCGACGCCGCTGGCCTCCCGCGTGGTGAAGGCGATGCGGGTGAGCGGCGCGACATCAGTCGCGTCGGGCGCCGGGTCCGTGACCGTCGCGCCGAGTTCGGGCTCCGTCTGCGTGTTCTGGTTGTCCGCGCCGCCGCCGGCCCCGCCCTTCCAGCCGGCGCCCCGCGGCCCGCCCGCGTCGCCACCGCCGCCGGAGCAGCCCGCCGTGGCGGCGAGCGCGCCCGCGAGCACCAGCGCCGCGACGGTCCGCAGGGCGGTCCGCCGGCGGGAAAGGCCTACGGTTGTACGGCTAGCGCGCATCGTCCCCTCACATGGTCCCCGATAATCTGATGCACATCGTGCCGTACTTGGTTGCGGACGCTGGTCCCGGAATCGTGCCGCGAGGCCAAGTTGACACCTTTGGCCAAGCCACAAATCCGGCGTACCCCCACTTTCGCCGTGTTATGCGGCCGGTGGCACCGTCGGGCCGACCGTCGCCGTGCCGTCGCCTGCAGCGCCGTCGCCGTCGCCGGCGGCGGCGGCGGCGGCCAGTTCCGGCGGCACCGGCAGGGCGCTGCCCTTGATGTACCGCTGCCACGAGTGGTTCCAGGCCGTCCAGCCGTCCCCGTTGGCCAGCTTGCGCTCCGTGCCCTTCACCGTGATCGGGTCGCCGACCAGCGTCTGTCGGAAGAGCCACACCGCGTTGCCGTTCGACATGTTCACGCAGCCGTGCGAGACGTTGCGGCGGCCCTGCGCGCCGACCGACCACGGCGCCGCGTGGATGTACTGGCCGCTCCAGGTGATCCGCTGGGCGTACGCGATGTCCGTCCGGTAGCCCTCCACCGGGCCGAGCTCGGCGAACGTGTCGAAGACCGTGCTCTCCTTCTTCTCCATCACCACCATCGTGCCGCTGGAGGAGGGAGTGCTCTTCTTGCCCAGGCTGACGGGGATCGTCCGGACCAGCTTGCCGTCCCTGTACACGTACATCTGCTTGGTCTTGTTGTCGACGTCCATCGTCAGCTTGCGGCCGATCGTCGCCGTCGCCGTGCGGTCCACGTTGCCGTACCGGCCCTTGCCCACCGGCAGGCCCTCGATGGCCAGCCGGACCGTCAGCTTCGTGCCCGGCTGCCAGTACGACGGCGGGCGGTAGTACGCCTGCGTGCCGCTGTCCACCCAGTGCCACACCCCCGGCTGCGGTGGGTCGCTGCGGACGAACAGGCGGCGCTCGACGTTCGCCCGGTCCTTCGGCGCGATGCCCGGGTTGAACTCCGCGACCACCGGCATCGCCACGCCGTACGTCTTGCCGTCGAACATGTAGAGGCCGCTGCCGATGACCCGGCCCGGGCGGGAGCGCATCGTGGCGAACGTCGTCGTGCGGGTCTCCGGGGCGCCGCCGTCCGCGCGCTCCACCGTCACCGTGGCCGTGTACGTCCGCCCGTACTTCAGCGGCTTCGCCGGCACCCACGCGGTGCCGTCGTCGCGCATCTCGCCGCTGACCTTGGCACCCTTGTCGTCGCTGAGGGTGACGGAGCTCACCCGGCCGCCGGTGACCTTCGTCCCCACCTCCGTGCTGATCGGGAGGTTCTTCGCGTTCCCGGCCGGGGTGACCGCGAGCGAGAACGGCTCGGGCGGCGCCGTGCTGGTCGGCGGGGCGTCGGGGCTGGCGCCGGGGGAGGGGGCGGCGAAGCGGGGCCGCTCGCCCTCGGCATTCCGACCGCAGGCGACAAGGCCCAGCGGTACGACCAGCGCCAAGCCCAGGACCAGGGCGGCTGCCCGCGTCGTTCGTGCCATCACTACCCCGTTCGATCAATCCGTCAGCCGGTCGTGCGGCCGTAGTGCGGCCGGTCGCCCGGTTCGTCGTTCGCCTAGCGTCCGGCTCGTCGTCCGGCTCGTGCGGCCTATCGTGCACCACGCGTCGCAGGAAGCAGAGCACACGCGCGCAACTATCACGTTCGCTCTTCGTGTTTGCCGGCGTCGTGGGTCGGGCGTTCGTTGCCGCCGCCGGTATAGAGGGTGGTGACGGCCTAGATGGTTGCCCTCGGTGTGTGTCACTACACTGCGTAGATGGCTGGCGGCCCGCCTGTGACGGGATACCCGGTGGGAGCCCGGGCGGGCGTCATGCTATGGTTTCGGACGTTGTCAGCGAGCGCCGCTAGCTCAACTGGCAGAGCAGCGGACTCTTAATCCGCGGGTTCGGGGTTCGAGTCCCTGGCGGCGCACCCAGCATGAGCAGGCCGTACAGCCACCGGGCTGTGCGGCTTCGGTCATTTCGGAGGCGGTTGACAGCAACCGTGAC
>NZ_DASTBH010000525.1:0-8387 GCF_035712165.1 Actinophytocola sp. | reverse complement strand
AGGCGAGCAATGGAAAAAGGCATGGAGATCCTGCTGGAGTTGCCCGACCTGGCGGCGCAGATCGACCGGCTGGCCGGAGAGCTGGAGATCCGGACCGGCCCACCGCCCCGATGACCGGCCGGCGCCGGATCCGGCCGGCTCCGACCATCCCCGCCGGGCGCGGGCCGGTGGTCCGCTCGCTGCGGATCTCCCGGCCACCGCATGCAACCGGCGCTCCGCTGCACCGGGTGATCGTCGCGGTGGACGTGGTCGGCTCGACCGCGCGCACCAACCCCGGCCGGGCCCGGTTGCGGCAGGCGATGTACGGCGCGCTGGACCGGGCCCTGGTGCGCGGCGGCATCGCCGAACGGCACCGGGACCCGATGGTCGACCGCGGCGACGGCGCGCTGGTGCTCGTCCACCCGGTGGACCAGGTGCCGAAGACGTTGCTGCTCAACAGCTTCATCCCGGCGCTGACCGAACTGGTCGCCGACCCGCGGGTGCAACCGCTGCGGCTGCGGGTGGCGCTGCACGCCGGGGAGGTGCACTACGACAGTCGCGGCCCGTTCGGCGAGGCGCTCGACCTGGCCTGCCGGTTGGTCGACGCCCCGGAGCTCAAGGTGATGACCATGTACACCACGGTGCCGGTGGTGCTGGCCGTGTCCGACCACATCTACCAGTCGGTCGTCCGGCACCGGTACACCGGCATCGACGACGACACCTACCTGCCGCTGGTCCGCCTGGACCTCGGCGGCCGGCGGCAACGCGGGTGGGTGGCGATCCCGGAGGAGGTGACGCCGGTGCGGGAGCGGCTGGAGTCCCGGCGCGGACCGGGCCGCCCCGCCTAGGCGGCCGCTGCGCGCGACGTGCCCTCGTCCCAGTCGATGTGGTGGTTGTGGATGTCGGCGGCGGCGTTGACGCCCTTCTTCAGGAAGATCGGGAGAATGAGGTCGCGGGTGAGGCGGCCGAAGAAGCCGGGGGGTTCCTTGGCGTCGCCGGTGCGGCGGGTGACCTCGACGACGTGCTCCACGCGCTCCTTGCGGATCGACTGGTAGGTCGCGAAGGCCGTGCCGATGTCGGGAATGTCGCGCAGGCACTTGGCCAGGACGATGGCGTCCTCCATGGCCATCGAACCGCCCTGGCCCGAGTGCGGACCCATGGCGTGCGCGGCGTCGCCGACCAGGACCACCCGGCCCTTGTACCACGTGGACAGCGTGGGCATCTCGACCACCGACCACCGGATGATGTTCATGTCGGTGCTCGCGATGATCTCCTCGATCGGGTGGTGGTCCGGCTTGTGCAACTCGACCAACCGCGCCTTGAGCTCCTCGTCGGGCGTCGACTCGATCTCGCCGGGGGCCGGTTCGCGCTTCTGGTAGTAGTTGTCGAACCAGTACACCTCGCCGTCGTCGGCCACCTGGTAGCCGAAGAAACTGTTGAGGCAGAACGACATGTACATCGTGCCGTTGGTGGACTCCAGGCCCGGCACCCGGGTGTAGGCGCCGCTGCCGATGATGTGGGTGTAGTGCGGCGGCGGTGAGTCCGGCAGGATCGCCGTCCGCACGTTGGACATGGTCCCGTCGCAGCCGACCAGGAAGTCGCCTTCGGCGCTGCTGCCGTCCTCGAAGTGCGCGACCACCCTGTCATCGGTCTGCTCCAGGGACATCAGCCGCTTGTTCCACTCGATCGGCACGCCCTCGGCCAGCGCCGCCTCCCGCAGGCCCTGGGACAGCTTGCCGCGCTTGAAGGTGACCACCGGCTGCGGGTTGATCCCGAGTTGCTTGCCCTTGTGGTTGAGGAAGGCGATCCGCGGGCTGGGCAGGCCGAGTGCCTCGATCTGCTCGCGGATGCCGAGGGTCTGCAGCACGTCGCGGGCGTTGGGGGCCAGTCCGAGGAAGGCGCCGACGTCGTCCCGGGCGGTCGGCCGCCCCTCGTAGACCGTCGCCGCTATCCCGGCCCGCTTCAGGAACATCGCCAGAACCGGACCGGCGACACCGCAACCGATGATCAGTCCACGCTTGGTGCCAGTCATGATTTCCCTTCACCACTCAATCTGCTCACGACCACGCAGGAAAGCGCCGGTCGGTCCGTCATCGGGCAGGGTCACCGCGTGCACGATGTCGCGTGCGGCGTCGGCGGGTTCGCGCTGGGCCTTCGGCATCATCCGGGTCCGGGTCATGCCCGGGTTGACGGCGTTGACCAGGACGCCGGAGTTCCTGGTCTGCGCGGCCAGCATCGTGGTCAGCCCGTTGAGCGCCGTCTTGGACACGGAGTAGCCCGGCGCGCCGGCGAACAGTCCGTTGTGGAATGTGGCGGTGCCGCTGGACACGATCACCACCCGGCCCCAGCCGCGTTCCACCATGGCCGGGACGAACTCCTGGCACACCCGCCAACTGCCCAGCAGGTTCACCGCAAGCGTGCGCTCGACCAGGTCCAGCGGCACCGACAGCGGGTCGGTTCCCGCGTCCAACAGCACCCCGGCGTTGTTGACCAACGCGTCCACCGGGCCGATCGCCTCCCTGGCCCGCTTCACACTGTCCGGGTCGGTGGTGTCGATCGCGACCGGACGCGCGCCCAGCGCGGCCGCGACGGCGGCCGCCTCGTCGCCGTCCCGGGCGCCGACCACCACCCGCCAGTCCGACCGGCTCAGCAGTTCGGCGACCGCGCGGCCGATCCCCCGGTTCGCTCCGGTCACCAGCACGCTGCGCGCCCCACTCATACTGGCATCGTCGCCGACCACACTCGACACCGACTCGGATCACGACCGAACACCCGTGCTCGAGTCCGTCGCGAGCAACGGCCGGCAATCTGGGAACATGCGTGTGCTGTTCACCACCTGGGCGTGGCCTTCGCACCTGTACGTACTGGTGCCGCTGGCCTGGGCCTGCCGCGCGGCCGGTCACGAGGTGCTGGTGGCCAGCCAGCCGGAGTTGCTCGACGAGATCACCCGCACCGGGCTGCCCGGCGCCGCCGTCGGCGCGGACGTCGACGCGGTGAACCTGGTGCGCGGCTACGTGTTGCCCAGCGAGGCCGGGCACGGCGACGGCCTCGGGCAGGCGCCGAAGGTCGGCAAGGGACCTCGTGCCATGCAGATGTTCCTGGCGCACGCCGAGTCCATGGTGGACGGTCTGGTCGACCTCGCGCGGGAGTGGCGTCCGGACGTCATCGTGTTCGAGCCGACCGCACTGGCCGGTCCGGTGGCCGCGGCCGCGGTCGGTGTTCCGGCGGTGCGCCAGTTGTACGGCACCGACCTGATGCTGCGCGCCCGGCCGGTGCTGCCGGCGGCGCTGACGGAGCTGGCGCAGCGGCACCGCACCGGCGAGTTCGACCCGTTCGGCGTGTGCACGGTCGACCCGACGCCGGCCACGTTCCAGCTACCGACGGACTACCGCCGGCTGCCCATGCGCTACGTGCCGTTCAACGGCTCCGGTCCCCGGCCCGCGCCGCTGCCCGCGGCCGGCCGGCCACGGGTCTGCCTCACCTGGGGCCACACGATCGCCAAGCTGGATCCGAAGCGATTCCTTGTGCCCCAGGTGATCGACGCGGTACACGGGCTGGACGTCGAGTTGCTGGTGGCGGTGTCGGCCGCGCAGCGTCCGCTGCTCGGCGAGGTGCCGGACGGCGTGCGGGTCGTGGTGGACGTTCCGGTCGGGCACCTGCTGGGCGACTGCGACCTGGTGATCGGGCACGGCGGCGCCGGCACGGTGCTGACCGCGCTGCACCACGGACTTCCGCTGCTGGTGATCCCGCAGTTGCCGGACCATCTCGGCCACTCCGGCCGGGTGCTGGCCACCGGGGCCGGTGAGGTGCTGACCCGGGACGAGGCCACCCCGGACCGGCTGCGCGCCGAGGTGACCCGGCTGCTGGCCGACGGTCCGCACCGCGAGGCGGCCGCCAAGCTCAGCCAGGAGATGCGCGGGCAGCCGGCGCCGAGCGAGATCGTGGCCGACCTCGAGTCGATCGCCCGCGTCGGCGTCAACTGATGCGAAGGGTGTGAGCAGCAGGCATGTGTGGCATCGCCGGATGGGTGGACTTCACCCGGGACATGCGCGAGCAGGCCAGCATCGTGCGCACCATGGTCGCGACGCTGGCCAACCGGGGCCCGGACGCCGAGTCGGTGTGGACCGACCAGCGCGCCGCGCTGGGCTTCCGCCGGCTGGCGATCATCGACCTGTCGCTGGGCGACCAGCCGATGGTGGCGCGGGAGAACGGCCGGACCCTCGCCACGATCGTCTACAACGGCGAGATCTACAACTACCGGGCCGTGCGCGAGCAACTGGTCGCCCGCGGGCACCGGTTCCGCACCAACTGCGACACCGAGGTGGTGCTGCGCTCCTACCTGGAGTGGGGCGAGCGGTGTGTCGAGCGGCTGAACGGGATGTTCGGCTTCGCCGTCTGGGATCCCGGCAAGCAGCAGCTCATGCTGGCCCGGGACCGGCTCGGCATCAAGCCGCTGTACTACGCCGCACTCGGCCGGGGTGTGGTGTTCGGTTCCGAGGTGAAGGCGCTGCTGGCGCACCCGATGGTCGACGCCGTGATCGACCTGGAGGGCATGGCCGAGGTGCTCACCTACATCGACACCCCGGGCCATGCCGTCTACAAAGGACTATCCGAGCTGCCGCCCGGGCACGTCGCGCTGGTCCGGGACGGCAACGTGCACAGGTACGCCTACTGGTCACTGCCGGCCCGGGAGCACACCGACGACTTCGACACCACGGTGGGCACGGTGCGCGAACTGCTCGCCGACTCGGTGTCCGCGCACCTGATGTCCGACGTGCCGCTGTGCACGCTGCTGTCCGGCGGGCTGGACTCCAGTGCCATCGCGGCGTTCGCCGCCCGCGCCGGTTCGGAACGGCCACGCACCTTCGCCGTGGACTTCGAGGGGCACGCCGAGCGGTTCCAGAAGGACCACTGGCACGAGGACGCCGACGCGCCGTACGCGGCGGACGTGGCCCGGCACGTCGGCACCGAGCACCAGCCGGTGGTGCTGCGCAGTGCCGAGATGGTCGACCCGGTGGTGTCCGCCGCCGCGCTGTACAGCCAGGATCTGCCCAGCCCCATCCCGGACATGGACCGCTCGCTCTACCTGCTGCTGCGCGCGGTGCGGCAGCACTCGACGGTGGCGCTGATGGGCGAGGTCGCCGACGAGCTGTTCGGCGGCTACCAGTCGTTCCGGGACAAGTCGTTGCTGGACACCGGAAACTTCCCGTGGGTGTCGATGGGGCTGAAGGTCAACCCGCGCGGGCGCAGCACCGGACTGCTCGATCCGGACCTGGTCAAGAAGATCGACCTGCCCGGCTACTCGGCCCGGCGCTACCGCGAGGCGATCGCCGAGGTGCCGGTGCTGGACGGCGAGCCGACCGACGACGCGCTGATGCGCCGGGTGTCGTTCCTGCACCTGACCCGGTGGCTGCCGCTGCTGCTGGCCCGGGACGACCGGCTGAGCATGGCGGTAGGGCTGGAGTTGCGGGTGCCCTACTGCGACCACCGGATCGTCGAGTACGCGTTCAACATCCCGTGGGCGATGAAGACCTCGGACGGCCACGAGAAGAGCGTGCTGCGCGCCGCGGTGGCCGACCTGCTGCCGAACTCCGTGCTGCAGCGCCGGAAGAGCCCGTTCCCGATCACCCAGGACCCCGGCTACGGCGCGCTGCTGCGCGAACAGTTCGACGCCGTGGTGACCGACCCGAACGCCCCGGTGCGGCCCCTGCTGGACGAGGCGGCATGCACCGACCTGTTCAACCAACGGCGGCCGATCGAGGCCACCGGATGGGGTGAGCGGCGCAACGTGGAGATGGTGCTGCAACTGGACGCCTGGTTGCGCCAGTACCGGGTGCGACTGGAGTTCTGAGAAGAGGGACACGTGGACAAGCTGCACGAGGAGCTCATCGAGATCGCCGATCCGGTGCTGCGCAAGGTGATCGACCATCCGTTCTGGTCCGGGCTGCGGGACGGCGCACTGCCCGGCGAGGCGCTGGCGCACTTCGTCCAGCAGGACACCGCCTACCTCCTGCCGGCCTACGCCCGGGCGCTGGCCCGGTGTGCGGCGGCGGCCGTCGAGGACGGACACGCCCTGCTGTTCGGCCGGTCGATCTTCGGCACCCTGGAGGCGAAGGACAAGCTGCGCAACGCCTACACCGAACTGGCCGGCGAGTTGGACGCGCCGCCGCTGCCGGCCGACCTGCCGGCGGACCCGGGCACGCACGCGCACGCGTCGTTCTTCGCCGCCGCCAGCGCGACGTCCTTTCACGCCGGGGTGGGCGCGCTGTTACCCATGGTGTGGTTCAACTTCCAGGTCTCCAACGACCTCAAGGAACGGCATGCGCCCGGCTCGAAATATGCCAGGTGGATCGAGGTCTACCACCCCGGTGAGACCTACAGTTACGCGGTGAAGGCGTTTCTCGGCATGGTCGACCAGGTCGGCGCGGCCGCGTCGCCGGCCCAGCGGCGCGAGGTGGTCGACCACTTCACCACCAGCATCCGCTACGAGTGGGGATTCGCCGAGACCAACTGGCGGCGGCCGGCGTGGCCGGTGTGACTTCTACCGAAAGACAACAGACCAGAAAGGTGCGAGCGGGATGAGCACGGAAGCCGTGGAAACCCCCATCCATTACCCATTCCCGTGGACCCCGCCGATGGAGATCCCCGGCGCACTGCGCGGTCTGCGGGAGAAGGCGGTCGTCACGGTGACGCTGCCCAGCGGCGACAAGGCCCTGCTGGTGACCCGGTACAACGACGTGCGCTCACTGTTCGCCGACCACCGGCTGTCCCGCAACATCGCCCGGCCGGACATCGCCCGGGTGTCGAAGGACAACGACCTGTTCATGGATCCCAAGATCGACCCGGATCCGCCGCACCACACCAAGGTGCGCGGCCTGGTCACCCGCGCGTTCACCGCCCGCCGGGTGGAGGCGCTGCGACCGGTGGCATGGGAGATCGCCAACGACCTGATGGACAAGATGGAGGCCGGCGAGAAGCCGTGCAACCTCAACGAGGCGTTCGCGTTCCCGCTGCCGATCCGGGTGATCTGCAAGCTGCTCGGTGTGCCGGCCGAGGACATGCCCAAGTTCCGGGCGCTGGTCGACGGTTTCCTGTCCATCTCCAAGCTGCCGCCGGAGGAGGTCGCGGCCAGCCGCATGGGCCTGTGGAAGTACCTGGACGACCTGATCCAGTCCAAGCGGCGCGACCCGGGCGAGGACCTGATCAGCGGTCTGATCCAGGTGTCCGACGAGGACAACAACCGGCTCAACGAGCACGAGCTCGGGTTCTGGACCCAGGGCCTGCTGATCGCCGGCTACGTCACCACCGCCAGCCAGATCGGCACCGGCACCGCGGTCCTGCTGCACAACCGGCAGATGGTCAAGGAGATCCAGGCCGACTGGTCGCTGCTGCCGACCGCGGTCGAGGAGCTGATCCGTTGCCAGATCATGGGTTCCTCGGTCGGCACGATGCGTTACGCGGTGGAGGACATCACCCTGGAGGACGGCTCGGTGATCCCGACGGGCTCCAGCGTGCTGCTCTCCGAGGAGTCGGCGAACATGGACGAGACGGTCTTCCCGGAGCCGTTCACCATCGACATCCGGCGCAAGGAGAACCACCACATGACCTTCGGCGCCGGGCTGCACTACTGCGTCGGCGCGGCGCTGGCCCGGATGGAGATCCAGGTGGCCACCGAGGGTCTGCTGCGCCGCTTCCCGGACATCCGGCTCGCCGTTCCCGGCGAGGAGCTGCCCCGGGGTCTCGGTGGGTTCATGGAGGGCTTCACCGACATTCCCGTTACCTGGTAAGGGAGAACGCCATGCGCGTCGAAGCCTCCAACGACACCTGTGCGGTGGGCAGCCTGTGCGTCTACCGCGCGCCCGGCGTGTTCGACCAGGACGACGACGGGCACGTGCTGGTGCTCCAGCCCAACCCGCCCGCGGAGATGCACGAGGCCATCCGGTGGGCGGCGCGCAGCTGCCCGACCAAGTCGATCAAGGTCTACGAGGACGAGTGAGACATGCCGTTCGTGGCCATCACCTATGACATCAAGCCGGGCTGTGACGACGAGCTGGCCGAGATCTTCGACAGCTTCCGCCGGGTCGGCTCGCCGGCCGTGCCGGCCGGCGCGGACGCGCCGGCCACCCGGATCCTGGCCACCGCGCTGTTCATCCGGGACGACACCATGGTCCGGTTCATCGAGTACGAGGGCGACCTGGACACCGTGATCCGGCACATGGCGAGCCAGCCCGGCGTGCAGGAGATCGAGCGCAAGCTCAAGCCCTACCTCACCAAACCCCGGAACACCGCCACCGTCGAGGGTTTCGTGGCCACCTTCCGCAGCAGCATGCTGCGCTGCATCTCGCAGTTGGCCGTGCCCCGCACGCCCTCCGGCGGGGCGGCGAAGGCGTCGTGACCCCACCGGCCCG
>NZ_DASTBH010000524.1:0-3100 GCF_035712165.1 Actinophytocola sp. | reverse complement strand
GGCAGCTCACCACGCCGACCCG
Organism: Actinophytocola sp.; assembly: GCF_035712165.1. GTDB lineage: Bacteria > Actinomycetota > Actinomycetes > Mycobacteriales > Pseudonocardiaceae > DASYTH01. The sequence goes on along the minus strand of NZ_DASTBH010000524.1, from coordinate 3,078 downwards.
CAGCCGGTTCGGGTCGGCGTGCCGGCCCGGCGCGGTGCGGGTGCGGCCGACCGGGCTGAACGCGCGACCGGCGCGGAACCGGTAGAAGTAGTCCCGCGCCGGCCGCAGCCCGCCCACGTCGACGTGCACCGAATGCGCCAGTTCCGGCCTGGCCACGGCGAAACCGGTGCGCACCACCCGGCGGAACCGCTCGTCCTCGGCGACCTGCCAGCCCACCGGCACCGGCCGGCGCGACACCGGGTTGGCGCCGAGCGGGTCGCGCAGCAGCCGGGTCCACAGCACCACGGCATCCGGCAGCGGATCACCGCTGGCGATGCCGAGCAGGAACGGATCGGCGGTGTCCGTGACCGGCGGCGTCGCCGCCGCCGGTAGACCGATCATGGCCACCCCGACCGCGGCGGCGGTTCCGGAGAGCAGCTGACGGCGGTTGACCTCGATCGGCATCACGGACCCCTTCGTTCGGCTGATCTGGCCGCGAGGCTATCGCAGATCGACCTCCAGGGTGGCCGACCTACCGTTGGCCGGCACGTGAACCTCGGTGCCACGAGCGGTGTGCTCGACCGAGTAGTGCACCCGCTTTCCGTCCAGCCGCACCGCGGCCACCCGGGCCCCGTCCGGCAGCACCGCGCCAATGACCACCGAGGTGACGGCGGCCCCGGTCGCCAAGCCAGGTTCTACGTTTCGGTCGGGCGGAAGAACCGTCAACTCGGTGCGCGGGCCGTCCAGCCGCACCGCCACCCGCAGCCGGCGGTCACCGCCGGACACCGACACGTCGAGCGAGCCGGCGCCGAGCCGGATCGACCGGCCGCTGATCTCCCGCTGGCCGTCCGGCAGCTGCGGCACCACCGCGAGCCGTCGGTTGCCCAGGTCCGGCGCCACACCGAGGTGCTGGTGCACCACCGGCCACAGCACCCCGTAGGCGCCCCAGGCCTGCAGCGCCATCGACCGGTCGGTGAACGGCCGGTCGATGTTGGCCACGAAGTCCGGTGACGGCGCGATCTCCGGCATCGCGCCCGGGGTCTCCCAGACCGCCGGGTCGAGCTGGATCCGCGCGTTTCCGGTGGTGTAGCGGCGTTGCTGGGCCAACCGGCCGAAGTTGCCCTCGGCCACCGCCATGACCGCCGTGTTCAGCGAGAAGATCGACCGCTCACTGCCCACAGTGGACACCACGCTGTCGCAGGACGGTCCCGGGTTGCCGGCCGGCGCCGACGTGGGGCCGGTGCCGGTGTGGTACAGGCCGAACTCACCGGTGAAGCAGTCCCGCTCGCGCTGGGCCAGCGCGGCGTTGCCGTGCCCGCCGGCGGCCAGCGGCCCGGCGGCGCGGCCGGGCAGTTCGACCTCCATCGGCGTGACTCCGGTCCAGTGCCGCTGGAAGATCCGGGTGTTGTCGTTGGCCGGGTTGGCCGGATCGTCGATCGACTCGGCGTAGTTGTTCGCGTCGCCACCGGTCCACCACTGCGCCTCGAACCGGTTGCGCAGGTCGCGCGCCTTGTCTCCGGCCCACCGCGCGGTGCCGGTGTCTCCCTTGCTGGCGGCCAGATCCGCGAGGTCGAGCAGCCCGCGGATGAAGTACACCGTGCTGTCCAGCTTCTCCACGCCCATGCCGGAGCGCTCGACGTTGCCGAGCCCTTCCAGCCAGCCGTCGTGGTCGGCGTCCAGCCGGGAGTCGACGTAGCGCAGGTTGCGCACCGCGAAGTCGTACATCTCGTCGCGGAACCCGTTGTCCCCGGTCCACCGCCAGTACAGCGCGACCGCGCTGGGGAACTTCACGGTCTCGTCGGTGTTTCCGGCGTCGTCGTTGGCGCCGAAGTAGACGTCCCCGGTGGACACCACCTCGTGCACCAGCTTGCCGCTTCGCTCGTTGACCACCTCGCTGACGTCCCGCAGCGCGCGCAGGTGCGCCTTGAACGTCTCGAACTGCCCGGCGGCCACCGCGGCGAACCCGGTGTACTCGCCGTCGGTGGCGAACAGCCAGGGATAGTCCGGGAACCCGGCGCCGAACCAGCGCGCCCGGTCCAGGGTGCCCTTCGCCGCCGGATAGGCGCGGCCCTCGTCCACGTCGCGCAGGTCGAGGTCGCGCGCCTCCTGCACCGAGTCGGCCAGGTTCTGCTTGCTCCATTCGACGCTGCGCTGCAGCAGCCGGTCGCCCGGCAGGTCGACCACGGTGCGTCCGCCCACCGCGGCCCGATCGTCCACCTTGGACCGCAGGGCGCCGGCCGGATCCCGTTGCACGGCACGGAACTCGGCGGCGGCAGCAGCCGGTCCGGACTCCGAGCCGGCGACCGCGAACCACACCGTGGTCGCCCGGCCCGGGCGCAGCCGCACCTGGTAGTCCAGCCGCCCGCCGGTGCCCGCGCCGGTCGCCGAGTCGTCGCACCGGAACGGGGTCACGCCGTCCGCCGGACAGACCACCGGCGGTTCCTGCGGGCCGCGGTGCCCGGCGCCGAGCGCGTGCCCGGTCGGGGCGATCGAGGCGCCCACCACGGCCGCCCAGTCGTGCGCGCCCAGGCCCGGCGAGGTCCCGTTCTCCCGGAACACCAGCGTTCCGTCGGTGTAGCCGCCGGTGTCCGGCAGGTTGACCGCCCCGGCGCCCGGGGTGGTCCAGCCCCATGGATAGGCCGGCATCAACTCGGAATGCGCGTCCAGCGCCAGGTTCACGGTCTTCGCCGAGTCGGACCGCAGCACCAGTCCGACCACGGCGGCCCGGCGACCGTCCGGGACGAAGTCCACCCGGTCGACCTGGACTCCCGCGCTCGGCCGGTAGCCGAACCGCTGGTAGCCCGAGCCGGTCACGTAGCGGGTGGTGGCGATGTCGGTGCCGAGCCAGGCGCCGTCCACGGCGAACCACATGCCGTCCAGCAACTTGACCGGTGGCGTCCAGAGGCCGGCCATCTCGCCGCGAACGTGCCAGCCGCCGGCCGGGAAGCGCCCGGTGCCGTCGCCCATGGCGATGAACCGGTCCCCGGTGACCAGCGAGCGCCGGTCGGCGAGCCGGCTGGTCTCGGACAGCTCGGCGCGACCCGCCACAACGGCCACCGCCGAGCCGTCCGGGGACGGCTCGGCGGTGGCCGGCGGTGG
>NZ_DASTBH010000523.1:0-2694 GCF_035712165.1 Actinophytocola sp. | reverse complement strand
GGCCGCCGAGGTGGCCAGCAGCACCACACCCGCGGCCAGCGCGCCGCCGCCCACACCCGCGCGCGTGCGGTGCCGGCCGCCCGAGCCGGGCTCACACACCACGATCCACTCCAGGCCCGGTGTCGGCCGGCCGAGGCGATGCGCCCCGCCGCGCCGCCGACCGGCCCGGGCCCTGTCCCCGCTGGAATGCCTCACGTAAGACCGGAGCGGCCCGATCCGGTGTGGATTCCGGCGGGGACACCTGCTGTCCGATGGGGCAGCCAGGTCGGCCCGATCGGTCAGACCCGGTAGCCGAACTCCACGATCCGCCGGGCCGACTCCTGGTAGCTGGCCGGGTCGGCGGCGGCCAGCGTGCCCAGCCCGTCCACGTACCGGTTGTACATGCAGAACGCCGCCGCGATCAGCACCGTGTCGTGGATCTCCACGTCGGTCGCGCCCTCCGCCCGGGCGGCCTCGACCAGTGCCGGGGTGACCTTGCGGCCGTCCTGCTGCACGGCACCGGCGATGTGCAGCAGGGCGCGCAGCTTGGCCGACACCGGCGCGGTGTCCACGTCGGCGCGCACCCGGTCGACCACCGCCATGCCCTCGTCGAGTTGCGCGGCGGCGAACGCCGAATGCGACGCGCAGCAGAACTCGCACTCGTTGCGGCCCGACACGTAGGCGGCGATCAACTCCCGCTCGCCCGGGGTGAGCGAATGCGGCCCGCGCAGCAGGACCTCGGCCAACTCGTTGAGCGGCTTGGCGGTCTCCGGCCGGAACCGCATCGGCCCGGTGATACCCGGAAACTCCGCCTCGTCGACACCCAACTCGATGTGCGCCACAGTCGCCCCTCTCACTCGTCCGGTTACCCAGACGATTCAAACGATCTTGGCGCACCGGGGTCAAGCCGGAGTAGTGCTCAATCAGGGCAGGGGCACCCGCCAGGTGAGCCGGGTGCCGCCGGCGGTGCCGGGGCCGACCGAGAGCTCGCCGCCGCACTGGGTGGCCCGGTTCGCCAGGCCGAGCAGGCCGCTGCGGGCCACCTTCGCCGGCAGGCCGATCCCGTCGTCGAGCACGTCGAGGATCAGGTCCGGGCCGGCCTCGACCGTGACGATGATCGTGGCGGCCCGGGCGTGCCGCACGGCGTTGCTGACCCCCTCGCGCAGCACGGCGACCGCGTGCTCGCCGATCTCGGCCGGCACCAGGGTGTCCACCGCGCCGTTGATCCGCACCGACGGCGAGACCGACCCGGCACTCGCCTCGGCCACGGTGTCCAGCATCCGCCTGCGCAGGCTGATCCCCCGGTCGTCCGCGCTGGAGTGCAGGTCGAAGATCGACGTGCGGATCTCCCGCACCGTCTCGTCGAGTTGCTCGACCGCCCGGATCACCCGGCGGCGGGCCTCCGGGTCGTTGATCCGGCGCACCCCGCCCTGCAGGCTCATCCCGGTGGCGAAGAGCCGCTGGATCACATGGTCGTGCAGGTCTCCGGCGATCCGGTCCCGGTCGGCCAGCAGATCGAGCTGGCGCTGGGTGCGCTGCTTGTCGGCGACCTCCAGGGCCAGCGCGGTCTGGTCGGCGAACGAGGCCAGCACCGGCACCTGCTCCTCGGCGAACTGGGTGGCGCCCTTGGCGCGCAGGGCCAGCAGCAGCCCGTTGACCCGGTTCGCCGCGCCGAGCGGGACGGCCAGCGCCGGACCGTAGTTCTCCGGCTCGATGCCCAGACCGGTGGGCAGCGCGTGGGCCAGGTCCGGGATCAGCGTGGCGGTTCCGCTTTCCACCACGCCGGTGATGGCCGGCTCGCCGGCGGCGATGGTCGTCCCGATGAGCTCCTCGGCCTGCGCGCCGGCCGCCGCCCGGGTCACCAGCACCTCCCGGTTCTCGTCGGCCATCAGCATGACCAGCACGCAGTCCGATGTGGACAGTTCGCGGACCCGGGACACGATCAGCCGCAGCGCCTCGTCGCCGGAGGCGCCGTCCAGCAGCTGGGTGTTGATCTCGGCGGAGGCGCGCTGCCAGCGTTCCCGCAGCCGGGACTCCTCGAACAGCCGGGCGTTCTCGATGGCGACCCCGGCCGCGGCCGCCAGGGCCAGCAGCATCGCCTCGTCGTCGGCGGTGAACTCGGCCCCGTCCTGCTTCTCGGCCAGGTAGAGGTTGCCGAACACCTCCTCGCGCACGCGCACCGGCACCCCGAGAAAGCTCCGCATCGGCGGGTGGTTGGCCGGAAACCCGATCGAGGCCGGATGCTCGGTCAGATCGACCAGCCGGATCGAGTCCGGACGCTCGATCAGCAAGCCCAGCAGCCCCTTGCCCTCGGGCAGATGTCCCATCCGGGCCACCTGCTCCGGGTCGATGCCGACGTGCACGAACTTCGCCAGCCCGCCGTCCCTGCCCAGGACGCCCAGCGCGCCGTAGCGGGCGTCGACCAGCCTGGTGGCCATCTGCACGATCCGGTGCAGCGTGCCGTCCAGCTCCAGACCGGCGCCGACCGCGAGCACCGCGTCCAGCAGGCCCTGCACCCGGTCCCGGGTGCGGCCGATCTCGGCCAGCCGGTCCTGCACCTCGCCGAGCAGCTCGTCCAGCCGCAGCCCGGCCAGCGACGCGGTTGCCGGCAGCCGTTCCTCCGGGGTCATGATCCGGTGTCCGTGGTTCGCTCCAGCTCGGCGCGCAGCACCACGACCGGACACCGGCAGCGCCGGATCAGCGTGCGGCTCACCG
>NZ_DASTBH010000522.1:0-7293 GCF_035712165.1 Actinophytocola sp. | reverse complement strand
GAAGTGGTCGCACCAGATTCCAGGCCCTGGATGTAGGTGTGGGTGATGCGCAGGGGTTGGTGTGGCAGGTCGGCGACCATCGGCGTGCAGAGGTCGGCGCCGACGTCGAAGAGTTCGTTCAGGATCTGGCGGAGGACGTCGGTGATGTCGCTCGGGAGGTTGCCGAGGGGCGAGCGCGGTGCCGATGGTGGCGTTGGTTTCGTCGGTGTCGGCGTAGGCGCTGATGCGGGGGGTGGGTTTGGGGACTCGGCCGCCGTGGCCGAGGGCGGCGGTGTTGGGCGGCGGCGGTGGGGTTGTAGGGCGGTTCGGTTTCGGGTGGCCGCGGGTTTGAGGCCGCTGTCGGGGTTGATCCAGAGCCGCTCGGCGCTCGGCCTGGCGGTCTATGGACCGGGGTAGTTGGGGCCTGCCTCCCGGGCTTCCAAGATCCCCGCCGACCATCTGGACGGGCTGCTAGTCTCGCCGCGTGGAGCCCTCCGGGTTAGTCGCTGAAGGCGTGGATTTCGTTGGTACCGCACAGCTTCTTCTGACCGGCCCGTTCTATCCCGGGGCGGATCCGCTGGACGAGCGGCCGGTGTGCTCGATACCGGCCGACGGGGTACTGGACACCGCGGGTCGGATCGTGCCGGTGCGGCGGCCGATGGACCAGTTCCTGCGGGGGTCGCTGACCTTCGGAAATCCGCCCTTCGAGCTGCTGACGCACTTCGCCGGGTCCGAGCAGTTCGACGCCGAGCTGTCCGCGGTCGTCGAGCAGGCGGCCGGTCTTCCGCTGCGGCTGAAGGTCACCGGCATGATCTTCCCGGACGGTTACGGTTCGGTAGCCGTGCGCATGGAGGTGGCCGACGGGTGGAACGCCGCCCGGGGTGCGCTGATCGACCGGTTCGGTCCGAATGGCCGGGACGCGGTCGTCGGGAAGATCCGCGACGTCCTGTTGCCAGCGTTGGTCGAGGTGTCCGACCGGTGTTGTCCCGAGGCTTCGGGCGAAACCCTGCTGCCGTACTTCAATCTCACCTATGTGGGGGAGACCTCGCACCAACTTCCCGGTCGCGGCACCCTTTCCGACGAGCTTCGTCAGCTCGTCTATCCGCGCTCACCCGCACCGATCACATCGGACTCACCGTGGGCCGACGAGTTCTTCTATGCCGGGTACGCCTTCTCGCTGCTGGCCGCCCCGGATCCGCGGCACACCCTCGACCAGCTCGAACACCTGCTGCTGCACCTGGACGTCCGCTATGCCCGGATGGACCGCAGCGCTGCGTCCGCCGACCGGCTGGTCCGGGCGTCCCTCGCGGAGGAGAACCTGGCCTGGCTCATCGGCCTGGAGTCCCGGTTGCGTGCCGACTACCAGGCGCTGGTTCGCCCGACCTTCAGCTACGACCACCACGTCCTCAAGCTTCGTGACAGCCTGCTGTACGCCTGGGAGACCGACAAGACCCGGGAACGCACCGACACCCTGCTGCAGATGGCCCGGCAGGCCGTCGAGCGCAAGCTGGCCGCGGACCAGGCGCGGCGGGTGGCCAGGGTGAACCTGGTCGTCACGATCCTGGTCATCGTGAACGTCGTCGCGTCCATCGAGTCGGCGGTCAACCTGTGGCGGATCTGGTTCGGATCACCGTAGCCTCCGATCATGGATGTCTTGATCTGCGTCGCGGATGGGGTGATCCATGACGGTCTCGACTATGCCGACCGGATCGGCGAGCGATTGGCGGCGGCCGGTCTCACCTCCGCGCGCTGCGATCTGACCAGCCTGCCGGCCGAACTCCCACGCCCGGACCGGGCCTACGTGTTCACCGGCGGCGAGACCTCGGTTCATTCCGACGCGGGGTGGATGCGTTCGGCGATCGGCATGACCCGGCGGCTGGTGGCGGATCGGGAAGGCACGCAACCCGGGATCATCGGGATCTGCCTCGGCGCGCAGATCATTGCCGAAGCCCTGCACCCGGACTCGATAACGGCATCCAGCGCGATCGAGGTGGGGCTCACGCCGGTCACCCGGCCGGACAACCACACCGAACAGGTCGTGCCGTCGTTTCACTACCAGGCGATCGCACCGGAGATCAGCTCGGTCGCCGGGGTACGCATCGAATGGCGCAACGAGCACTCCGCGGTCCAGGCGTTCAGCTACCGTGACCACGTCTTCGGCTGCCAGTTCCATCCGGAGCTGACCGCGACGGACGTGCACGAACTCATCGACTTCCACACGGATGTGATCAAGCGGTGGCACGGGGACGTCGATGCCGCGCACCGGTCCGTCGAACGCCACACCGCCGCGCTCGACGCCGATCTCTTCCGCCGCACCGTTGTCGACCGGATCCGGCGGGTGTCCGGTTAGGTCTGTTCGGTTGGCACAGGTCGAGCCCGCTGGCCCCGCGGCGGGAGGGCCAGCGGATCCGGATACGGGAGTTCTACTGGCGCTACCACAACTGTGCGACGGGAACCCGTCGGCACGTCAACTCAGGGCAACAGGGTCCCGCCGCGTCGTCGAGGCCGAAGATGACGAAGCTGGCCGGCGACCAGGCGTCGGTACCACTGGTGCTGAGGCGGATGGCGCGGCACCGTCTTCGATGGTGTCGGCCAAGGTTGACGGCAAGATCAACTCGTTGCAGGGCGGACCGACCTGACCGCGGTGATCGCGGCGGGTTCGGCGAGGACCGCGCGACCAAGTGTGGATCAGGATGGGGAGTTCGATTCGGGCCTGGTGTTGGACGGCGTCGGGTTCGTGCATGAGGGCTTCATGAGCCAGCCCTCTAACGGCCCCGATGAATAGGCGCACCGTCGTGGGGGCGGGCATCGGACCCTGGCCAGCGATGTCGCCGGGACCGGGGAACCTGCCCACCCAGCTGGACGCGGGCCATTCTCGGGTTTCGTCTCAGCGTCGCCGAGCAGCCGATCCACAGTCAGCCGGGGCATTCGGTTCTCAGCAGGTCGCTCGTCGGCTCAGCCACGGGGGTATTGGTAACGGAGCGGCGCAGGCCGGGACTCTGTGTGACGCCGTCCCGGGGGACAGGTGGTGTCACGGCCGCGCAGCTGCGAAGAAGGAACGTATTTTGCAAGCCTTCTACAGGCCGTAGTCACGCGCTCACCAGTTGAAGTGTGAGGATAAACACTCGCCCGTGACGTATTCGTGTTCGTTTCGTAATGTGACGCGCGCTGCGTGAGGATCTTGCCCCGTCCCCTATACGAGGGTGTTCCCGAATGCCGGGTCGACATCGACAGAAGAAGACCGCCAACTGGAAGCTGCCTACCGGAATCGGTGCCGCCCTGGCCGCGGGCCTGGTCGTGACCTTCTGGGCGGTCAGCGTCCCGGAGCGGTCGGCCGAGCCGATCGCTTACCTGACCGTCCCGTCGAACACCTCCCGCAGCCAGGTCCTGCGGCCTATCACCACGACCACCGCGCCGCCCGCTCCGCAACCTCCTCCGGTGACCACCGCGCCACCGCTGACCACGACGACCACGACCGCACCGAAGACCAAAGCAACGCCCCCGGCGTCGTCCTGCCCGACCACCCTGGACGGAGTCAAGCCGCATGTCGCGCAGGTGGGCAACCACCTCGCCGGCAGGTTCGACGTCGACGACATCGGCGGCGTCGCCGGCCGGGGCGGCGCCAGCGACCATCCGGCGGGCCTGGCGCTGGATTTCACAGTCGACACCACCACCGGTGACACCTTGGCCGAATACGTACTGGCCAACCGCCGGGCGTTCGGCGTCAACTACGTGATCTGGCGCCAGCGCTACAACGACGGCAGCGGCTGGTCGGCGATGGAGGACCGGGGCAGTCCCACGGCCAACCACATGGACCACGTGCACGTGTCGTTCCGCGCCACCGCGACCGTCAAGGTCACCTGCTGATCCCTTCGAGCAACGTGTCGAACGCCGGATGGCTCAGCCACCGGCAAGCGCCCGACTCGCGGCATGAGCGGACGTTGGCGTCCGGGCGAGTGCGATGACGGTCTCCCCCCGCAAGTCCTGACGAAGCGTCGAACCTGACGTGGGCGGAGCGGTCGATCACCTGCTCGGACGCTCCATGAGTCGAGGTCAAACTCCCGCCGCGATACGTCGTGTGGGGTGACGGCACCAGCGACGAAATGTGCACCGGGACTCTCATCGCCACACCTGCGACTTGAAGGCGACTTTCTTGCCTCGGCGTCCACGCTCAGATGCTGCACGCCGCGACCGCCTCCCCGATCGGCCCGCTGGTGTCATTGGCGGCCGAACACCCGACCGTCACCGGCCTGGTCATCGCCTTCGGCGAGGTCGCTGTCGGGCTGGGTACTCTGCTCGGACTGTTCACCCACATCGCCGCACTCGGCGGGTTTCTCCTCGCGCTGAGCCTCTTCCTGCCGCCGCTCACACTCTCCGTGTCGGATTTCCCGGTCGACTTATCCGATCGGGCTTCATGGTCGTCGGGCTGGGCTGGGCTTGCGGGCGGTGAAGAACAGGTAGTCCGGGCCGCCGTGGGTGATGACGTCGTCAATGAGCTTGTCGAAGCCAGATAGTCCTTCCTGGCCGTAGCGATCGGTCAGGTTCTGGCGATCGGCGTGCATCCGGTCGCGCCACATCCGGGGGGAGTTCTCGATGTGCTTGGTGGCGTCGAGAAGCTCAATGGGCTGAAGGCCGGCCCGGCGGATCATCGGGCCGAACTCGTCGAACCCGATGATCGGGCTCAACGTGTCGAGCCGTTGGTAGAGGTCGAGCAGCTCCCGCCGCACCTCGCTGACCGGGGAGTTGAGGCAGAAGTCCGCGGCGACCAGGCGGCCGCCGGGCCGAAGGATCCGGGCGATCTCGCCCAGCACCGGGTCGCGCGGCATATGAATGAGCGACTCCACCGCGATCGCGGCATCAAACGACGCATCTGGTAGCGGCAACGCCAGGGCGTCGGCGAGTTCGAAGGTGACCAGTTCGGCCATGCCCTCGGCTGCCGCCAGCGCGGTCGCCTGCCGGATCTGCGAGGCGACGTTGGAGATGCCGGTCACCCGTGCCCCCGTGGCCCTGGCCAACCGGATCGCCGGTCCGCCCATTCCGCAGCCGACATCGAGCACCCGGTCTCCGGCGCCCACCCCGACCCGGCTGATGATCTGATCGGTCAGGTTGTCCAACGCCCGCTCATAAGTGGTGCCGTCATCCGGCGACGGCCAATACCCGTGGTGGAAGTTCGGCCCGTACAGGCTGACGTAAAAGGCCTCGATTTCCTCGTAGTACTTCCGGGCTTTCTCGGTCATCGTGGTAGTCGAAGCTGCCATGACACACACCTCCTGGCACGCCAGGCTGCGCCCGCCGCCGTGACCCGAGTGTCACTCTGTGTTGATCGAGGCGTTCGGCGGAGCGCCGAGCCGGGTCACCCGGGTCAACCTGAGGCTGTGAGCCGCACACCCTTGCCGTTCCTGGTGATCGTCAGGGTGTGGCCGTCGATGCGGTAGGAGGCCTCGCCGTCGAACACCTCGGTGACCGCCTGCTCGACGGTCATGATCTCCGGCGCGCAGGCCATCAGGGTCGTCGGGCCGGGTTCGAAGGTGAGCGTCGTGTCCGAGGCGCTGTACTTCACGCCGCGCAGGTTGCACAGTCCGGACACGGTCACCTGGTCGGGGCCGAACACCAGGGTGGCGTCGACGCCGGCCGGCGTGCTGCCGGCGACCTCGCCCTGGATCAGGGTGTCGAGGTGCCAGGTGGTGCCGGTCAGCGGCGCCGCCTTCTCATGCGTGAGGACCAGCTCGGTGTCGCCGGCGGTGAGTACCAGCGTGTCGCCGTCCAGCCGCCAGGACGGCCCACCGGTCAGGAACGCGAGGAGCCGTTCGTCGCTGGCGTGCCGTTCCGGGTCGCAGGCCATCTCGGTGATGCTCAGTTCGGAGGTGTTCAGCCGGCCGCCGGCGGTGTCCACGGGTCCGCTGATGGTGTTGCAGCCGCCGCCCGCCACCAGCCGCCCGTCGTCGGTGAACCGCACCGTGACGGTCGTCCCGGCCGGCCGGGTCGCCGTGAACGTCCGGCCGCTCAGCTCGGAGTCCGGTGGTGCGGCGGGTTCGAGCCGGTCGCCGCATCCGGCCAGGGGGAGGACCACGGCCATCAGGATCGCCAGCGTCGCGTATCGCACGCTTCGAGGACGGGACATCACCGGTCCAGGGTTGCAGCAGCACGGGCCGGGCCCCGTCGTGGGGCCCGGCCCGGGTCGGATCAGGGCTGCGCGACCCAGTAGTTGATGAAGTCCATGACGTCCGGCCGGAACCGGGTGCCACTGTTCGTCGGGTTGGTGCCGGCCACACCGTTGGTGTGGATGCCGATCACGCACCAGCCGACGCACGGGCCGGAGCTGGAGTACCGGTAGACCGGCGACCCGCTCTGCCCGCCGAACGTGTCGACCCAGTACCACAACTTGTTGGCGGTCTGCGAGTAGACGGTGTCGCCGTCCCACCACATCGTCCCGTACGGCTTGTCACCCGGGTATCCCTCGACGTAGAGGTACTGGCCAACCAGGTTCTCGCCGGTGTTGTACGACCAGCCGAACCATCCGGTGGAGTAGCCGATGTCGCAGGTCAGCTTGACCAGGCCGTAGTCGTAGTCGGACGGGTAACCGTTGATCCAGTTCCAGGTGGTCCAGACATCCGCGATGCCACCGCTGCAGGTGCCGAACGGCTTGCTGTTGCCGGTGCGCCCCGGCGTGACGGTGTAGGAGGTGACCCAGCTTCCGTTGAAGTGCACGCAGTGCCCGGCGGTGACCAGCACGTCGCGGCTGAGCATGAAGCCGGTGCAGCCGCCCTGGTTCGTCTCCAGGTGTGCGATCCCACCCCACGGGAAGGTGGAGGGGACGGACTCCTGGACCCGGCCGTCCGGCCCGATCACCGAGTCGGTGCCGACCGGCGCCGCCTTGTCCGTGGCCTTGCCCGTGGCCGCGCCGAGGGATCCGGACTGCCCGCCCGCCGCCGCCTTCAGCGCCGTCGCGGTCTGCGCCGGCAGCGTCACCGTCTTGCCCGTCCCGTTGACCATCGTGATGCCAGCCGGTGCCGGTGTGGGCTCCGGCGCCGCTGCCGCCGCCGGGCCGGCCATCACTCCGGCCAACGCCACCGCCGCGGACCCCGCCACGGCCAGCGCGGCCCTGCGGAGTTTGCGAGCTCTGTCAAGAGAAATCATGTAAGCCCCTTCGTCTGTCGCGGCATCATGCCGCCGCGGAGAAAGAAGCCCACCGCGGTCGCCAAATACCGGCGCACCGCCAGTTCGCCCTTCCATGACCCCGTCGCTGCCCCTACGCGCACCTCCGCACGCCCGACAGTCCGACCTGGTCCACGAGCAGGATGCTCAGCCGAGACG
>NZ_DASTBH010000521.1:0-25026 GCF_035712165.1 Actinophytocola sp. | reverse complement strand
ACGCCGGGTGGTCCGGGTGCTCGGTAAGGGGGGCAAGGAGCGCACGGTGCCGTTCGGCGTGCCGGCCGAGCGGGCCGTCCGGGACTGGCTGGCCGCCGGGCGCCCGGCACTGGCCCGCCCGGGCTCCCCGCCGGCCCTGCTGCTCGGCGCGCGGGGCGGGCGGTTCCAGCCCGCCAGCGTTCGCCGGGTCGTGCACGACGCCCTCGGCGCGGTGCCCGAGGCGCCTGACATGGGTCCGCACGGTCTGCGGCACACCGCCGCGACCCACCTGCTCGACGGGGGAGCGGACCTTCGTAGCGTCCAGGAACTGCTTGGTCACGCTACGCTCGCTACCACCCAGCTATACACCCACGTGACCGTCGAACGGCTGAAGGCGATCCATGACCGAGCCCACCCCCGCTCCTGACTACGTCGGGGAAGGTTCCTGGACGCGCGCGCCCTCGACGGTGACGGCGGGCAACGGGCACCGGCCGGTCAACGACCGGCCCGCGGCCGGCATTCTGCCCGGCGACCAGCGCACCTTCGGCGAGATCGAGGCGGGCATCGTGGCGCTGTGGCGGCGCTTCGGCGAGGGCCGCCAGCAGCGCCTGCGCGACCGGCTGGTGCTGCACTACGCGCCGCTGGTCAAGTACGTCGCCGGCCGGGTGGGCACCGGTCTGCCGGCGCACGTCGACATGGCGGACCTGATCCAGTCGGGGATCTTCGGCCTGGTCGACGCGATCGAGAAGTTCGAGCCGAAGCGCGGCCTGAAGTTCGAGACCTACGCCATGCAGCGCATCCGCGGGGCGATCCTGGACGACCTGCGGGCCCAGGACTGGGTGCCGCGATCGGTGCGTGGGCGGGCCCGGGAGGTGGAGCGGGCGCTGGAGCGGCTCGGCGCGCGGCTGCGGCGGACCCCGACCGACTCGGAGCTCGCCGATGAGCTGGGCCTGACCCTCGAAGAGTTGCGGGAGATCTACCTGCAGCTGCAACTCACCAGCGTGGTGGCGCTGGACGAGCTGGCGGCTGCCGGGCGCGGCTCGACCTCGCTCGCGGACACCCTCGAGGACGAGGCCGCCCCCGACCCGGTCGCCCTGCTGGTCGACCAGGACAACCGTCGCCAGCTCGCCGAGGCCATCGCCCATCTGGCGGAACGTGACCGGATCGTGGTCACCCTGTACTACTTCGAGAACCTCACCCTCGCCGAGATCGGCAAGGTCCTCGGCGTGACCGAGTCCCGCGTCTGCCAGCTGCACACCCGGGCGGTACTTCGGCTGCGGGCCAAGCTGTTGGAGCGCGCCGAGCTGTGATGACCCGGTGCGGGGCAGCAGCCGCACGTGGTGCGGGCCGAGCAGACCGAGCGGGTCGAGGTACTCCGGGCCCCGGCGCAGACCCCAGTGCAGGCAGGCCGGCTGGGGACAGCCGGCGTGCCCGGCCTCGAGGTGGCCGAGCAGCTGACCCCGCCCGACCGTGGCACCGGCGGCCACCACGGGCGTGACCGGCTCGTAGGTGGTGCGCAGTCCGCCCGGATGGTCGACCGAGATCACCGGACGGTCCACCAGCCGGCCGGCGAAGACGACCGTGCCGGCACCGGCCGAGAACACCGCCTCGCCCGGCGAGCCGCCCAGGTCGACCCCGCGATGACCGGCCGCCCAGGGCGCCGGCGGCCGGTCGAACGGGCGCAGCACGGGGTGCGGTGGCGCCAGCGGCCAGGCGAACCCGCGGGCCGGGGTCGCGGCGGGTGGGGCGGCGGCCGGCGGCGGGGCGCTCGGGAGCGGCGCGCTGACCAGGAGCAGGGCCAGGGCCGGGTGGGTGAGGCGGGCCAGACGCATGGGCCGACGATGCGCCGCGACCAGGCCGCCGGCCAGGGCTGACGGCCGGGCTGTGGACAGGTCGGCGACCTTGTGGACAACCAGGATCCCCGATTGTCGGTTCGGAGGTCCGACCGCGTACACTGCGACCGCGACCTGTGGCGACACAGGGCGACTTCGCGTGTCACTGCGTCCTCGGTGGGGTTCATTCCCCGGCGGAACTACACGGCACCCGGCGGTCCCAGACGAGCGTCCTCGCGACCTCGGTGGGTCCGGTGGCCGGCAGGACACCAGGGCGGTGCTCCACCGGAGCTCCGCGACAACCGACGCCGCACGCCGAGGCGGACGCCCGGCGGGCCATACAGAAGAGGTGCATACCGGCCATGGCCGTAGTCACCATGAAGCAGCTGCTCGACTCGGGCGTGCACTTCGGGCACCAGACCAGGCGCTGGAACCCGAAGATGAAGCGCTACATCTTCACCGAGCGCAACGGCATCTACATCATCGACCTGCAGCAGACCCTGACCTACATCGACCGGGCCTTCGAGTTCGTCAAGGAGACCGTCGCGCACGGCGGGTCGGTTCTGTTCGTGGGCACCAAGAAGCAGGCGCAGGAGGCCATCGCCAACGAGGCCCTCCGGGTCGGCATGCCGTTCGTCAACCAGCGCTGGCTCGGCGGAATGCTCACCAACTTCTCCACTGTCCACAAGCGCCTCCAGCGGCTCAAGGAGCTCGAGGCGATGGAGCAGACCGGCGGGTTCCAGGGTCTCACCAAGAAGGAGATCCTGATGCTGACCAGGGAGAAGGACAAGCTCGAGCGCACCCTCGGCGGTATCCGGGACATGGCCAAGGTGCCCAGCGCGGTGTGGATCGTGGACACCAAGAAGGAGCACATCGCCGTCGGCGAGGCCCGCAAGCTGAACATCCCGGTGGTGGCCATTCTGGATACCAACTGCGATCCGGATGAGGTCGACTACCCGATCCCGGGCAACGACGACGCGATCCGCTCGGCCGCGCTGCTCACCAAGGTGATCGCCGAGGCCGCCGCCGCCGGGCTGATCGCCAGGGCCGGCGCCCGCAACGGCGTCCCCGAGGGCGAGGACAAGCCGCAGCCGGTCGGCTCCGACGAACCGCTGCCCGAGTGGGAGCAGGAGTTGCTCACCGGCGCCAACGCCGGGGCCGGCGAGCAGGTCGCCGCCGAACGCTCGGAGTCCTGACCCACGACCGTCCGCGGTCGCCCGTCGGGCGGCCGGGACGGTTCGCACCGCACAAGCAACCCACAGACAGAGGGAAAGAAAGCACAGACGATGGCGAACTACACCACGGCCGAC
The DNA here is from genome assembly GCF_035712165.1 of Actinophytocola sp. Taxonomy (GTDB): domain Bacteria; phylum Actinomycetota; class Actinomycetes; order Mycobacteriales; family Pseudonocardiaceae; genus DASYTH01. Next base: position 21,905 of record NZ_DASTBH010000521.1, on the reverse strand, counting down.
GTCAAGCGGCTCCGTGAGCTCACCGGCGCCGGCATGATGGACTGCAAGAAGGCGCTCGAAGAGGCTGACGGTGACTTCGACAAGGCCGTTGAGTTCCTGCGCATCAAGGGGGCCAAGGACGTCGGCAAGCGGGCCCAGCGGTCCACCGCCAACGGGCTGGTCGCCGCCGACGGCGGGGTCATGGTCGAGCTGAACTGCGAGACCGACTTCGTCGCCAAGAACGCCGACTTCCAGGAGTTGGCCACGCGGATCGTGGCGGTCGCGAAGGAGACCGGCGCGACCGACGTCGAGACGCTCAAGGGCGCTCCGCTCGGCTCCGGCACGGTCGCCGACGCGGTGCAGGAGCTGTCCGCCAAGATCGGCGAGAAGCTCGAGCTGCGGCGCGTGGTGGCCTTCGACGGCCCGGTGGCCGTGTACCTGCACCGGCGGGCCACGGACCTGCCGCCGTCGGTGGGCGTGCTGGTCGAGTACACCGGCGAGTCCGCCGAGGCGGCGCGCGGCACGGCGATGCACATCGCCGCGATGAAGCCGCGCTACGTCACCCGGGACGAGGTCACCGAGGACGTGCTGGCCACCGAGCGCCGCATCGCCGAGGAGACCGCCCGCGAGGAGGGCAAGCCCGAGCAGGCGCTGCCCAAGATCGTCGAGGGTCGGGTCAACGGGTTCTTCAAGGACGCGGTGCTGCTCGAGCAGTCCTCGGTGCAGGACGCCAAGAAGACCGTGAAGGCGGTCCTCGACGAGGCCGGTGTCTCGGTCTCCCGGTTTGCCCGGTTCGAGGTCGGCCAGGCGTGACTCTGGGAGGGGCGGGGTTGCCACTGCAGCAACCCCGCCCTTTCCCATATCCACCGTTGGACGCGCAGAGGAGGCCCCATGAGTGAGACTGGATCAGCTGGTCTGCGGGGAGATCTCATGACCGAGAACGGCGGGCCGGTCCGCAGCTTCCGGCGGGTGCTGCTCAAGCTGGGCGGCGAGATGTTCGGCGGCGGGAAGGTCGGCGTCGACCCGGATGTCGTGCAGGCGGTGGCCCGGCAGATCGCGGCGGTGGTGCGCGACGGCGTGCAGATGGCCGTGGTGATCGGTGGCGGGAACTTCTTCCGGGGTGCGGAGCTGTCCCAGCGCGGCATGGACCGGGACCGGGCCGACTACATGGCCATGCTCGGCACCGTGATGAACTGCCTGGCGCTACAGGACTTTCTGGAGAAGCTCGGGATCGACACCCGGGTGCAGACGGCGATCACGATGGGCCAGGTCGCCGAGGCCTACATCCCGCGCCGCGCCGAGCGGCACCTGGAGAAGGGGCGCATCGTCATCTTCGCCGGCGGGGTCGGCATGCCCTACTTCTCCACCGACACCGCGGCCGCGCAGCGTGCGCTGGAGATCGGCTGCGAGGTCGTGCTGATGGCCAAGGAGGTGGACGGGGTCTTCACGGCGGACCCGAAGTTCGATCCGGAAGCCAAGATGTTCGATCACATCACCCACCGGGAAGTCCTGGAGAAGGGCCTGAAGGTCGCCGACGCGACGGCGTTCAGCCTCTGTATGGACAACGACATGCCGATCATCGTTTTCAACCTTCTCACCGAGGGCAACATCGCAAGGGCGGTTCGTGGTGAGAGGATCGGTACGTTGGTCAGCACCCCTAAGGAGCAGACACTGTGATCGACGAAACACTCCTCGACGCTGAGGAGAGGATGGAAAAGGCGGTCTCGGTGGCGAAGGACGAGCTCACCGCGGTGCGCACCGGGCGAGCCAACCCCGCCATGTTCAACCGCATTCACGTCGACTACTACGGTTCCCCGACCCCGATCCACCAGATGGCCAGCATCAACATCCCGGAAGCCCGCATGGTCGTCATCAAGCCGTACGACCAGAGCCAGCTGGGGGCGATCGAGAAGGCCATCCGCAACTCCGACCTCGGCGTGAACCCGAGCAACGACGGCACGATCATTCGGGTGATCATCCCCCAGCTGTCCGAGGAACGGCGCCGGGAGATGGTCAAGGTCGCCAAGCACAAGGGCGAGGACGCCAAGGTCGCGATCCGCAACGTGCGCCGCAAGGCCAACGAGGAACTGCACCGGATCAACAAGGACGGCGAGGCAGGCGAGGACGACGTGGTGCGCGCGGAGAAGGAACTGCAGCACGTCACCGACAAGTACGTCGCGCAGGTCGACGAGTTGGTCAAGCACAAGGAAGCCGAGCTTCTTGAGGTTTAGTGCGCAACCCGTGGGTGCGTCAGCATGACCGGGACGTCCACGGAGCCGGGGCCCGACGCGGTAACCCCGCCACCGGCGCCGAAGGCGTCCCGGGCGGGTCGCAACCTGCCGGCGGCGATCGCGGTCGGTGTGCTGCTCGGCGCCGGCCTGCTGGTCGCGCTGCTCACCGTCCGGGAGATCTTCGTCGGCATCGTCGCCGCGGCGGTCGCGGTGTCCACGGTGGAGCTCGCCGGTGCGCTCAACCGGGCCGGCGGCATCCGGATCGCGCTGTGGCCGGTGCTGATCGGCGGGCAGGCGATGGTGTGGCTGTCCTGGCCGTTCGGGCGCAACGGAGTGCTGGCCGCGTTCGTGCTGACGGTGCTGACGTGCATGGTGTGGCGGCTCGGGCAGGGCGCGGCCGGCTACGTGCGGGACCTGTCCGCCTCGGTGCTCACCGCCGCCTACGTGCCGCTGTTCGCGTCCTTCGCGGCGATGATGGTGGTGCCGGCGGACGGCACGGCCCGGGTGCTGTGCTTCCTGATCCTGGTGGTCAGTTCGGACACCGGCGGGTACATCGCCGGGGTGCTGTTCGGCCGGCATCCGATGGCCCCGGCGATCAGCCCGAAGAAGTCCTGGGAGGGCTTCGCCGGGTCGATGACCGCGGGCATCGTGGCCGGGATCCTCTGCCTGACCCTGCTGCTGCCCGGCCAGTGGTGGCAGGGGGCGTTGTTCGGCGCGGCGCTGGTGCTCACCGCGACCCTCGGTGATCTGGTCGAGTCGCTGATCAAGCGCGACCTGGGGATCAAGGACATGGGTGCGTTGCTGCCGGGGCACGGCGGTCTGATGGACCGGATGGACTCGCTGCTGCCCTCGGCCGTGGTGTCCTGGCTGCTGCTGCGGCTGTTCATCCCGGGCTGATGTCCGTACCCAGCCCGAACATCTGGCACTGGCCGGAGATCTACGAGGTCGAGAACCGGGCGCAGGACGTCGACGGGGCGATCTGGGCGGCGCTGGCCCGGGCCTACGACTGGTCCGGCCGGGACGTGCTGGACGTCGGGTGTGGCACCGGTTTCCACCTGCCGAGGTTCGCCGCCACCGCACGCCGGGTGACCGGCGTGGAGCCGCACGGTCCGCTGGTGGCCCGGGCGCGGGCCCGGGTGGCCGGCGACCCCGCGGTGCGGGTGCTGTCCGGCTCGGCCCAGCGGCTGCCGGTGCCGGACGCGAGCTGCGATCTGGTGCACGCCCGGACCGCGTACTTCTTCGGGTCGGGTTGCCGGCCGGGGCTGCTCGAGGCCGATCGGGTGCTGCGCCCGGACGGCATGCTGGCGATCGTCGACCTGGACGCCACGGTCGCGCCGTACGGCGACTGGCTGCGGGCCGACCTGCCCCGGTACCGACCGGCCGAGGTGGACGCGTTCTTCGAGCGCGCCGGCTTCGACTGCCAGCGGGTGCGGACCCGGTGGCGGTTCGCCGACCGGGCCAGCCTGGTGGCGGTGCTGGGGATCGAGTTCTCCGCGGCGGTGGCGGCCCGGGCGCTCGGCGACGTGCGCGGGCTGGAGTTCCCGGTGGGCTACCGGGTGCTGACCCGGCGCAAATCGGCTGGGTTGATCGTCAAACGCTGAGTAGCCTCGGCGCGTGCCTTCTGAACCCGGGGTCCGGTTCGTCTCGACCGGAACCGTGCGGCGTCAACCCGACCGCGTGCTGCCGGCCCTGCTGGACCGGGTCGTGCCGGACGAGTTGGAGACCGACGCGGTGCCGCGGCTCGAACAGCGGATCGCCGATCTGCTCGGCAAACCGGCGGCCGCGATGTTCCCGTCCGGGGCGATGGCACAGCAGGTCGCCCTGCGCCTGCACGCCGACCGCCGCGGAGTCCGCTCGGTGGCCTTCCACCCGACCTGCCATCTGGAACTGCACGAGCAGAAGGGCTACGCCGTCGTGCACGGCCTGAGTTCCGCGCTGGTCGGCGACCCGAACTCGCTGATCACCCTCGCGGACCTGGCGGCCCTGCGCGAGCCGGTCGCGGCGCTGCTGCTGGAGTTGCCGCAGCGGGAGATCGGCGGCCGGCTGCCCAGTTGGGAGGATCTGGTCGCGCAGACCGAATGGGCGCGTGAGCGCGGGGCGGCGGTGCACATGGACGGCGCCCGGCTGTGGGAGGCCCAGCCGTTCTACGGCCGGCCGTATGCGGAGATCGCCGCGCTGTTCGACACGGTGTACGTGTCGCTCTACAAAGGACTTTCCGGCATCGCGGGCGCGGTGCTCGCCGGGGAGCAGGACTTCATCCAGCACGCCTGCTTGTGGCGGGATCGGCTCGGCGGCAACGTGGACCGGTTCTGGCCGATGGCCTATGCCGCCGAGCGCGGGCTGGACGAGCTGCTGCCCCGGATGGCGGAGTTCGCCAACCGGGCCGGCGAGCTGGCCGCTGCGCTACGCGAGGTGCCCGGCGTGCGGGTCGTCCCGGACCCGCCGCAGACGCACATGTTCCACCTGCACCTGGAGGCCGACCCGCAGGCGGTCACGGTGGCGGTGAAGCGGCTGCGGGCCGAGACCGGGTTGGCATTGCCCCGCTACGTCTGGCAGCTGCCCACGCCGGGCTGGTGCGCCATGGAGATCACCGCCTCCGCGCAGCTGGACGAGGTCAGCGACACGGAGGCAGTGGACCTCCTCACCGAGGTCCTGAACCGAGCTGTTGATGGGGCACGGGCTTCCCGCACAGATCCGCGGGATGGGGCCTAATCCTCGTCGGGCTCGTCGGGCTCGTCGGACGGGTCGTCGATCTCGCCGAGGATGGCGTAGATCTCCCGGCGGGCCTGGTTGATCGCGGCGATCGCGCGGGTCTTCTGGGTGCCGGTGGCGGCGTGGTGGACCTGGAAGGCGGCGCCCATGAGCTGGCCGATGGCCGTGCGCAGGCTGACGTCGTCCGGGTCCTGGTCCTGGGCGATCTGCTCCCAGGGCGGGCGGTCCTGCCCCTCGGCCGCCGTCCGGCCCTCGTCGGTCAGCTCGAAGAGCCGTTTGCTGCCGCTGCCCTCGGTGCTGGCGACCAGGCCCTCGTCGGCCAGCAGCTGCAGGGTCGGGTAGACCGAGCCGGGGCTCGGCCGCCAGATCCCGCCGCTGCGCTGGGTGATCTCCTGGATCATCTCGTAGCCGTGCATGGGTCGTTCGGCGAGTAGCGCCAGGATGGCCGCTCGCACGTCGCCCCGGCGGCTGCGCCGGCCGGGTCCGCGGCCGCGCCGCTGCTGGCCCCAGCCCCAGCCGCCGAAGTCGAACGGCATGCCGGGTGGTCCCGGTGGCATGGGTGGTCGCGGTGGGAAGCCGTGGTGGCCGAACTCGGCCCCGGGGTCATCGAACGGACCGGGGGCGAACGGTCCGTGGGCTGGTCGGAATCGGGTACGCATCGTGCGCTCCTCTCGTTGTCGTCTCAGTAACGATATATCGGAACCTATCACGATGCAACCAGGACAGTCGTGCAAAATTTCTGGACGGCCTGTCGATCCGGCGGAGGGCGGTTCGTATGGGAGGTGAGCGGGCGGAAGGATCGGCCCAGCGACACAGGAGGACGACCGATGAAGCAGTACCTGATCAGCGTCTACCAGCCCGAGGGCGAGCCGCCGCCGCCCGAGGACCTCGAGCGGGTGTTCCACGACCTCACCGCGCTGCACGAGGAGTTGCGGGCCACCGGGGCGTGGGTGTTCGCCGGGGCGCTGCACACGCCGAGCACCGCCACCGTGCTGCGCGCCGACGACCAAGGCGACGTCCTGGTCACCGACGGCCCCTACGTCGAGGGCAAGGAGTTCCTGGGCGGCTTCACCATCGTCGCCGCGCCCGACCTGGACGCCGCGCTGGCCTGGGGCCGCCGGTTCGCCACGGTGATCGGCCTGCCGATCGAGGTGCGGCCGTTCCAGGACCCGCCCTGGTGACCGGTCCGACCGAGATCGAGCGGGTGTTCCGGGCGGAGTACGGCCGCGCGGTGGCCGTCCTGGTTCGCGTCTGCGGCGACATCGACGCCGCCGAGGAGGCGGTCCAGGACGCGTTCGCCGTGGCCGTGGACCGCTGGCCGGCCACCGGCCCACCGCCCAGCCCGGCGGCCTGGATCATCACGACGGCCCGCAACCGGGCGATCGACCGGCACCGCCGGGAGGCCGTCCGGCCGGACCGGCACGCCGAGGCCGCCCGGCTGCACGTCCCGGACGAACCCGTGGAGGAGTGTGCGGTGCGCGACGACCGGCTACGCCTGATCTTCACCTGCTGCCACCCCGCGCTGGCGCCCGCGGCCCAGGTCGCGTTGACCCTGCGGCTGCTCGGCGGCCTGACCACCGCCGAGATCGCCCGCGCGTTCCTGGTCTCCGAGCCGACCATGGCGCAGCGGCTGGTCCGGGCCAAGGGCAAGATCCGTGACGCCGGCATCCCGTACCGGGTTCCGGCCGAGGAGGATCTGCCCGGGCGGCTGCGGGCCGTGCTCGCGGTGCTCTATCTGATCTTCAACGAGGGCTACACGGCCACCGCGGGCGATGCCCTGGTCCGGGCGGACCTGTGTGCCGAGGCGATCCGGTCGGCCCGGCTGCTGACCGAGCTGATGCTCGACGAGCCCGAGGCGCTGGGGCTGCTCGCGCTCATGCTGCTGATCGAGTCCCGCCGGGCCGCCCGCACCACCCCGCACGGCGAGTTGGTGCTGCTGTCCGACCAGGACCGGTCCCGCTGGGACCGCCGCCTGATCGCCGAGGGCCAGCGGATCGTGCGGGCCTGCCTGCGGCGCAACACCCCGGGCCCGTACCAGGTGCAGGCGGCGATCAACGCCGTGCATGCCGACGCGCCCACCGCCGCGGCCACCGACTGGCCGCAGATCCTGCGGCTCTACGACCAGCTCCACGCGCTGACCCCGACGCCGGTGGTGGCCCTGCACCGCGCGGTCGCGCTGGCCGAGGTCGACGGTCCGGCGGCGGCGTTGCCGCTGGTGGATGACCTCGACCTGGCCGGCTACCACGTCTTCCACGCCGTCCGCGCCGACCTGCTGCGCCGGCTCGGCCGCACCCGCGAGGCCGCGGCGGCCTACGCGGCGGCTCGCGAGCGCACCGGAAACCAGGCGCAACGCCGGTTCCTGGACCGCGCCCGGGCCGCACTCGCCGAGGACTGACCGCGAGGTCATGGGACAATGGGCGGACCATGACCTCGCTTCCCCTTGTCTTCGACGCGCCCAAGCGCGGCCTGCCGCCGCGCCATCTGGTGGACCTCTCCGCCGAGGAGCGCCAGGCGGCGGTGGTCGAGCTGGGCGAGCGGCCGTTTCGGGCCAGGCAGCTGTCCAACCACTACTTCGGCCGGCTGACCGTCGACCCCGAGGCGATGACCGACATCCCGGCGGCGAGCCGGGAGCGGCTGGTCGGCGAGCTGATGCCGCGGCTGTTCACCGAGGTCCGGGCGCTGACCTGTGACGAGGGCGCCACCCGCAAGGCGCTGCTGCGGGCGCACGACGGAACCCTGGTGGAGAGCGTGCTGATGCGCTACCCGGACCGGGCCACGGTGTGCGTGTCCAGCCAGGCCGGCTGCGGGATGGCCTGCCCGTTCTGTGCCACCGGTCAGGGCGGCCTGACCCGCAACCTGTCCACCGCGGAGATCGTCGAGCAGGTGCGGCTGGCCGCAGCCGCGGCCCGGGACGGTCGGCTCGGCGGCGGCCCGGTCCGGCTGTCCAACGTGGTCCTGATGGGCATGGGCGAGCCGCTGGCCAACTACCGGCGGGTGATCGCCGCCGTGCACCGGATCTGCGACCCCGCCCCGGCCGGGCTGGGGATCTCGCAGCGGTCGGTGACGGTCTCCACCGTCGGGCTGGTGCCGGCGATCCACAAGCTCGCCGACGAGGGCCTGGCCGTGACGCTGGCGGTGTCGCTGCACACGCCCGACGACGAGCTGCGGGACACCCTGGTGCCGGTGAACACCCGGTGGAAGGTGGCCGAGGTGCTCGCCGCCGCCCGGCACTACGCCGAGCGCACCGGCCGCCGGGTGTCCATCGAGTACGCGCTGATCCGCGACATCAACGACCAGCCGTGGCGGGCCGACCTGCTCGGCCAACTGCTGCACCAGTACCTGGGCGCCCTGGTGCACGTCAACGTCATCCCGCTCAACCCCACCCCGGGCAGCCAGTGGGACGCCAGCCCGAAGCCCGTCGAGCGCGAGTTCGTCCGGCGCGTCAACGCCGCGGGCGTCCCCTGCACCGTCCGGGACACCCGCGGCCAGGAGATCGCCGCCGCCTGCGGACAGCTCGCCGCGCAGGGCTGACGGCCGGTCAACCCGCCGCGCTGACCTCGTTCAGCCGGCCGGTGGCCACGTCGAAGACGAACCCGCGGATGGCGTCGGTGTGCGGGACGAAGGGGCTGGCCTTGATGCGGGCGACGGACTGGCGGACGTCGGTTTCCAGGTCGGTGAAGGACTCGGCGGCCCAGGCGGGTTTGATGCCGGTGTCGTCCTGGATGGACTTCTTGAACTCGTCGTCGGTGAAGGTGAGCATGCCGCAGTCGGTGTGATGGATCAGGATGATCTCCCGGGTGGCGAGCAGGCGCTGGCTGATCGCCAGCGACCGGATCTCGTCCTCGGTGATCACGCCGCCGGCGTTGCGGATGACGTGCGCGTCGCCTTCGGCGAGACCGAGCACGGCGTGCACGTTGATCCGGGCGTCCATGCAGGCGACCACGGCCAGGTGCTTGGCGGGCGGCAGGGGCAGGGGTCCGCCGAACGACTCGGCGTACCGGGCGTTGTTGGCGAGCAGTTCGTCCGTGACTGACATGGGTCGAGTCAAGGTCGGATCGACCGGGCCCGCAATGGGCGTCCACGAAGCGGACGCCCGACCGGGTGAAGGCCGGCGCTACCTGCGCCAGGCGGTGCGCGAGCGGACCAGATCGGCGATCAGCGCGACGACGATCGCGACGCCGATGCCGATCAGCCAGAGGTTCTCGGTCTCGCCGACGTGGTTGCCGATCAGCATCAGGAACATGACGGCCGCGGTGAACCAGCCGGCGATCCGGGTGCCCCGGGGGAACCCACCGTGCCAGCCCCACTCGGCGGACGGCTCGTCGTGCGGGGAGACGGTCGTCGCCGGCCGTTTCTCGAGCTCCTTGCCTGCCACGTTCGTCCACCCTCCGCTCCGGTGACTGCCGGCATCATCGTATCGGGGACAATGTGAGCGATGACTGATCCCACCCCGCACCGCCGGGGCGTCCTCGTGCTCGGGTCCACCGGCTCCATCGGCACCCAGGCCCTCGACGTGGTCGCGGCCAACCCCGACCGGTTCCATGTGGCGGGTCTGGCCGCGGGCGGGAGCGACCCGGCAGCCCTGGCGGCGCAGGCGATCCGGTTCGGCGCGCCCGCGGTGGCGCTCACCCGGTCCACCTCGGCCGAGGACGTGCGGCTCGCGCTCTACGCGGAGGCCGGCCGGCGCGGTTACGAGCGCGGCGAGTTCGCCATGCCGCGGCTGCTGACCGGTCCGGACGCGGTGCTCGAACTGATCGACACCGCCCCGGCGGACGTGGTGCTCAACGCGGTCACCGGCTCCCTCGGCCTGCGGCCCACCCTGCACGCCCTGGCCACGGGCGCGACGCTGGCACTGGCCAACAAGGAGTCCCTGATCGCCGGCGGGCCGCTGGTGCTGCGGGCCGCCCGGCCCGGCCAGCTCGTGCCGGTGGACTCCGAGCACTCGGCCATCGCCCAGTGCCTGCGCGGCGGCGGGCCCCGCGAGGTGGACCGGCTGGTGATCACCGCTTCCGGCGGGCCGTTCCGCGGCCGCCGGCCGGAGGAACTGGCCGGGGTCACCGTCGAGGCGGCCATGGCCCACCCGACCTGGGCGATGGGCCCGGTCATCACGATCAACTCGGCCACGCTGGTGAACAAGGGCCTGGAACTGATCGAGGCGCACCTGCTGTTCGGGGTGCCCTACGACCGCATCGACGTGGTGGTGCACCCGCAGTCGATCGTGCACTCGATGGTCACCTTCACCGACGGTTCCACGCTGGTCCAGGCCAGCCCGCCGGACATGCGGCTGCCGATCTCGCTGGCGCTGGGCTGGCCGGAGCGGGTGCCGGGGGCGGCGGCGGCCTGCGCGTTCGGCGAGGCGACCGCGTGGACGTTCGAGCCGCTGGACCACGACACGTTCCCGGCGGTGCGGCTGGCCCGGCAGGCCGGCGAGGCCGGCGGGTTGCTGCCGGCGATCTACAACGCGGCGAACGAGGAAGCGGTCGCCGCGTTCCGCGAACACGACGCCAGCTTCACAGCGATCGTGGAGACTGTGAGCCGGGTACTCGACGACGCGGATGGTTGGCGAGCGGACCCGCGTGATGTCGAGGAAGTGCTGGCGGCCGAGCAGTGGGCCAGGGCCCACGCGCGGGAACTGCTTTCCGTCGACGCCGTCCGGCTGGGAAGGGATTGAACGTGCTCGCGTGGCTCTTCGGCGTCGTGCTGTTCGCGCTCGGCATCTGCATCTCCGTGGCGCTGCACGAGGCCGGTCACATGTACGCGGCCAAGTCCTTCGGCATGAAGGTGCGGCGCTACTTCATCGGCTTCGGTCCCCGGGTCTGGTCGTTCCGCCGGGGTGAGACCGAGTACGGGCTCAAGGCGATCCCGCTCGGCGGCTTCTGCGACATCGCCGGCATGACCGCGATGGACGAGGTGACCCCGGACGAGTCCGAGCGCGCGATGTGGCGCTACCCGGTGTGGAAGCGGGTCGTGGTGCTCGCCGCCGGCTCGGCGTCGCACTTCCTGCTCGGCTTCCTGATCCTGTACTTCATGGCGATCAGCATGGGCCTGCCCAACATCGCCGGAACCCCGGTGGTCAGCGAGACCGCCTGCGCGGCACCCAGCCAGGACCCGAAGACGTTCGAGTACGCCCCCTGCGGGCCTGGTGACCGGTCGCCGGCCGCCGAGGCCGGCATCCGGAGCGGCGACGAGATCATCAGCGTCGACGGCCAGCGCACCCCGACCTGGTCGGACGTGGTCACCAAGATCCAGAACCTGAGCGGCGAGCACACCATCGTGGTCAGCCGGGACGGGGTCGAGCGCGCGTTGGTCGTGGACGTCCCGACCGTGCGGCGGGTGGCGCCCGGCGCGAAGCTGGGCGGCGACGACAACAAGATCGTCAACGTCGGCGCGATCGGCGTGAAGAGCACCCCGGTCTACCACTACAGCCCACTGGGCGGGCTGGCCGGCGCGGCCGGCTTCACCGGCGACATGTTCGTTCGCACCTGGGAGGGCCTGCTGGCGTTCCCGCAGAAGATCCCGAAGGTGATCGAGGCGATCGGCGGCGGGGAGCGGGATCCGGACACCCCGGTCAGCGTGGTGGGCGCCAGCATCATCGGCGGCGACGCGGTCGAGGCCGGCGTGTGGGAGCTGTTCGTGCTGCTGCTGGCCAGCCTGAACTTCTTCGTCGGCGTGTTCAACCTGCTGCCGCTGCTGCCGCTGGACGGCGGGCACATCGCGATCGTGCTGTACGAGAAGGTCCGGGACATGGTGCGCCGGGCGCGCGGCAAGGGTCCCGGTGGTCCGGTCGACTACACCAAGCTGACCGCGGTGACGATGGTTGTGATTCTCATCGGTGGCGCCGTGGTTCTACTCACAGTCACCGCTGACCTGGTCAACCCAATTCGAATCGGTCAGTAGCACCAGTAGCCTGGATTCCGTGACGGATAGCATCATGCTGGGAATGCCGGCTGCCCCCGCGCCGGTTCTGGCGCCCCGCCGGCAGACCCGGCAACTGCAGGTGGGCCGGGTCGGGGTCGGTAGCGACCACCCGATCTCGGTCCAGTCGATGACCACGACGGTAACCGCCGACGTCAACGCCACCCTGCAGCAGATCGCAGAGCTGACCGCGGCCGGCTGCGACATCGTCCGGGTGGCCTGCCCCTCCCAGGACGACGCGGACGCGCTGGCGGCCATCGCCCGCAAGTCGCAAATCCCGGTGATCGCCGACATCCATTTTCAGCCGAAATACGTCTTCGCCGCGATCGAGGCCGGCTGTGCCGCCGTACGGGTCAACCCGGGCAACATTAAGAAATTCGACGACAAGGTGGCCGAAATCGCCGCCGCCGCTCGCGACCACGGCACGCCGATCCGGATCGGCGTCAACGCCGGCTCGCTGGATCCGCGGCTGCTGAAGAAGTACGGCAAGGCCACCCCGGAGGCGCTGGCCGAGTCGGCGCTGTGGGAGGCGGGCCTGTTCGCCGAGCACGACTTCCACGACCTCAAGATCTCGGTGAAGCACAACGACCCGGTGGTCATGATCCGCGCCTACGAACTGCTCGCCGAGCAGTGCGACTACCCGCTGCACCTCGGTGTCACCGAGGCCGGCCCGGCGTTCCAGGGCACGATCAAGTCGGCGGTGGCGTTCGGCGCGCTGCTGCGCCAGGGGATCGGCGACACGATCCGGGTCTCGCTGTCCGCGCCGCCGGTCGAGGAGGTCAAGGTCGGCGCCCAGATCCTGCAGTCGCTCAACCTGCGCCCGCGCAAGCTGGAGATCGTCTCCTGCCCGTCCTGCGGGCGGGCTCAGGTGGACGTCTACAAGCTCGCCGACGAGGTGACCGCGGGCCTGGAGGGCATGGAGGTGCCGCTGCGGGTGGCGGTCATGGGCTGCGTGGTCAACGGCCCGGGCGAGGCCCGCGAGGCCGACCTCGGCGTGGCCTCCGGCAACGGGAAGGGCCAGATCTTCGTCAAGGGCCAGGTGATCAAGACCGTGCCCGAGCACCAGATCGTGGAGACCCTGATCGAGGAGGCCATGCGCATCGCCGAGGAGGCCGGCGAGGCCGCCGGCGCCGGTGCGCCGGTCGTCACGGTCAGCTGAGCGTTTCGCCCGGAAGCCGGCCGGCCACGGTTGGGCGTCGACTTTTCGCAAACCGCGGTTCATCTGGCAGGCTTGAGGACGTGTTGCGCCTTGCTGGAGCGCGGTTGCTCGACGAGCGTGATCGCGCCGCGGTGCGTGCCGCGCTCGCGGCCGACCCGGTCGGGTCCTGCATGGTTTCCGCGCGGATCGACGCCCTCGGCCTCGATCCGTGGCGGTTGGGCGGCGAGCTGTGGGGGTGTGAGCCGCGTGGCCGCACCAGCCGGCTCGACGCGCTGTGCTTCGCCGGCCCGAACCTGATCCCGCTGCGTGGCAGCCGGTCCGCGCTGCGTGCGTTCGCCGACCGGGCGCTGTCCCGGCGGCGGATCTGCTCCTCGGTCGTCGGTCCGTCCGAACAGGTGCTGGGCATCTGGTCGGAGCTGGAACTGGACTGGGGGCCGGCCCGGGAGGTGCGCGCGGAGCAGCCGCTGATGGCCACCATGGGTGAGCCGAGGGTGCGGCCCGACCCGTTGGTCCGTCCGGTGCGGCCGGATGAGCTGGACCGCTACCTGCCGGCGGCGGTCGCCATGTTCATCGAGGAGGTCGGCGTCGACCCGCGCGCCGGGGACGGCGGCGTGAGCTACCGCGCCCGGGTGGCCGAGCTGATCGCGACCGGTCGCGCGTTCGCCCGGTTCGAGGGCGGCGAGGTGGTGTTCAAGGCCGAGATCGGCGCGCTGTCCCATTCGGTCGGGCAGATCCAGGGCGTGTGGGTGCGGCCCAACCGGCGCGGGCACGGACTGGGCGCGGCGGGCACGGCAGCCGTGGTGGACCGGCTGGTGCGCGGCATGGGCCGGACCGCGAGCCTGTACGTCAACTCCTACAACGTGGTGGCCAAGGCGGCCTACCGCAAGATCGGGTTCGGTCAGGTCGGCGAGTACGCGACCGTCCTGTTCTGAGGAGAATTCGCGCGGATTCGGTGCACCTCACCTGAATGCGGCACCGATGCGGGCATACTCGCCGCCGTGCGCCTTCAGAAGCTTCGCCGGACCGGTGCCGGACTGATCACCTTCGCGGTCCTGGTCCCGATCTCGGCCTGCGGGTTGTTCGGCTCGGACGCGCCGGGTCCGGACGCGGCCGCGCGGGAGTTCCTGGCCACCTTCGCCGCCGGGGACGCCGCCAACGCGTCCCGCCAGACCGACGCCGAGGACTCCGCCCGCAAGCTGATGGACCAGGTCCGGCAGGGCCTCAAGCCGGCCGCGGTCACCGCCGACCTGCAGAAGGTCGACGCGCCGGAGGACGCCTCGACCGCGACCGCGTTCTACACCCTCAACTGGGACCTCGGCTCCAACCGCAAGTGGTCCTACCAGGCCCAGGCCGAGCTGCGGCGCTCCGACGAGACCTGGCGGGTGCACTGGACGCCCACCGTGCTGCACCCCAAGCTTGCCGAGCAGCAGTCGATCGCGTTGCAGGTCCAGCAGCCGACCCTGGCCCCGGTGCTGGACCGGGACGGCGAGGTGCTGCTCGAGCCGGACCGGGTGGTCTCGGTGCTGTTCGAGCCGAAGAAGGCCGGCGACGCCGCCGCGGTGGCCGGCAAGTTGGCCGCGGCGCTGTCCGGGTTCGACAACACGATCACCCAACAGCTGATCCTGGACGAGTCCGCGAAGCTGCCGGAGGGGACGCCGTACCAGGTGGCGGCGCTGCGCGACAACGACTACGAGGCGGTCAAGCCGACGATCTACGACCTGCCCGGGGTGCGGTTCACCTCGGGACCCCGGCTGCTGGCCGCCGACCGGGCGTTCGCGCCGCAGGTGCTGCCGGGTATCCGCAAGTTCGTCGAGGGCCAGGTGGCCGGCAGGTCCGGCTGGCGGGTGGTGACCGTCGACCCGTCCGGCAAGGAGATCGAGGAGTTGCACGCCAAGGCCGCCGAGCCGGCCGACGCGGTCACCGCGACGCTGAGCCGGCGGGTGCAGAACGCCGCCCAGGCGGCGGTCGCGCCGGCCCCGACCGCCGCGATGATCGTGGCCATCCAGCCGTCCACGGGTGAGCTGCTGGCCGTGGCCCAGAACCCGGCGGCCGACCAGGGCGGCGCACCCGCGCTGATGGGCCAGTACCCGCCCGGCTCGACCTTCAAGATCGCCACCGCGGCGGCCGCGCTGGAGGCCGGGAAGGTCACCGCGGACACGCCGGTCGGCTGTCCCGGCACCACCACCGTGGACGGCCGGGTCATCCCGAACAGCGGAAAGTTCGACAAGGGGACCATCCCGCTGCACAGCGCGTTCGCGTTCTCGTGCAACACCACGTTCGCCACGCTGGCCGTGGACCTGCCGCCGGACGCGCTCACCAACAGCGCCCGCAAGCTGGGCATCGGGGTGGACTTCGTGGTGCCCGGCATCACCACGGTGACCGGGTCGGTGCCGCCGGCCGACCGCAAGGTGGAGCGGGCCGAGGACGGGTTCGGCCAGGGCAAGGTGACCGCCAGCCCGTTCGGCCTGGCGCTCGCGGCGGCCACCGTGGCCAGCGGGAGCATGCCCAAACCGGTGCTGGTGCGCGGCGTCGAGACCAAGGCGGACAACTCGCCGGAGCCGCTCGGGCAGCCGGTCCTGGACGCGCTGCGCGCGATGATGCGCGAGGTGGTGACCGGCGGCACGGCCGGGGCCCTTGGCGGGCTGGCGGACGTGCGGGGCAAGACCGGGACCGCGCAGTTCGGGGACGGCACGCACTCGCACGGCTGGTTCGCCGGCTATCAGGGCGACGTCGCGTTCGCGGTGCTGATCACCGACGCCGGCCAGTCCGGCACCGCCGTCCAGGCCGCCGCGCGCTTCCTGGGCGCGCTGGGCTGAAGCGCGGTGGCGGGGGCGTCGTAGGGTGGAGGCATGCCCGTTCGTGCCCCGCTGAAGTCCGGTGTCCAGACGCCCCGCCGTTCGGTTCCGGCGCACATCGCGCGGCCGGAGTATGTCGGCAAGCCGGCGCCGGCCCGCAACACCGAGCCCGACGTGCAGCCACCCGAGGTCATCGAGGCGATGCGGGTGGCCGGGCGGATCGCCGCCCGGGCGCTTGAGGAGGGCGGCAAGGCGGTCAAGCCGGGCGCGCTCACCGACGACATCGACGCGGTGATCCACGAGTTCCTGCTCGACCACGGCGCGTACCCCTCGACGCTGGGCTACCGCGGCTTCCCGAAGTCCTGCTGTGTCTCCCTCAACGAGGTGATCTGCCACGGCATCCCGGACTCCACCCGGATCGAGGACGGCGACATCGTCAACATCGACGTGACCGCCTATATCGGCGGGGTGCACGGGGACACCAACGCGACGTTCCTGTCCGGCGACGTGGCCGAGGAGGCCCGCCTGCTGGTCGAGCGCACCCGTGAGGCCACCATGCGGGCGATCCGGGCGGCCCGGCCGGGGCGGGCGCTGAACGTGATCGGCCGGGTGATCGAGTCCTACGCCCGGCGGTTCGGTTACGGCGTGGTCCGGGACTTCACCGGCCACGGCATCGGCCGGTCGTTCCACAGCGGCCTGGTCATCCACCACTACGACCACCCCGCCGACGAGCGGCTGATCGAGTCGGGCATGACCTTCACCATCGAGCCGATGATCACCCTCGGCGCCATCGAGCACGACATGTGGCCCGACGGCTGGACCGCCACCACCAAGGACAAGAGCTGGACCGCCCAGTTCGAGCACACCATCCTCATCACCGACGGCGAGCCGGAGATCCTCACCCTTCCGTGACCTGGTCGGACCAGACCAACCCGGCCTACACTTCGGGTGTGCCTTCCGAGCAGGTGAACATCTACGAAGCCAAGACCCGGCTTTCCCAGCTCGTCGACCAGGCCGCGGCCGGCGAGGAGATCATCATCGCCCGCAACGGCCGCCCGGTCGCCCGGCTGGTCCCGCTGCAACGCCAACCGGTCAATCGAGTCCCCGGGGCCTGGAAGGGCAAGGGGTGGATCGCTCCCGATTTCGACGACACGCCCCAGGAGATCATCGATCTCTTCTACGAGGGTGCCGCGTTCCCGGAGGACGACTGATGCGCCTCCTGCTGGACACGCAGGTCCTGCTGTGGTGGCTGTTCGCCGACCGTCGCCTGGGTGCGGACGCCACGCAGGCGATCACGAACGCGGACAACGATGTGCTGGTCTCGGCGGTGAGCGCGTTCGAGATCTGTACAAAACAGGCGATCGGCAAGGTGCAGGCGCCGGACGACCTGGAACAGCAGTTGATGGCCTCGAGCTTCCAGGAGCTGCCGGTGACGATGGCGCACAGCTTCGAGGTGCGCAGCTTGCCCATGCATCACAAGGACCCGTTCGACCGCATCCTGGTCGCCCAGGCGCGCTTCGAGGATCTGACCTTGCTCACCTCGGATCGGATGCTCCGTGCCTACGACGTGCGCACGATGCCGGCGGGCTGATCAGGCGCGCATCCGGGCCATGACCTCGAGGATGGCGCGCGCGACCGGGTCGGGGTCGGTGGCGGGGGCGAGGTGGGTGGTGTCCAGGCTGACCACGGGCCAGCCGAGGGCCTGCGCCTGGTCGAGGTCTTCGGCATAGGCGGGGCTCAGCGCGACGTAGCCGCAGGGGCCGGTCCACTCCACGTCCGGGCGGGCCTCCTTGAGGAACGCGATCGGCACCTCGGGGGCCTCGTCGGCGATCTCGGCACGCAGCGCGGGGTCCAGGGTGGCCAGCGGGTCGGGTTCGAACCAGAGCGGCCAGCGCGGCAGCAGGCCCTCCCGGGTGCGGTCCCGCAGCCGCAGGTAGAGCTCGGCGGGCACGGTGTCGCGCCAGCTGCGGCCCGGCGTGGGCAGGCCGGCGTCGAGGAACACCAGCCCGGTCACGGAGTCCTCGAGGGTGTCGGCGAACGCGGGCAGCAGCGGTCCGGCGCCGCTGTGGCCGACCAGCACCACCGGGCCGGCCAGCGCCGCGTCGCTGAGCACGTCGGCGAACACCCCGAGCAGCACCTGGTGCACCGGCGGCGTCACCACGCTCGGCCGCAGGTCCAGCAGCACCGCCTGGTGGCCGTCGGCGGCCAGCGCGTCGGCCAGCGGGCGCAGGCTGGCCGGCCCGAGGAACGGGCTGTGCACCAGCACGATCGTGTCGGCGGGCACGGCTAACCGCCCAACGGCAGGTTGAGCAACGCGTTCTCCACCAGTTCGGGCAGCGCCGGGTGGATCCAGTACTGGCCGCGGGCCATCGCGGTGGCGTCCAACCCGAAGGACATCGCCTGGATCAGCGGCTGGATCAGGGTGGAGGCCTGCGGGCCCAGGATGTGCGCGCCGATCAGCTGCCCGGTGCCGGGGTCGGCGAGCAGCTTGGCGAACCCGGTGGTGTCCTCCATCGCCCAGCCGTAGGCGATGCCCGAATAGTCCTGTGTGGACACGACGAACGGGACGTCGCGCAGCACCGCCTCCTGCTCGGTCAGACCGACCGAGGCGATCTGCGGCGAGGTGAACACCGCGTGCGGCACGAACCGGCGGTCGGCGGCGACCGGCGCGTCCGGGTGCAACAGGTTGTGCTGCACCACCCGAGCCTCGTGGTTGGCCACATGCTTGAGCTGGCGGGGCGAGCAGATGTCGCCCAGCGCCCACACCCCGTCGGCCGTCGTGCGCTGGAAGTCGTCCACCGCAACGTAACCGTCCTCGGTCAGGTCCACGCCGGCCGCGGTCACGTCGAGCAGGTCGACGTTGGGCACCCGGCCCACCGCCAGCAGCAGGTCGTCGGCCCGCACGGTCTCCGGCCCGGCCGGCCCGTCGAGGTGCAGCAGCACCTGCCCGTCCGCGGTCCGCTCGACGCCGGTCTCCTTGCGGTTGAGCCGAACATCCCACCGCTGCGCGGCCAGTTCGGTGAACCGGTTGCTGATGTCGACGTCCTCCTGCCGCAGCAGCGCGCCGGACCGGCCGATCAGCGTGACCGCGACCCCGAACGCGGAGAACACGTGGGCGAACTCGGCGGCCACGAACCCGGTGCCCACGATGATCATGCTGGACGGCAGCTCGGCCAGCCGCATGACCGTGTCGCTGGTGTGATAGCCGGTCTCGGTGATGCCTTCCATGTCGGGCACCCGGGGCCGGCTGCCCGCGGCGAGCACCACCCGGTCGGCCGTCAGCGGCACCGGTCCGGCGCCGGAGTTGGGCGTGACCTCGAGCCGGCGCTCGCCGGTGAACCGGGCCTGCCCCTCGTACACGGTGACGTTGGCGTTGTCCGGGTGGTTCATCCGGTAGTCCCGGCCGCCCGCGGCGATCGGGTCGATCCGGCCGAAGATCCGGTCCCGCACGTCGGTCCAGCGCACCCCGGTGAGCGTCTCGTCGACGCCCAGCCGGGCGGCGCCGCGCGGCGTGTTGGCGACGTCGGCGCTGTGCACGAACATCTTCGTGGGAATGCAGCCGACGTTCAGGCAGGTTCCGCCGAACACGCCCTTCTCGACGATGGCCACGTCCCAGCCGGCGAAGCGCGGGTCCAGGATCGAGTTGCCCGAGCCCGTGCCGATGATGACCAGGTCGTAGTGCGGCACGTCAGTGCCGGTAGGTCGGCGTGATGACGGCCCGCGCCAGGGTGTGGAAGGCCAGGTTGAACCCGACCACCGCGGGGGTGGCGTCGCCGGTGACGTCCAACGCCTCCACGTCGACCGCGTGCACCACGAAGTAGTAGCGGTGCGGCATGTCGCCCTGCGGCGGCGCGGAACCCACGTAGTTCTTGCTGCCCATGTCGTTGCGGACGTGGAAAGCGCCGCCCGGCAGGCTCGCGTCGTCGGCGCCGGCGCCGGTGGGCAGTTCGGTGACCGAGACCGGGAGGTTCACCGCGACCCAGTGCCAGAACCCGGACGGGATGGGCGCGTCGGGGTCGAAACAGGTCACCACGAAGCTCTTGGTCTCGGCCGGGAACCCGCTCCAGGACAGCTGCGGGGACCGGTTCTCGCCCCCGGCACTGTCGTGGACGTAGGTCAGCGCGAGCTGATCACCGTCGGCCACATCGGTCGAGGTCACCGAGAACGAGCCGGCCGCGGGCAGCAACTCGTACGGGTCTGGTGCGACGGGACGCTCGAGGCTCATCGCCGGGTCTCCTCCTCAATGATCTTCACGACGGACGGTTCAACTCTAGTGAGTTCCCCTAGTCTGGCCCCAGGACCAAGGACAGGGGGATGGCCGTGACCGAAGACAGCTCGATCGAGCGCTCGCACCGGGTGCGTTTTCCTGGGATCAGCCCGCGGGCGTATGAGCATCCGGCCGACCGGGGCGCGCTGGCCACGCTGCGCACGGTGCCGAGCTTCGCCGCGGTGTTGAGGTCGGTTGCCGGGTTCTGGCAGGAGCGCGGCGGCCGGCTGATGGTGCTCGGTTCGGCGATCCGGGTCGGCGAGAACCAGTTCCCGACGCTGTACCGGCTGCGCAACGAGTGCGCCGAGACGCTGGACCTCGACACGATGCCGAACCTGTTCGTGTACCGCGACGCGCAGGTGCACGCCCGCACGATCGGCATCGACGAGCCGTACATCCTGATCAGCAGCGGCATGGTGGAGGCGCTGGACACCGAGGGCCTGCGGTTCGTGATCGGCCACGAGATGGGTCACGTGCTGTCCGGCCACGCGGTGTACCGCACGATGATCGACGTGCTGATGGGCCTGCAGCAGAGCCTGTCCTGGATGGCGGTCGGGGCGATGGGGCTGCGGGCCATCCTGGTCGCGCTGTTCGAGTGGTACCGCAAGGCGGAGCTGTCCTGCGACCGGGCCGGGCTGCTGTGCGGCCAGGACCCGCAGGCGGCGTTGCGGGTGCACGTGATGCTGGCCGGCGGCACCTCGGCCGGCGAGATCGACGTGCCCTCGTTCCTGCAGCAGGCCAGCGAGTACGAGTCGGTGGACGACATCCGGGACAGCATCCACAAACTGCGCTACGTCACCTGGATGACCCACCCGCTGGCGGTGGTGCGCGCGGCGCAGCTGCAGAAGTGGGCGGCCTCGGAGGAGTACCGGACGATCCTGGCCGGGGAGTACCTGCGCCGCGCCGACGACGCTCCGTCCAGCAGCTGGGGTGACGACCTGAAGTCGGCGGCGAAGTCCTACCGGGACTCGTGGTCCGAGTCGACCGACCCGCTGGTGAAGATCCTCAGCGACGTGGGCGAGTCGCTGTCGGACGCGGCCGGCCGGGTGTTCAGCCGGTTCGGTGCGCGGGGCGACAGCGAGCCGACCGACGGCGAGGAACGCACCACCTGACGGCTTTCCTAGGTGCCGGTGGCGGTGAAGTGCTGCAGGTCGCGCGGGGTGGTCCAGGTGCCGCCCCAGCTCCACCCGATCGCGGCGAACGCCCGCACGATGCCGTCGCCCGCGAACACCATGCCGGGTCGGACGTTCCTTCTGTCCACATAGGACGATGCGAGCTCGGGCAGCACCAGATCGCCCTTGCTGTAGGGATTGCAGAACGGGTTCACGTCGATGGCCAGGCCGTACGCGTGGGCCGACCACCGGGTCTGGTTCACCGCCGGCCGGCAGACGAACGCGGCGGTGTTGTTGCCGTCCCCGGTAGGCGCGGCGGTCAGTTCCTCGGGGCCGGTCACCCGCATCTCCTCGATCGGGAAGCCGGCGGCGAACAGCTTGCCGAACACGGTGGTGACCGCGTCGGCCGCGCGGGCGTTGACGATCATCTCGCCGGTGTGCGTCCGGCCGTCGAAACCGTGGAACGCCATCGTCAGGTAGCGCAGGTCGGTGGCGGCCACCGGGCAGCGCGGCTGCCAGGTGCTGCGGGCGAGCACCTCGGCCGGCACCGGGCGCACGGTGGCCGCGTACCTCCCGTCCGCGGGCGGCGGCAGCCGGTCGACGGTCGGCAGGTTGCGGCCGGCCAGCACCGGCGGGGTGGGCAGCACCTGGCCGAAGCCGTCCGGGCGCAGCGGTAGCGGCGTGGCGCCGACCCGCCAGGCGGGGGCCGGTGGCGTCGGGATGCTCGGTGCCGCC
>NZ_DASTBH010000520.1:0-11744 GCF_035712165.1 Actinophytocola sp. | reverse complement strand
ACGCTGCGCCGGTCGCTGCGCGGAGACGCCGAGGAACCGCGCATCCCGTTCGCCGAGCCGGGCTCGCTGACCCGGGTGTACTGCGTGGCGTCCGGCAAGGGCGGGGTCGGCAAGTCCTCGGTGACGGTCAACCTGGCCGCTGCGATGGCCGCCAAGGGCCTGTCGGTGGGCGTGGTCGACGCCGACATCTACGGCCACTCGGTGCCCCGGATGCTCGGCACCACGGACCGGCCGACCCGGATCGAAGAGAAGATGATCATGCCGGTGCAGGCGGCCGGCGTGAAGGTGATGTCGATCGGGATGTTCACCTCGGGCAACACCCCGGTGGTCTGGCGCGGCCCGATGCTGCACCGGGCGCTGCAGCAGTTCCTGGCCGAGGTGTTCTGGGGCGACCTGGACATCCTGCTGCTCGACCTGCCGCCGGGCACCGGGGACGTGGCCATCTCGGTGGCGCAGCTACTGCCCAACGCCGAGATCCTGGTGGTCACCACCCCGCAGCAGGCCGCCGCCGAGGTGGCCGAGCGGGCCGGAGCCATCGCCCTGCAGACCCGGCAGCGGCTGGCCGGCGTGATCGAGAACATGTCCTGGCTGGAGCTTCCGGACGGCACCCGGATGGACGTGTTCGGCACCGGCGGTGGCGCGGCCGTCGCCGAGTCGCTGACCCGCGCGCTGGGCGCCGAGGTGCCGATGCTGGGCCAGGTGCCGCTGGACCCCAGGCTGCGCGAGTCCGGCGACAGCGGTGTCCCGCTGGTCCTCAGCGAGCCGGACGCGCCCGCCGCGGTGGTGCTACGGGAGATCGCCACCCGGCTGTCCACCCGCGCGCGCGGCCTGGCCGGCCGAATGCTTTCGGTCACGCCAGCCGGCCGCTAGCCCTTATAGGAAGTCCGCGCCCGCCAACAGCGACCTCAGGGGACCGTGGCGGCACCCAGCCACAATCCACCACACGCCCGCACCGTTCGCTGGCACGCAACCGCCGCACAAAATTCCGGAGAGGCGGCTCAGGAGAGGCGGATCAAGTCGCGTCGGGGTCGATCGGCGGCTTCTCGCCTGCCGAGAGCGCGGGCGGGTCGGTCTGGCGCGGCGGCGTGTAGCCGTTGGGCTTGGTGCCGCCGTTGGTGTAGCCGTTGTCGTCGTCGAACAGATGCCGGGCCACCGCGCGCTTCGGGTCGAAGCTGCGCAGCTGCTGCAGGTCCTGCAGGGGCTTGCGCAGCTCCTCGAACTCCGGGCCCATCTCCTCCCGCAGCTGGTCCCGGGCGCCGCTGGCGAACTCCCGCATCTTGCGGATGTTGCGGCCGAGCCACGCCGCCGCCGACGGCAACCGTTCCGGGCCCAGGATGAACAACCCGGCGAATCCCAGAACCAGGATCTCGGCCCATCCAATGCTGTCGAACACCCCGGTCCACCTCCAACCCTCGCGATCCCCAGCGTAGCGGCTCAGTCCGAACCCAGGGTCACCTGAATCGTGAGCTCGCGTCCCTGCCTTGCCAACACCACCGGCACCGTCTCCCCGGGCTGGTGGTCCCGAACCGCGACGACCAGTTCGGGCATGTTGCGTACCAGCCGGTCACCCAGCTTGCGGATCACGTCGCCCTCCGCCAGACCGGCCTGCTTGGCCGGGCCGTTGTCGGAGACGTCGACCACCTGGGCGCCCTCGGCCGTGTCCGCGGACACCGAGCGCGCGGCCAGTCCCAGATCCGCGTGCTTCACCTGGCCGGTCTTGATCAGCGACTCGGTGATCCAGCGCATCGCGTTGACCGGGATGGCGAAGCCCAGCCCGATGCTGCCGCTGCTGCCGTCCGCGGTCCGGATCACCGAGTTGATCCCGACCAGGGCGCCCGTGGTGTCGACCAGCGCCCCGCCCGAGTTGCCCTGGTTGATCGCGGCGTCGGTCTGGATGCCGTCGTAGACGACCGGGTCGTCGCCGTTCTCGCCACCGGCCACGACCGGGCGGTGCAACGCACTGACGATGCCCTCGGTGACCGTGTTCTCCAGGCCGAGCGGCGAGCCGATGGCGATCACCGCGTCGCCGACCTGGAGCTCTTCGGAGTTGCCGAGCTGCAGCACGGTCGGGTTGGTCACCTCGACCTTGAGCACGGCCAGGTCCGTCTTCGGGTCCCGGCCGACCAGCTTGGCGTCCACCCGGTGGCCGTCGGTGAACACCACGGTCAGCTTCTGGTTGTCCACGGCCTGCCCGGCCAGCGTGGCCACGTGGTCGTTGGTGACGATGTAGCCCTGGCCGTCGATCATCACACCGGACCCGGTGCCGCCGCTGGTGCCGCTCTTGACCTCGATGGACACCACGCCGGGGGCGACCCGCTTGGCGATGTCGGCCACCGATCCGCTCGGTCGCTCCTTGCCCGGCCGCACCTCGGCCAGGGTCACGTCGCTGGTCAGCACGTCACCACCGCGCGCGACGAGCCAGCCGACCATGCCCCCGGCCGAGCCGATGAGCAGGGCGATCACCCCGAGCAGCACCAGCGCGGTCGGCTTCACCCGCCGGCCGAAGATCACTTCCGGCAGGCTCAGCAGCGTGCCGGACGGTCGGTCGGGCTTGCCGGCCGAGTCGGTGTCCTGGTCGACCGCGGGCGGCCCGATCACCGCTCCCGCGGCCGGGTCGCGCCACGACTCGTCGCCGTTGTTCGTGTTCCACAACGGCTCTTCGGCGCCATCGGCGTCCTGGCTTGCCCCGGGCGGGCGCTGCAGCGGCTCGCCGGTTCCCGGCGGCCGGCGAAACGCCGTGGCCAGGGCCTCCGGCACGGGCGGCGCCGTCTTCAGGCCGGCGAACGCGGTACGGGCGCCGAGCAGCCCGGGCTCCGGCGCGGCGAAGGCGCCGTCCACACCCTTCGGCCGGCCGAACACCGCGGCCGCGGCGGGGTCGGCCGGGGTGCGGTCGAGCGGGCGCGGCCCGAGGCGCTCCGGGGCCGGAGTGGAATCGGTGCCGGAAACAGGCTTGCCCGGCTCGGGGGTCGACGGCTCGCTCATCGCCTACCAGCCTGCCGGTCGCATGGTGAAGTTGCCGTTGTGGTCGGGCCGAACGGCGCTCAGCGCGGCGCGATCAGGCCGAGGGTGTGGGCCACGTAACCCACCGGCTGCACGTTGATGGCCGGACGCTCGTCGGTTGGCGCGTCCTCGCTCTGCTCGCTCGGCGTGCCCGCACCGGTGTTGACCAGGGCGAGCGCCCCGAGCACCAGGCCGGACACCACCACACCGGCGCCCTGGGCGGTGCGCCGGCCGAACCGGCCGAGCACCGCGCGACCCTCACCGAGCTTGGGTGAGGAGCCCAACGGCACGCTGGTGCCGAACGGGACACCACCCGCCCGGTCCGGACGCTGCACGGCGACCAGCTGGCCGTCCTCGGTGACCGCGAGCCCGTCCGGCGAGCCCGGCAGTTCGACCTCCTGGGGGATAGCCCGCAGCGAGGCCAGCAGGCCGGCCGGAACCGGGGGCGAGTCGGCGGACTGCACGGCCGCTCGGGCCTGCCGCTGCGCGGTGATCTCCGCGGCGCAGTACGGGCAGCGGGCGATGTGCGACGTGGCGCGGTCACAGGCGGTCAGAGACAGCTCGCCGTCGACGAACGCGACCACCGCGTCCGGCATCAGGTGCTGCTCCGGCAGGCCCCACCCGCTGCCGCGCCGGTCGGTCATGCCGAACCCTCCAGTGCACGTTCCCTACGCCGCTCCAACGACGCCCGCAGCGCCTGACGGCCACGATGGATCCTGCTGCGCACGGTTCCGAGTTTAACCCCGAGCGTGGCCCCGATCTCCTCGTAGGACAGACCCTCGACGTCACAGAGCACCACGGCGGCCCGGAACTCCGGCGGCAGCTCGTCCAGCGCGGCCTGCAGGTCCGGGTCGAGGTGCGTCTCGGACCACACCTGCTCCGGGCTCGGGTCGTCGCCGGCCAGCCGGTCGGTGTCCTCGGGCAGCCCTTCCATGCGCAGCCGGGACCGCCGGCGCGCCATGTCCAGGAACAGGTTGGTGGTGATGCGGTGCAGCCAGCCCTCGAAGGTGCCGGGCTTGTACGAGGCGAGCGAGCGGAACACCCGGATGAACGTCTCCTGGGTGAGGTCCTCGGCGTCATGGGGGTTGCCGGTGAGGCGGTAGGCCAGGCGATACACCCGATCGGCGTGCTCACGCACGACCTCGTCCCAGGATGGCGGCGTCCAGTCCGGCTGCTCGCCGGGCGTCACCTCGGGCGCGGTCTCAGAATGTGCCAGCATCATCGAGCGGGTACCCACCTCCGCAAACTCTTGTCGTCCGCTGCCTGCTTCAACGTGTGCTATGTCCACCTTGTTCCCCTGACCCCGACGCACGGCACGACCGCTTGAACTGAACTATCGACGCCGTGGTTATGACGTTAGTGATAACCGCCTGAGAGCCGACTGAGAATCGCCCGCACGCGGCGCACCGACGCACCGGTCCACGTGAACGGTTTTTCGGCTGGTGACCGCTAATCTCACAGTCCGTGACGCCCGATCCGCCGGCGACCGACGCGGCCGCGTTGCGTGGGTACGTCGAGGCCTACCTCGTCGAGGACGACGTGCTGGCCTCGGCGCGGCTGCGCGGCGTCCAGCTGGGATGCGCGCCGGTCCGTCCCGAAGGCGGCGCCGTCCTGCAGTTCCTGGCCGCCGCGCTGCGCGCGAAGGCGGTCGTGGAGATCGGCACCGGGGCCGGCGTGAGCGGCCTGTACCTGCTGCGCGGGATGGCCGGCGAGGGGGTGCTCACCTCGATCGACGTCGAGCCCGAGCACCAGGCCGCGGCCAAGCGGGCGTTCGGTGACGCCCGGATGGCGCCCGGCCGCACCCGGCTGATCATGGGCCGGGCGCTGGACGTGCTGCCCCGGCTCACCGACGAGGCCTACGACCTGCTGTTCGTCGATGCGGCGAAGCTCGAGTACCCCAGCTACCACGAGCAGGGCGTGCGGCTGCTGCGGCCGGGCGGCGTGATCGTGTTCGACAACGTGCTGTCCTCCGGTCAGGTGGCCAACCCGGCCCGCCGCGACGCCGAGACCATGGCGCTGCGCGAGGTGGCCAGGGCGGTCCGCGACGACGACCGGCTGGTGCCGCTGCTACTGCCGCTTGGCGACGGGATGCTGGTGGCCGCCAAGAAATAGGCCGGGGTCAGCGCGTGAGATCTTCGACCCGCACGCCCTTGCCGAGCACCACGACCCCACCCGCGCTGACCGTGTACCGGTCCCGGTCCGCCTCGGTGTCCACCCCGACCCGCGCGCCGTCGGCCACGACGACGTTCTTGTCCAGGATGGCCCGCCGCACCGTCGCGCCCTTGCCGATGCGCACCCCGGGCAGCAGCACGCTGCCCTCGACCGTCGCACCGTCCTCGATGGTCACGTCGCAGCTGATCACCGAGTCGTGCACCGACGCCCCGGAGATGATCGACCCGGGACCGACGATGGACTCCTTGGCGTGCCCGGAGTTGACGAACTTCGCCGGCGGCAGCGGCGGGGTCGCGGTACGGATCGGCCAGGCCTGGTTGTACAGGTTGAACACCGGATGCACGGACACCAGATCGATGTGCGCGTCGTAGTAGGCGTCCAGGGTGCCGACATCGCGCCAGTACCCGCGGTCCCGCTCGGTCGCGCCGGGCACGTCGTTGTCGTCGAAGTCGTACACGGCGGCGGTGTTCGCGTCCACCAGCATCGGGATGATGTCGCCGCCCATGTCGTGCATGGAGTCCGGGTCGGCCGCGTCCGCGCGCAGCGCGTCGATCAGCACGCTGGTCCGGAACATGTAGTTGCCCATCGAGGCGAACGTGACCTCCGGGTCGTCCGGCACGTGCGGCGGATCGGCCGGCTTCTCCAGGAACCGGGTGATCCGTCCGGTCGCGTCGGAGTCGATGCAGCCGAACGCCTTGGCCTCGGCGCGCGGCACCCGGATCCCCGCCACCGTCACCCCGGCGCCGGTCTCCACGTGCTGGGCGAGCATCTGCGCCGGGTCCATCCGGTAGACGTGGTCGGCGCCGAACACCACGATGTGGTCCGGCTTCTCGTCGTGCACCAGGTTGAGCGACTGGAAGATGGCGTCGGCGCTGCCGGTGTACCAGCGCGGGCCGAGCCGCTGCTGGGCCGGGACCGGGGTGATGTACTGGCCGAGCACGCTGGACAGCCGCCAGGTGGTCGAGATGTGCTTGTCCAGCGAGTGCGACTTGTACTGGGTCAGCACGCACAGCCGGTGGAACCCGGCATTGACCAGATTGGACAGCACGAAGTCGACCAGGCGGTAGTTGCCGCCGAACGGCACCGCCGGCTTGGCGCGGTCGGCCGTCAGGGGCCACAGCCGCTTGCCCTCGCCACCAGCGAGGACGATTCCGAGCACCTTGGGCTGGCCGTGCACAACCCACCCTAACCCGGTCCGGGGCGGCCATGCCCGTTGTCGCCTAAGGTTCTGGCCGTGCGTATCGGCCTGTTGACCCGTGAGTACCCGCCCGACATCTACGGTGGCGCCGGCGTTCACGTCGGTGCCCTGGTCCCCCGGTTGCGCGAGCTCGTCGACGTCGACGTGCACTGCTTCGGCGAACCCCGGCCGGATGCCCGCAACCACCCGGTGGCGCCGGGACTCGAGGGCGCCAACCCGGCGCTGCGCACGCTGTCGGTCGACCTGTCCATGGCCGCGGCCACCGCCGGGGTCGACCTGGTGCACTCGCACACCTGGTACGCCAACATGGCCGGCCAGCTGTCCCGGCTGCTGCACGGGGTTCCGCATGTGATCACCGCGCACTCGCTGGAACCGCGCCGGCCGTGGAAGGCCGAGCAGCTGCGCGGCGGCTACCGGCTGTCCTCCTGGGTGGAGCGCACCGCCTACGCCGGCGCCGACGCGATCATCGCGGTGAGCAAGGGAATGCGGGCCGACGTCCTGGACTGTTACCCGGAGCTGGACCCGGACCGGGTTCGGGTGGTCTACAACGGCATCGACACCGACTTCTACCACCCGGTACCGGAAACCGACGTGCTCACCCGGTTCGGCATCGATCCCGGCCGGCCGGTCGTGGTGTTCGTCGGCCGGATCACCCGGCAGAAGGGCGTCGCGCACCTGGTCGCCGCCACGCACCGGATCGACCGGGACGCGCAGCTCGTGCTGTGCGCGGGCGAGCCGGACACCCCGGAGCTGGCCGAGGAGATCGGCTCGGCGGTGGCGACGCTGTCCGGCGCGCGGCCCGGGGTGTTCTGGATCCAGCAGATGCTCGCGCCTGCCGAGCTGCGCCAGATGCTCAGCCACGCGACGGTTTTCGTCTGCCCGTCGGTCTACGAACCGCTCGGCATCGTCAACCTGGAGGCGATGGCCTGCGGGGCGGCGGTGGTGGCCTCCGACGTCGGCGGCATTCCGGAGGTGGTCGACGACGGGCGGACCGGCCTGCTGGTGCCCTACGACGAGCAGAACACCGAGGCCTTCCGGCAGGGCCTTGCCGACGCGGTCAACCGGCTGCTGGCCGACCCGGCCCGGGCCGCCGAGCTCGGCGCCGCCGGGCGGGTGCGTGCGGCGGAGCAGTTCACCTGGACCGCCGCCGCCCGGCAGACCGTCGAGATCTACACCGAGGTGCTGGCCGGCTAGCGCGCATCCGACCGTGTGGTGGCAGGCCGCTCAACTGCCAGGGCGACAATGCGCCCGGACCCCGGCCTGCCCCGCAGATCCGATCGCGCGCGCACTAGTTGGGCACCGCGTAGGAGCTGACCAGCTCGACCAGGGTGCGGGCGGCGAACCCGGTCGCGCCGGGCACCACGTCGTCGTAGATCTTGTCCGCCCGGGCCGGGCCGGCGATGTCCAGGTGCGCCCAGGGCAGCCCGGCGGTGAACTCGCGCAGGAACGCCGCCGCGGTGATCCCGCTCGGCCCCGGCGGGCACTGCCGGACGTCGGCGATGTCGCTGGGCACCGCGTCGGCCAACTCGGCGGCCAGGCTGGACATGTCGTCCGGCAGCGGCATCCGCCACCACGCCTCGCCGACCCGGTCGCCGGCCCGCCGGACCCGCTCGGCCAGGTCGTCGTGGCTGGCGAACAGGCCGCCGGTGCGCATGCCGAGCGACACCTTCATGGCTCCGGTCAGCGTCGCCACGTCCACCAGCACGTCCGGCCGCAGGCGGGCGACGGCGTAGGCCAGCGCGTCGGCCAGCACCATGCGTCCCTCGGCGTCGGTGTTGGTGACCTCGGTGGTGCGCCCGCCGTAGTGCCGGACCACGTCGCCGGGCCGGTAGGCGGAGCCGGACATGTGGTTCTCCGCACACGCCACCAGGCCGGTGACCCGCACGCCCACCGCGAACCGGGCCAGCGCGGCCAGCGCGGCGATCACCGCCGCGCCGCCGGCCATGTCGGTGCGCATCAGGTGCATGCCCTCGGCCTGCTTCACCGAGATGCCGCCGGTGTCGAACGTGATGCCCTTGCCGACCAGGATCAGGTGGGTGGTGGCGCCCTTCGGGTGCCAGCTCAGCTCGACCAGCCGGGGCGGCCGGGTCGACCCGCCGCCGACCGCGAGCATGCCGCCGAAGCCGTGCCGGGCGAGCCAGTGCTCGTCGCGCACCTCGACCCGCAGGCCGGCCACCCCGCCGGCGGTCCGGGTCGCCATCCGGGCCAGCCACGCCGGGTCCTTCACGTTGGACGGGGTGTTGGCAAGATCACGCGCCAGCGCGGTCGCCGCGGCCAGCGTGGCCGACCGCCGGGCGATCCCGGCCAGTTCGGCCTGCCGGTCGGCCCCCACCACCAGCCGGATCGTGCGCAGCTTCGGCTTCGGCGCCGCCGACGCCACCTTGAACTCGTAGCCGCCCAGGCACAGCCCGCGGACCAGTGCGGCCACCTCGGCCGGTTCGGCGTCTGCGGGCAGCCAGACCGAGGCGGCCCGGTCCGGCCGCCGGCCGGCGTCCGCGTCGGCGGCCAGCCGGCTGTGCACCGCGCGGACCAGCGCCGCGCCCGCGCCGCGCCATTGGGCCAGACCACCCGCCCCGAGCCCGACGACCCACCGGGCGGCCGCCCCCATCGGTCCTATGTGGACCTCGCCGGCCTTGCCGGTCACCCCGGCCGCGGCGATCCATTCCTCGGTGATGCCGCCGCCACCAGGCCCGATGCGCGGCGGACCGTCCTGCCCGGGACGGCACATCACCGCGGCCGGCCCGCGCGCCTGTACGTCCACCTCGATGTCCGGCAAGGGGGTGGGGAGAGCGGGCAATGGTGTCGGCACGTCGACTTCCTCCCGGGGCTTACACAAGGCTGCCCCGGCCTCCACGTTGGACCGTGCGTGAGCACCCCAACGCGGACCGGGGCAGCGAGCTAACGCGGGTACCTGGTGGTCAGCCCGCGGCGGCCTTCAGCGCGTCACCCAGGGCGTTCGCCTCGTCCGCGGACATCTCGACGACGAGCCGGCCACCACCCTCCAAGGGGACGCGCATCACGATGCCCCGACCCTCCTTCGTCACCTCGAGGGGACCGTCGCCGGTCCGGGGCTTCATGGCCGCCATAGCGTGCTCCCTCCGTCTGTGCCTCCCACTCCGGCCGGGTCGCCCGGCCGAAGCCCAGGACATTCTCCCCCATCGCGTCGCGGCGGTGAAATCGAACCGATCAATGCGTGTCGCGTGACGTGCCGCTATGAGGTGGCGCCCGGTGCCGGCGGGCTGACAGACTCGGATGTCGTGCGAGCCCGTTCGGCGCTGTTCGATGTGTACGGCGGCTACCTCAGAGCGCGAGGTGGCGCGGCCGCCATCGCCGCCCTGGTCCGGCTGCTCGAGCCGCTCGGCTTCGGCGCGCCGGCGATCCGCACGGCCGTGTCCAGAATGGTCCGGCAGGGCTGGCTGGAGCCGGTCCGGCTGGCCGAAGGCCCGGGCTACGCGCTGACCAGGCGGGCGGAGCGCCGGCTGGACGAGGCGGGGGCCCGCATCTACCGCACCCGTCCGTCCACTTGGGACGGACGCTGGCAGGTGGTGGTCCTCACCGGGCCACCCGGCCGCGCCGACCGCGAGCGGCTGGACTCCTCGTTGCGGCTGCTCGGCTACGCGCCGCTCGGGCCGGCCACCTGGATCGCACCCAGGCCCTCGCCGGAACTGGCGGACCTGCTGGCCGCCGACGGCGTCGCCGCCACCGTGTTCCACGGCGCGCACCACGGCTCGGACGCCGAACTGGCCGCTGCGGCCTGGGACCTGGCCGCGCTCGGCGCCGGATACACCGCCTTCGTGCGGGAATGGGAACCGCGAATGTCGGCTGTGGACGGTTCGGACCCGGCCGCGGCGTTCGCCGAGTCGCAGCGGCTGCTGCATGCCTGGCGCGGGTTCCTGTTCCACGACCCCGGGCTGCCCCCCGAGTTGCTGCCCGACGACTGGCCGGGCCGGCTGGCCGCCGGGGTCTTCGACCGGCACACCGCCCGGCTGGCCCCGGCCGCCGAGACGTTCCTGGACCGCTGTCTCGAGGCCGGCCGCAGCACCAAATCCACCGCATGACCCTCCAGAGAAGGAAGTTCACCTTGCCCACCGACGCCCCGCTGCTGACCGAGGACGCCGACGGCGTGCGCACGCTCACGCTGAACCGGCCGGATGCGTTCAACTCGCTGACTCTGCAACTCAAGAACGACCTGCTCACGGCGCTGCGGGCGGCCGCGACGGACGAGGCGGTCCGGGCGGTGGTGATCACCGGCGCGGGCCGGGCGTTCTGCGGCGGGCAGGATCTCAAGGAGCATGTCGCGCTGCTGAACGCGAACGACCCGGCGCCGCTGTCGACGGTGGTCGAGCACTACAACCCGATCATCGCCACGATCACCGGCATGCCGAAGCCGGTGATCGCCGCCGTGAACGGCATGGCCGCCGGCGCCGGGGCGTCCCTCGCCTACGCCTGCGACCTGCGGGTCGCCGCGTCGTCGGCGAAGTTCCTGATGGCCTTCGCCAACGTCGGCCTCACCGCCGACTCCGGCGCCTCCTGGACGCTGCCGAGGCTGATCGGCTACGGCCGCGCCATGGAGATGATGCTGCTGGCCGCCCCCGTCACCGCCGAGGCGGCGCTCGCGATCGGCATGGTCACCCAGGTGGTGGCCGACGGCGAAACCCTGACCACCGCCCAAGCCCTGGCCGCCCGCATGGCCGCCGGCCCCACCACCGCGTACGCGAAGATCAAGGAGGCGCTCCTGTCCGGCGCCGCCGGCACCCTCGACAACGCGCTGGCCACCGAGGCCCGCACCCAGTCCGAAGCCGGCGCCACCACCGACCACACCGAGGCCGTCGCGGCCTTCGTCGCCAAACGTCCGCCCACCTTCACCGGCCGGTGATGCGGGCGCTCAGGGGGTGGCGCGCCAGCAGGTGGTGAGGTGGTCGTCGACCATGCCGGTGGCTTGCATGAGGGCGTAGCAGGTGGTGGGCCCGACGAAGGTGAAGCCGCGGCGCTTGAGCTCCTTGGCCATGGCTTTCGACTCGGGGGTGGTGGCGGGGACCTCGGCCGGGGTGGCGGGGCGCGGACGGGCGGCGGGGTCGGGGGCGAACGACCAGAGCAGCTCGTCCAGCGGGATGTCGAGACCGGCGATGGCGCGGGCGTTGTTGATCGCGGCGTCGATCTTGGCCCGGTTGCGGACGATGCCGGCGTCGGACATCAGGCGGGACACGTCGGCGGGGCCGAACGCGGCCACGGCGGCCGGGTCGAAGCCGGCGAAGGCGGCCCGGAACGCCGGGCGCTTGCGCAGGATCGTGATCCAGGACAGGCCGGACTGGAACGCCTCCAGCGTCAGCCGCTCGTAGAGGGCCGCCTCGCCGCGCAGCGGAACACCCCACTC